>CAYSXI010000169.1:0-11471 GCA_964434955.1 uncultured Pirellulaceae bacterium
GTTGCCTTGCTTGACGCTGTTCCAGCCGATATTCATGGGGCGAAGTTTGTCGATATGTTCTTCGCTGACATAAAAA
This sequence comes from uncultured Pirellulaceae bacterium, assembly GCA_964434955.1. Classification (GTDB taxonomy): domain Bacteria; phylum Planctomycetota; class Planctomycetia; order Pirellulales; family Pirellulaceae; genus JANQLU01. Next base: position 77 of record CAYSXI010000169.1, read on the forward strand.
AGTCCCGCACCTTCGGGCCCCATCATCCACTTGTGCCCGTCGGCTGCCAGAAAATCGACTTTCGCCGCTTTGACATCCAACGGGAAAACGCCCATTCCCTGAATCGCATCCAGGAAGAACAGGGCTCCCGCGCGATGGGCAACTTCGGCCAATTCCGCCACATCGATTCGATACCCGCTCGCATAGCCCACCCAACTGGCGGACACCATGCGCGTTGAACTGTCGCACGCGTCGGCAATGCGTTGGGGACAGACTTTGATACCGTCACGTTCCACGACGCGAATCTCGACGCCTTTTTTCTCCAGGGCCATCCAAGGATAGAGATTGCTGGGGAATTCTCCGCCGGGAATAACCACATTATCGCCCGGTTGCCAATCAAATCCATCGGAAACCAGATTGATACCGAAGGTCGTATTGGCCACAAACGCGATTTCCGTGGCTTCCGCTCCGATCAGTCGTGCTGCAGTTGAGCGGATTTCTTCCAGCCTTCGGGCCCAACTGGGCCAAACGACGTCGCCTTCGTTTTGACTTTCCATCATCCACGTCGTGATCGCTTCGGCGGAAGGCCTGGGGAGGGGCGCAACGGCAGCATGATCCATGTAGGCCCATTTGTCGGTAACCGGCATTTGGGCCCGAAAGTCGTCCCAATTGGGAGCTTGAAAATCAGTGGATGGGTTGGCTTGGGTTGATGAAGACACGATAGGGGCCCTGAAACGAAAAAGGGAAAGCGTCGAAAGCCAGTTCAAATCGCCGAGAAAACCGCTATAATTGGGTGAGTACGGCAGAAAATTGGCTGAGATGACGGAATAATCCGAATTCTTTTTTGGTGAATTCGGCCTTCGGTTTGATTTGTCTTGTCGTATCGACGTGACATCCCAAATCGGCCAATTATACTACCTTAGATACCACTCTTTTGAAACGAGCGGAAACTTGGTAGCGCAGCAGCTTCGAGGAACAGTCGGAATGCCGAAGGCACTTTGCATTGCCGCCCTGGCGATATCGTTCATTGTATTTATTTTCTTCATGTCAGACCTTGTCTTTGGCGGTCTGGGTATGCGTGCGTTGGCGCCTTTTCGATTCGCAAGCTGGATGATGGATCTTGTTTTCTCTGGATGCGCCGTTTTCTTGGGACTGATGAGCTGGATCACGCTGAAAGAGCAAAATTAGCGCTGAATCGCCAGATTCCCAATCGCTAGTTTCTTTCTGGCTTCCATTCTTATTGCTCGTCCCTTTTGCCTCGTCCCAATACGGCGGGCTACTTCGATTGCACTGGCCGAAGATGAGCTTTGGCGTCAGGATTTGCGCCGAATATTGAGGACCATTCGCGTCTGAAAATCTCGTGATTGGACGGAGGGGCAATCGTCGATTGGCAAATTTCCTACCCCGTTTCAGGCGGACAAATTCAGATTAATTCCTGATTCCTATTTGTTTTTGCCGATTCCAAAACGGGACGACAAGCGTTGAATCTTAAGTTCGAAGCGAGTGCATTGCCTGCCGAGTGATGATCGCCGGCCAGTTTGCCCGCAAATTTTGCGAAACTGCCTTTTTTGAACGAAATTGCTGGCAAAAGCGTCAAAGCCGATGACAAATCTTCGTCCCTGAAATTGAAACGGTTACAATAGTTTTAAAGCCGTTTGTGAATTGGAGTTTCTCGATGTCGAAGCAACTTTCCCGAAGAACCGCCATCAAGCAGGCCCTTTTGGGTGGCGCCGCTGCCGCCGGTTGCCTGGGTTGGTCCGGAACTTTGGCTGCAAATCCATTGGCCAGCCGCGGAACGATGAGGGAAACGACAGGCTTTGCGGCCGACAAGGAGAAATGGGACAAGGCCACCGAGAACGGTTTGAAATGGTTGGCCGGCAAACAAAACAAGAACGGCTACTGGCCTCAGAAATCTTACCCGACGGCGATCACGGCCCTGGCCGGAACGGCTTTGATTTGTTCGGGTTCGACGACGACGCAGGGTCCCTATTCGAAAAACATTCGACGAACCGTCGACTATTTGATTGCTCGAATGGACAAAAAGTCGGGTCTGATCGGCGACAAAAACCGCGATGATCGATACACCTACGGGCATGGATTCGCCATGCTGTTTCTTTCCCAGGTCCTCGGAGAGGAAGAAGATTCCGATCGTCGTGAGGAATTGGTTGAAGTTTTGGAAAAGGCGGTCAAGTTCAGTGTGGACGCCCAAACCAAAGCCGGTGGTTGGGGCTATGTGAGCGCCAAAGACAACAGTACGTTTGACGAAGGTTCGACGACGATTACCCAGGTTCAGGGATTGCGGGGTTGCCGAAACGCTGGTTTGACCGTGCCCAAGAAAGTCATCGAAAACGCCAAGAAGTACATTTACGATTGTAAGAACGCCGACGGAGGGATTTCTTACAGCTCGAAAAACAAAGGTTCCAGTCGGCCAGCGATTACCGCGGCCGCACTTGCCGCGCTCTACAATGCCGGTGACTACAAGAGCAAACACATTCCCGAGATGTGGGCCTACTGCAAAAAGCAGTTGCACAAGCTGAATACGAACTCAGGCCACTGGCAATATACGTACCTCTATTACAGCCAGGTGGTTTATCGCCAGGAAGAAGAGGTCTGGAAGCCATTCCGCGACAAACTTTATAACAAGCTCGCTGGTGAGCAGCAGGCCAACGGATCGTGGACGGGAAATATCTCGCCGACTTACACGACTTCCTGCAACCTGATCATGATGCAGATCGATAAAGGATATTTGCCGATCTATCAGAAATAGCCAGAAATTGGGGATCCAGGTGCGGTTTCGCCGGATCGGGAGGCCCAAGTAACGCCTTCGGATCGAGGGCTGTCCAAAGGGCAAACTCCCGTTTTTCCCGCTGAAATTTGCCGAATTGGATTTCCCGTCATTTAAGCTCTAGACAAACTGGGGCGGATTTCGGATATTGATCCGTTCGCAAAAGTCCAAGTAAACCTTCAAATTTGTAGTTGAAATGCCAAATACACAAAGTGCCAAAAAGCGATTGCGACAGAATGTTGTTCGTCGTATGCGTAATCGGATGATCAAGTCATCAATGAAGACTCAAATCAAGCGAGTTCTGACGTTGGCGGAAGAAGGCAAGGTTGAAGAAGCAGAAGCTCAATATCCCAACGCAGCCAAACAGCTGGATCAAGCTGGCCACAAAAATGTGATTCACAAGAATGCAGCGGCCCGCCAGAAGTCTCGCCTGCAACGTGCGATCAAGCGGGCAAAGGCCGCTGGCTAGGGCAAGCAGGCAAAGGCCGCAGGCTCGGGCACAGCCAAGTCGAGTCAATCGAAATAGCTTGAACCGCCGATAGGCGGTTTTTTCTTGCGCAAATTGAAGCGATCGCGGACCTTCGACTTTCGCTGGTGCATTCTTCCGCCCGCGCACTTTTCAGCCCGCACAGCCCGAATTCTTTTCAGCCAGCGCAGTTTGGAGCCGATGCGGCCCGGCACCCGGCAACTAGCGCCGCCGCGACTTGGTTTTCCTTTTCGCTTTTGGCGCGGCTTTCATTCTGCCTCGGCCGCTGGATACCACGTTCTTTGAATTCCCGGCGGTTGATTTCTTTTTGCCCGAGACCTTTTTTCGCCGGGTGCCCGATTTACTGATGACGACTTTTTTCTTGTTGGAACGAGCGGGGGCACGACGTCCGCCGGCGGAACGTGATTCTTCGGAACGTGACTTTCGTTCCGAATCGCCGCGCGGCTGCGTGGAGGCCCGTTGGTTGGCGGACTTGCCGTGGCTTTCGGCCGATCGCCGAAGTGCCGAAATCTCATCGTCGGTCAACTTGCGGTGCCCGCCTGTCGGCAGCACCCCGATTTTGAGCGGGCCGATTGCGATCCGTTTGAGTCGCAAAACCTTGTGTCCAATCCTGGCCAACAGGCGACGAATTTCACGATTACGACCTTCATCCAAAACGATTTCCAATTCGCTGAAATTCTTCCGCCGCTTTCGGACTTTTACACGTTGAACTTGGGCGAATCCTTCGGCGAGATGGACTCCCTCACGTAACATGTTTAGGGCTTCAGGGCCGGGGCTCCCGGCGACCTGGACGTGATAGATTTTCTCAACGCCATACTTGGGGTGTGTCAGCTGGTTGGCCAACTCGCCGTCGTTGGTTAGCAGAATCAATCCTTCGCTGGATTTGTCCAATCGGCCAACCGTGAACACGCGCTGCTCGGAGCTAATCAAATCGATAACTTTCGCGCGGCCCGTCGGGTCTTTGCTGGTGGAAATCACTCCGGCTGGTTTGTTGACGACAAAGTACTGTTTTCGCTGCCTTTTGATGACCTCGCCATCGACGGAGACCTTTTGCTTGTCGGGGTCAACCGTTGTTCCCAGGCGAGTCACGACGACCTTGTCGACCTCAACGCGGCCCTCGGTGATCAGTTCTTCGCAGCTTCGGCGGCTTCCAAAGCCCGCCAGCGCCAGGACTTTTTGCAAACGAACTTCGCCAGTCTGGCTTCGCCTGGCAGGACGTGCGCGCGAGGCACTCTTTTTGCTCGTTGAACTGGGGCGGCGAGCGGAGCCAGGTTTTCGGCCTTCTGATGCGGAACGGCTCCCGGGTTTGCCGCGTTTCGGTCGACCGGAATCACGATTTTCGCGAGACGGTTTTCGAGCTGATTTCTTTTTTGCCACGGGAATCCTCAGTTAGGGCGTTTTTTCGTTGGTCTTGGTGAAAGTAAATCATTGGCACCCATCCGTTTGCCGCTTTGCGCTTCACGAGCCAATGGTGTTGGAAATAGATCGCGCTGAATGGGTTCGTGCACCAAATCGTCATTTGCGCAATATCGTTTTTGCCCACCTGGCAAATGCGCCGACTTGATTGGTGCGTCGTTTATTTCGTTCGTTCTTTCAGAAAGCGTTTCATGGCGGCAAGCGTCTTGGGGCTTACGTGGTGCTCGATTCCTTCGCTATCAATCTCAGCGGTGCGTTGATCAACGCCAATCGACATCAAAAAATCAAATACGATCTGGTGCCGTTGCCTGACCCGGTTGGCGAGCTTGGTCCCTTCGGATGTTAGCTCGATCGGTCGATAAGGCTCAGTGGTCAGCAGCTTCTCAGACTGTAACCGCCGAACAATTCGCGAAACCGTCACGTGACTCACATTGAAATGGCGTGCCAAATGAAGCACGCGACATTCGCCGCCGTCCGCAATGATGTCCGCGATCGCTTCGACATAATCTTCCGCCGTTTCGTTGGCGTGGTGGTCCCGTGTCCGTGAAAACGGGACCGATCGTTCGTTGATCGAGTTTTCCATGAATGCTTAATCAAGTGCTTTGTTTCAATGTTTCTATTATACCCCTTGGCAAGATCCGTAGCCATTGCTACAAATATCCGTAGCACGTGCTACATTTTGTCTGGCCCCAGGAACGCGTTTTCGGATCCGAGTCATGAATTCAAGAAGTCGCAGTGGATTTACCTTGGTTGAGTTGTTAGTCGTGATCGCGGTGATCGGCATACTACTCGGAATGTTGGTGCCCGCCGTTCAAAGTGTTCGCTCAGCCGCCCGTCGTTCGACCTGTTCCAATCGGCTTCGCCAACACTTGGTGGCGATGCAGAATTTCGAAAGCACGTTCAAGTACTTTCCACCAGGATTTTCGTCGACCCCAACCGACGACGGCACCGTGCCCTCGGGAATCTACATTGATCCGGTGACCTGGAATGCGGGGCCCGGTTGGGGCTGGACCGCTTATTTGTTGCCTTTCATGGATGGCGCCAATCTACATTCGCGAATTGACTTTCGAGTTCCTATTTGGGCCGCTCAACATCGGGACGTCATTCAAACCCAGTTTTCCGTGTTCTTGTGCCCCTCCTCGTCCGGGGACGACCAGCCCTTTGAAATTGTCGACGACGCGCAGAACCCATTCTCGCCCGATGGCAACACACCGCTTGTTTTGGGGCGATCGCACTACGTTGCCAGCCATGGCCAGGAATCGGCCTGGGGCCCGGAGGCAGGTGTCGATCTGACCGGCATTGTGTTTTCAAATATCTATACGTCGGAAACGCGCGAGGTTGATATCTACGGCGACGTTTCCCGAGTGGCGGATGGGCCGTTCTATCGCAATTCGAAAACCCAGATGTCGGAAGTTCGTGACGGCACCACCAACACAATTTTTCTCGGCGAGCATTCGTCACGCTTGAGCGACAAGACTTGGGTCGGGGTGGTTCCCAGCGCGACGGTTCATCCCAGATTTTCAACACCGGAAAACGGACCTGATGGGGCTGCCACGCTGGTTCTCGTTCACGCCGGACCATCCGGAGGAGAATTGGATATCACCGGGTTTCCAATCGTTCACCCAATCAACTTTCCAACGTTTCACGTTGGGCAGATGTATGCCGAACATCCAGCGGGAGGAAACGTGGCGATGGGTGACGGCTCGGTCCATTTCATCGCCCAGTCGATTGATCTGATTACCTTTGCTGAATTGAGCAGCATTAATGAAGGTGAAATCATCGGGGAATGGAGATGAGCAACCAAGGGCGCATTGGGTTGGTGGCTGGCATTTCGGCCGTTGCAGTCGGAGTCGTGGTCGTATTTTGGCTCAGAAGTGGCGGGTATGGGGAGGTTAGCCCCCAGACCTACCAGTTTTCAAAAGCACTTTACAGCGCCTGCCAATCGAAAAGTGAAGAACGCCTGAATCGAATCGAAGCATTACTGGACGAAGCCGACGAGTCGGACGAAACGCGTTTGCCCCCCCGCGAACGGAAGTGGATTGAAGCGATCATTCGACGAGCTCGCAACGGAAACTGGGAATCGGCCACCAAACAAGCTCATCGAATGATGAGTGATCAGGTCAAAGATTGATCGCTTCCGATCTCATTTGCCCAAAAGTTCTTTAACGATTCTCTCCGCATCGTAGATCTTGTCGAGGCATTCGATAATTCCATCGACGTGAACTGCAATGGTGCGAGAATTTTCTTGGAGAAGGTACTCACTTTGGATCGCCGCATGGTTTCCATCGAAAGCAATGCCGACGACTTCAAGATCCTTATTGATCACGACTCCACCCGTGCTTCCAAGACCAAAATCCGTCGTGCAGGCGAAGCAGAGTGGCGTTGACATTTTTGTCGAGGCTTTCTGGTCCAGCCAGGTCTTGGGCAGACAATGGGGAGGGCGATTTGAGAATTTCAGGTTTTGCTGATACAGCCCTTCAAAGGTTGTTTGGTAGGGTAGGACGATATCGCCGTCAACAAGACCTTGCACAGTGCCTGCCGAAAACCGAGGCGTGTTTGAGGCGTCTGGACTGGAATTTTTCCCGAAGCAGTCGGCAACGGTCTGCGAGAGTTCAAACCTTAGCTTTTTCTCTTTCGCAATGTTTTCCTCTTTGAGTCTTTCATGATTTCGAAGGGCGATCACAAATTTGCGCGCGGACACGATTCCGGGATCAGTGCTTTCTTTGATGGCTTTCCAGCCTGCGGCCAGCAGTTCCCTCCGACTTTTGGGATTCATCACAATGCTGCCCAGGTTTTTGGAGCTTTCGTCAGCGTCATCACCGCCTTCGGCAAAACGAGGATCAGCATAGACTGCTTTCAAGTACTCTCCACCATCTTTTCCATCAAGTACCTCACGCACAAAAGTGTCGTCCTTCGGCAGCCATTTTCGGGCGCGCTTGATATGGTCAACGAAGAACAGACGTCCGAATAGGTTGTCGGAGGGAACTTCGTTTTGCCATTCCTTCAGAATTTCCCTGGCCTTTTGTCGATTCCATTTGCTTTCATTGGGATCGCAGGCTTGCACGATGCTGACTGCCAAATCAAATCCGACAAGTCCGCCCGACTTGTAGAATCTCGATTGAATTTCGTGGGCTCGCTTTTGCTGAGTCAAAATCTCGATTCGGTCCCATAGGTCGCCTGATTTTCTCGATTGGGTCTCTGTCGCTGTAATGTGTTGCCGGATCGCTCGATCCATTTCGGCCTTTCGAGCCATGAAATTGGAGTCCTTGAGTACGTCAAGCCTAAGTTTGGCTGCTCTTAGATCTCGTTCCATCTCCAGGATCGTGTTTCGAAACTGCGGCCAGGCGCGCCAAGACGGCTTGAGGTTTTCCTTCCAAATTTTTATCGCATTGGAGAGTCGCTCAATTTCAATCGGGAGGTGGATGTCCCGTTCCAGTTCAATTTGAGACTTTGTCCATTGACGTTTTGTCTTGGTGGGACAGCCGGTCAGGAAAACAAGCTCGTCTTCACGAGCTCCGCCTGAATTCCATTTGAAATAGTGTTGGGAACTATTGACCGGCATTCCATTCTCGTAGGCACGAAGGAAAGCCACATCGAAGCTGAACCTGGGATATGAAAACTCGGCGGAAACGCCGCCAAATCTTGCCACCTCCAGGTGCGGGGAGAATACCAATCGAACATCTTTGTAAACCTTGTATTGGTAAAGACGAACATCGGCACCATGAGAAATTGATACGATGCGCGATTCCAAGTTCGGATTCACCTTCTTGGCCGAATCGAGAATCAACTTTTCGTTGGCTGCGCGTTTCGTTTTGATTTGATTCTCATTGTCCGTAGGCAGTATTCCGCGATTGTATTTGGGCGTCACATTGGAGATTTTCCTCAGCTGCGCGCAAGTTAGCCACTTGTCGTGACTTGAGCGTAGGCGGATTTCCTGCCCGAGTTCAACCGCCAGGAATCCCTCGTCAATTGTCTTTGTGCCCAGATTCGGAGTTCGTGCGATCGCGTTTCGCAATGGTTGGCTGCTTGTCAAAATCAATCCGTCCGGCGAAACAAATGATGCGGAGCTGATGCAGTTATCTGCGTGCTGGGCACCGAGTGTTAGCGTTCCGAGTCGAACAGCTGCCATCCAGCCTTTAGGCGGTTTGAATTCGTATTGTTGCTCAAGTATTTGCAGGGGCGGGTCTTCAAAGGTCCACATGCTTCCTGAATCGTTCGCGGTGGTTTGCGCGAATAAAGTGGGGTTCGCAAACGCGAGATAAACCACGACGGCCTGAAACCATCGAAATTTTATTCGATCCATTGATGGATATCTCATGGTGGTTCTCACACCCGATAAAGATTGGGAGCTGGTGGTATTTACCCTATCGATTTAACGCGTTGGCGTTACGGGAAGCCTAATCGGCGTGGCCGCCAGAGCAAGCTGGCAGCGCTTTTCGGTCCAGGAGCCATTCAAGAAACAATGAGTATTGGCGCTATCGCTGGCGGTCGCAGCAGATCTGAACGCGTTTGGCAATGTTTTGAAGGATCTTCTGTTCCAGCCCAAAGTCGCGGCCAAGAGGAATGAAACCACGTGATACAGGTGGACCAAACGGATTCGCGTCATAGATATCCAGCGTGTTGTCGTGGCGAAGCAGCGGACCGGCGATGACCGAGTGTTCGGGTTGCGGCATGTCTTCCAATTCTTTGTAGACTTTCACGTCCACGCTGTATCCGTTCTGAATCGGAATCACTCGCACCCTGGCGAACCGCCTGATCGTCTGCAAAGTGCTTAGTGTTTTTTCGTAGCCGGGCGTGGAGTCTTTCCTCCACGGTTCAATAAGTGACGAACCGATTTGCGGATGCGTTTCGATCCAGCCTTCGATCAGGACATTGTCGACAAGCCGTATGCGTTGTTCGGACTTGATACGAAAATAATTGTCGAGTTCATCGGAGACTTCGTCCATCATCAAGTCCCGATCAACGAAGGGAACTTCGACTGGATTCCGGGCTTGAAGCTGCGGGTCCATCGTGACTTCGGGCGCGGGCGCAACCAGGCGTCGGCAACCCGACATCAATAGCAGGCCGAGCATGAATGCCAAAGCAAATCGTTTTGCAACTAAATTCGAGTTTGCCACCGCTTGAATCCTTGATGAAAATGCGGCGTAGTGTTGCGAATGCCGGCTGATCCATCAAGGTCCAAGGCGAAACTGCTAGCGATGGCGATCAAGCACCAAACTTGGTCATTCTTCCAGCGTTTGCCAGAGCCAGAGTCATGAGAAACTTGGCTTCGAATTGCCCCAGTCCGCCAACCCGCGAGCTGGACTCGCCAAACGAGCTTTGACCGTCAAACCGGCAGACATCCGAAACGAGAAGTGTGGGAACCGGGTGCCAGCTATGGGCCTTGAGATAAGCAGGCGTACTATGGTCACCGGTCACAATCAGGACATCCGGGTTGAGTTCGGTGATACTCGGAATCGCGGCATCCAGTCGCTCGATCTGGCGAACTTTTTCCTCGAAGTTGCCATCTTCTCCCGTGCTGTCCGTGTACTTGAAGTGAATAAAGAAGAAGTCGTAATCGTGCCAGTTCTGCTTCAACGTGTCGATTTGTTCCTCAAGCGTTTTCGAATCGCCGAGCAAGTCCATGCCGACCAGTCGGGCGAGGCCTTTGTACATCGGGTAAACGGCAATCGCTCCCGCTTTCAGCCCGTAGACGACTTCGTAGGGTTCCAGTTGGGGTTTGCCGGCGAAACCACGCATGGTCAGGCCATTGGCGGCCGGCTGCGATGCGAGAATGGCATTGGCTTGCCGAACAAACTCATTGGCAACCTCTGCCGTTTTCTGGCTTTGGTCATCGTTCGGCTTGGCGGGCAAAGGAGCCAGGCCCGTTTGCTGCGGATCGGTATCGTCGACATTGGCGTGCAGCCCTTCGCCACGGAAAACGACAACGAATCGGTGCTCTTTAACCGGCTCGACAAACACTTCGACGCCATCGATCGAAACCGCACGAAGTGACTCCGCGATCGGGGCGCTTTCTTCCGTGGGGATGCGGCCCGCCCTGCGGTCCGAAATCAATCCATTTTCATCGAGCGTGCAAAAATTGCATCGGACTGCGACATCGTTATCTTGAAGTTCAAAACCGATGCCGGTCGCTTCCAACGCTCCGCGTCCGATTCGAAATTGCAAAGGATCGTACCCAAAAAGCGCGAGGTGCCCGGGACCACTTCCGGGTGCAATCCCGGGAAATACGGGAATGCTTCCTCCCTGCACGCCTTGAGCGGCAAGCGAGTCGAGATTGGGAGTCGTTGCGGCTTCAAGTTCGGTTTTGCCACCGGGATGCTGAGGCAAACCGCCGAGTCCGTCCGCAACCAGCATCACAATCTTTGAGTCATTTTTGATATGTAAATCTTTTGTAAGTTCGTGAATGTCCATTTTGTTTCCTGTTCGATGATTGAACACGCGAATATACCGAAAGCTGCGTACTGGTTGAACGACCAGCGGGAATCAGGACAATGATGCGAAAAGTACTGAACCCCGATCCGATCAATCAACTCGATTGCGGGGCAATGACTTTGCCGAAAGACTCCAAAGGGCAGAGAATGAACATCCCACCGCTAACATTTGATTACCGGGGCGCACTGAGCCCCAATCATAGCATCACCCATGCGGATCTGGATCAATACCCTTCCGAGTGAGAAGCAGCACGTGAAGAAATCTTGAAACAAGATTTGCCTCTATTTGATTCGGGC
>CAYSXI010000170.1:0-11335 GCA_964434955.1 uncultured Pirellulaceae bacterium
GGGGCTTTTGACGGAATCGCTTGGCAGGATCGACTATGACCTGGCCTACGGAGGCGCCTACTACGCGTATGTGGACGTTCGAGATCTCAAGCTGAAATTAACGGTGGACAACGCGAATCGTTTGATTCAGGTGGGCAAAGAGATCAAGCAACTTGTGGAATCGGACGACGCGATCAAGCATCCCTTCGATGAGGATCTGTCCTTCCTGTATGGCGTGATTTTTGTTGGCGAACCCGAGAACTTGGCCAACCATAGCCGGAATGTCTGTGTTTTTGCCGAAGGCGAAGTTGACCGCAGTCCAACCGGAACAGGCGTCAGCGGGCGAGCGGCAATCCACCATGCGCGGGGAGATCTGGCGGTTGGTGAGATGATTACGATTGAAAGCATTCTGGGAACCACATTTGACGTCTCCGTCAAAGAGTCCGTTAATTTCGGTCCATACGCCGCAATCGTTCCCAAGGTCCGAGGTCGGGCGTTTATCACGGGGCGCCACGAATTCCTGGTCGATTCTCGTGACGTGATCCAGGATGGATTCATCTTCCGATAGCGATTTCGCTTACAACGTATCGGGTATCTGCGCAAAACGCTCCCGAATCATCCATTTTTTCCAATATTCCCGTTTCGTCCTCGAATGCGTGGGCATTGCTGGCATTCCCCGAGCTGTTCGGCCTATTAAGCACGAATTTGCTTCCATTAGAATGCCGATAAAATGTAATGCCTGATGGTAATAACCGACCGTGAATCCCAGGATGAATCAGCGATGTCCAACTTTTTCAACAATGTCAAAGTCGTGAACAGTGCCATAAGAACGGTCATCGCGGTCTTGTTTCTTGGTGGAGTCGGTTACGGAGGCTGGTTCGGATATTCAAATTATTTGAAACCGGGACTCGATGCGAAATCCGCCAAGGCCGACCTGGATGAGCTTCGTGTCGAATTCGAAAAGCAAAAAACGGAATACACGAGTCTCCAAGCTGACTTTCAAAAACAGACGGAGGATCTTCGCAAAACCAACTTGAAATATCAAAAGCTTCAATTGTCGATGAAGTTGTTGAAGTTTGATCGTCGTGTGGCTCGTGTGCAGGTTCTCAAGAAATCGAAAAACGAAAAAGGTGAACCGACGCTGCTCGTTCGCTTTACCGAAATGGATCCATCTGGACGCCCGATCGGATCGCCACGTGAAGTTCTTGTGCGGGGTGAAAAGTTTTTCATCGACAATCTGATCGTGACTTTCGATGACAAATTTGTCGAAGCCGGGGATCCACTTCGGAGCTGCTCCCTTTGTGTATTCAAAAGCATTTTTGGTGAGTTGGAAGAGCCGAGCAAAGGTGTGTCCATCGATCAGCCTGACGACAACGCCCCCGGGGTTTATAAGCTTGCCGGGCAGAACGAGTTCGAGCAGGAGATTTGGCGGAACTTCTGGAAGATTTGTAATGATCCCGAAAAACAAAAAGAACTAGGCATTCGGGCGAGCTACGGTCAGGCAATCTACATGCAGGGCGAGGAAGGGCGAACCTACGAGGTTCAACTACGGGCAAGCGGAAGCACCAGCCTCAAGACGCTGCCAGATCAAAACACTTCGTCGGAAGAATGATTCGGGCTCTCGATAATTCTAAGGGGAGTTCGCATAGCGAAGCTCGGAATGGGCTATAATATTCGCGTTGGCCTTTAATCAGGAGCGCGAGCATGAAAGCCCAGTTCCCAATTGTTATTGCCGTTCTTGTCGTGATTGCCGGCGCGGCGCCGAGTCACTCGCAGGAATTCAAAAATGCCGAATTGACTCAAACCGAGTTTGAGGAACTGCACAAGAAGCTTCTTGAAGTCGACGAAGAATGGAAGTCCATTCCCTGGAAGACGTCTTTAGTCGACGCTCAGAACACGGCTGCCAAGGACAAAAAGTTGCTTTTCGTCTGGGCGATGGACGGTCATCCGCTTGGTTGTACCTGAAACAACGGCGTTCTCGACCGTGAGTCGACTTTCAAAGACAAAGATGTCGTTCGCATGCTGAAAGAGAATTTCGTACCGGTCGCATTTGACCAGTGGTATCTGCGACAACAGAAGGACGAAGATGGTGACTTCTATCGAAAAATCGCGGGGCAGGGACCACGCCGGAATTTTGACAATACAACCCAGGGTTTTTACATTGCGGAGCCGGACGGCAAACTCTACTTCTACAATAACAATCGCGGCCCCAAACGCATCAAAGCCTTGATGAAAGCGGCTTTACGTGATTTCAAGCCGGGTGATTTTGAGTCGATCGAGTCAAAAAAAATCGATAAACGTTTTGCCCGTCAACCACCCGAGGGTTCCCAAACCCTCCGCGTCCGTTCACAGATTCTCGGCGGTTACGGTCGAACCAATGATCCCTGGCAACGGATATTTCAAACCGCCATTTCGCGCGACAATCTGTGGGTTCTCAAAGACGAACTCAAAGCGTTGGAAAAAGGTCGCTTTCCCGAACAACTAGCGATGCGGATTGCCCGATTTCACCTGGTCGACAATACACGAGGTGAACCGCCGATGTGGAATCGCGACGATGTGAAGTCGGTGAAAATTGGCTTGGAGAACAATCAGATTCGGGGAGCCCTGAAGCTGGAGAACGCCGATCAATCGCGCCAATTCGATGTCCACCTGTTCGGAAAGTTGGAATGGAAAGCAGGAAAGATAACCAAGTTCGACTTGGTCGCTCGCGGGCTTCACGAGGGGGAGGGTCGTTGGACGCGGGGTGCACCGAAAGGCAAGTTCCCGCTTGCAATTGCATTTCAACTGGCCGATGGAAAGGACCCGGCGGATTCCGTCGCACCCCAAGGCACAAAGGGTTGGCTTCGTGGTTACATTGAACCTTGACGCCGGGAACGATGACGACGCCGGGAACGATGACGACGGCGGAACAATGCCAGGGGCTAAAAAATCTTGTATCGAAAGGCACCAAAGACCCCGTGCCCAATCGTGACCAGGCCGATGGCTTGATAGGCCAGGCTGACACACCCGATTCCGACATAGCCCAGGCAAAACGCGCCGCAACTGAAAAGGCCCGCGGACAAAAAGCCGGCCGAAAACGCGCCGATGCTCGTCAGGCCAATCGTCACACCACCTCTTGCGTGTTTCCCGTAAGCAAAAACTCCGTAGGCCAGTCGGCCGTAAGCGAAAACGCCGAAGGCTTTGTCGCCAAATGCGAAAATCCCTTTTGCTGTTCCCGTTTCTTCGCCTTTGTCACGATCTTTTCCAAATGCGATCGAGACAAGAGGAATGCCGAACCAGCGGGTCTTTGACTGAATTCGAACATCCGGGTTTCGATCGACCATCTGCTTCCAACGTTTGATTCTTTCCCACGTCGAAATGCGGCGGCTTTGGATAGGTTCGTCCTTGAGAAACCGGCTCAGTTCGTCAGCAAAATCCTGGACCGATTTGAAGCGATTCTCCGGTTTCTTTTCCAGGCATTTGAGGCAGATGGTTTCGAGATTGATATCGACCCTGTTGTTGAACAGGCTGACCGGTTCCGGTTCCCGGTCCAGTACCTGGGTCAGCGTCTCGAGCAGCGAATCGGATTGAAAGGGCGGTCGCCCGGTCAACATGCAATAGAGAATGGCTCCAAGGGCGTAGACGTCGGAAGCGGGGCCAATAAGCTCGACCGTGCCTGAGACCTGTTCAGGCGGCATGTAGCTGGGGGTGCCCATGACCTGTCCGGTGGCAGTCAACTGCGAATCCCCATCCACATTCTTGGCAAGCCCAAAGTCGGTAATACGAGGGCGACCGGAATGGTCGAGCAGGATATTTGCCGGTTTCAAGTCCCGGTGAATAATCCCATTCTTGTGAGCGTATTCCACGGCATCGCAAATCTCCAGCATCAATTCGGCGGCATCCGTTTCGTCGACGGGCTCCTGAAGGCGGTCGGCCAGACTCGTGCCTTCGATCAACGCCATCGAGTAAAAGTACTGAATTCCTTCTGGCGATTCTTGATGACCGACCTCGTAAATAGGAACGATCCCCGGGTGATCCAAACCGGCTGCCGCCTCGGCCTCCGTTTGAAATCGTATTCGATCTTCTTCCGATGCGAGGCTTCCGGAAAGAATCATCTTCAACGCGACTTCGCGATTCAAGCTTTTTTGTTTCGCTCGATAGACGACCCCCATTCCGCCGCGAGCAATTTCCTCGAGCAACTCGTAGTCGCCAACGGTTCGGTTAACCGGAGCAGACGACTCGGATCGTGCTGCTCCCTCGGTCGCTGACGGCGCGATGGTTTCATCGTGCATGGATGGCTCGTCGGATTTGGGTGCGTCCTTCACCAGCGTTTCATCGTCACGAATCGTCGCAGGTTCATCGAGGCCGCGGAGCAGACAATTGGGGCAAAGGCCATCGACCCGACCTCCGGCCAATTGCATATTGCAAATTTCACACGTGCTCGTTCGCTTACTCATCGTTCCCAAAGGCGAATTACTTGGCCGTATTTTGAACCTGGCTGTCTCGAAGGTGTCCCAAGCCAAACATCATCCAGAAAAGTCCGCTGGCCATAAAGCAGAGGGTTCCGGCAATTCGAAGCGAGTCATGGCCAATCCCGAAAAAAGACCCGGAGTTCATCATAAACAGGCCGGTTCCCGCCATCGCGAAAATCATGGCAATTGCCGAGCAGAACATTCGTTTCATGTTTATCTCCTTGTTGGACATTAAGGATATAAACGAAAGGTCGCTGGAGGTTACAAGAAATTCAGGAATTGGAAAAAGCCGCGAATAGGTTTGAAATCTCTTCGTCGATTTCGTTGGGATCTCCAACGGTATCCGCAACCAACAGGCGAACCTTTTGCCGGAATTTGTCGCGCAGTCGGTGCACGGCGACCTTGATGTTCGACTCGGACATGCCGACGATTTCCGAAATCTCTGAATAGGGTTTGCAGCTGGCCCCGGGCGTCAACGTGGGTTTTAGCAATTCAAAAAGTCGGGCCCGGTCCTGGGAAGCGAAATCTTCCTTCAATTGTTCCAATGCGTCGCGAAGAAGTTCAATAGCCCATCGTCGTTCAAACAATTGTTCTGCCGTCAACTGCTCGTCTTGAATCTGACGAAAATCGGCGGCGTCGTTCACCGAACCGAAATCCAGCGAGAAGGTGTTGGCATTTCCCCCTCGCTTTTGCGCCGACCGTTTGCGCCAGTCGTTTTTTAAAAAATTATCTACCGAGGTCAAAAGAAAGGTCCGAAACTTTCCCTTCGAACGATCGGCAAACGAAAACTTGTTTTTTTCGATTAGCTCTGAGAAAAACGACTGAGTAATATCCTGGGCGTCGTGTTCGTTGCCCGTCCTTTTCAAAACAAAAAGGTAGGTGGGGTACCAATACTTCTCGCAAAGGTACTGGATGGCGAAATGAGATTCTTTTGAATCCTGTTCCCCTGCCCGAAGCACGACGCTCCAGCACGTCGTTTCAAACGGACGTGCGACAAATCGGCTCTTGTCGTGAAAAGGATTGACCATTTTGCAAAGAACTGAAACGGGGTGGTTAGCAAAAACAAAAAACAAGCCCGACAGACTGCCGGGCTTGTTCAAATCTTAATTGGGTTAGGCGGTGACGTGAATCACGCTTAGCCAGCATTTCGGTCATAGATTCCGGGATCGTCCGTTCCGTCTCCGTCCCAGTCACCAACGACGGGCAAAACGCCTTCCGAACCCAGCTCGAACACTTTGTCGGTCGCGTCGATCTCACGGTTATTGTTGGTGTCAATAATCCACTGTCCGTCGCGGTAAACCCCGATCTCTTCAATTCCATCGCCATTGAAGTCACCAACGACGGGAATATCGCCTTTCTGACCGAACTCCGCTTTCAGGTCGTTGTAGTCAAACTGGCCGTTACCATCGACGTCCAGGTGCCATGTTCCTTCGCGGAAAACACCAACGCTTCGAATGCCGTTTCCGTTCCAGTCGCCGGCGATCGCGATATCTTTCTTCTCACCGTATTCAAAAACGTGGTCGATCAAATCGGCACGCGTGCCACCGCGACTCGTCAACCGCATCACGCGAACGCCTTCGGTGGCATCGCCTTCCACCGGTGGAATATTCTTGGGGCGAACCATCAAATCATTGGCTGGGTTCGGCAGGCCTGGCTCGCGGGCGATAGCTTCTGCGTCCTTGTCCCAGCGAGGGCCAAAGATTCCGATGTCGTCCTTGCCGTCGCCATCCCAATCGCCAACCACCGGTTGGTCAGAACGTTCGCCCAGTTTAGCGACCATATCGTCGCGGGACCATTTTCCGTTCCCGTCGATGTCAATGAAGAAGTAACCGTTGTCATAGATGGCAAGTTCGTCAATGCCATCGCCGTTGAAATCTCCGGCGAGTGGCTGACCCTCGTTCATTCCGAACCGAACAATTCGGTCGTTGACTTCGATTCCGCCATCCTTCGTGGACTTTGCGAAAGTCCAAACCGAGTCGTCCATGTCGTCCCGGCTCCAAAGGAATTCCGTCAAGTGACTGGCTTGAATCCAGACCGCACTGTCGTCTTGAGCCACCATGCTTTCACCACGCGGGTTTCCGCCATTGATGACACTCAGATGCCATGTGTACCCCGTTTCCGGAGCAACATCGATTCCAATTGCGCCCCCGATTACGGAAGACTGGAATGGGCCTTGGTGACGGTAAAGCAACCAGCCAGGTGCCAATGGCGGTGCCGGTGGTCTTGGTGGATTGCTTGGGCCCCGTGGGTCTTCGCCGCCCGGTGGAATCTCGTTGGGGTCATCTTCTTTCGTTGCCCGAACTTCCGTGAAATTATTGAAGCTTGAAACACCGCCGGCTTGAACCTGGATGCCGTTGATTGAATCAAGCAACTGACCCGTGGAGAAAGTATTGGTTAAGGTTTGCGGAGCGAGTGCCGCATCCACTTCCGAGTTGTAGGTGAAGCCGGTCGTGTTTCCGACAACGTCGTTCGCATCGGAGAACCCGTCGGGTTGGGCTTCCAGAACGATGTAATTGCCGGCGGGCAGACCGTCGAAACGATATTCACCATTCGCGTCGGTGAAAACGTAAATCGGGGTGTCACCCGGCATTCCGTTCATATGCGAGTAGTGGTTGCCAATCACGTCGTTCAAGGTGACCGCTCGAGGGTTTAAGGAGCCATTCTGGATGTCGTTGAAGAAGTACAATGACATCTTCACGCCAGCAATCGGGTTGTCCACGTTTGCCTGGTAAATCCCGTCACGTTGACTGCGGTAGTCGCTCGGCAGATTGCCGTCACTCGTGACAAAGTTCGGACCGTCTTCCCAGACGCGACCTTCGATCGCGGCACCTTCGTGTTCGCAAAAGTTGTAGTTTAATCCGCTCTCACCCGAGGCGAGAACAACACCGCGAAATTCGTCATTGGCCGAGGTGCCGCCTGCGGTACCAACTGTCTGGTCACCATCGAAGTAGTTCGTCGGCTGGATTTCTACGATCCGGTAAGTTCCCGGTTTCAAACCCAGGAACTCGTAATAACCATGGCTGTTGGTTGTCGTGGTGGCAACCAGACCGAAATCATCGAACAGCTGAATCGTAACGCCTTCGATGCCGCGGTGATTTGGATCAGAAGGATCCAGGCAATCGCCGCCTGTCGTAACGCTGACATGACCATTGATAATCACGGGTTGGATTTCGCCAAAGTCAAAGTTGACGCCTTCCTCGCCCGCACACAACTCAATTCCCGTGAACGCGTCGTTTGAGGCGAAGCCTTCAAACGTCGTGCCCGAACCAATCGAGTCTTTACCGTCGATGAATCCTGCGAGCGGATCGGCGTTCGAGGGGTAGTTCGAAATCTCGACGATTTCATAAATGCCCGGTGGAAGCATGTCGGCGTGATAATAGCCATTCGAGTCCGTAAATACCGTGACGGTTTGGAATGCCGCGAATGGATCGTTGAATCCACCGGCTTTGCTTCCGATCCGCGAGATCTGAACCATGACATTTGCGATCGGAGCTTCACCTGCGTCGCGAACTCCGTTGTCATTTTGGTCATGCCAGACATGGCCGCTCAACGAGGCCTGCTTGACTTCGCAGAAGTCGTAATCAACCGCATTCATGCCGCCCTGGGAAATGGTGATATCCGTAATGATGTTGGGCTCACCATTGGTATCTTGGGTAACACTCCCACTTGAGCTTCCGTTCACGGTTCCTGGATTGGCCCCGACGCTGATGTAGTCCTGAGGTTGCCCTTCAATCAAGCGGTAGGTGCCTGGCTGCAGATTGTATTGCTCGCCGAAGGAGTAGTTGCCTGACTGATCGGTCTGAGTTGTGGCAACAAACTCGTAAAGACCCGTCTGCTTGTTCAGGACTTCGAGGGTAATGGATACGCCTGCGATTCCCGTTTCATTTGAGTCTTGATGGCAATCAGCGTTTTCGTCGTGGTAAACGGTACCTTCGATCGTGACCGGCTTGGGTGTCAGCGTATAGACATCGATCGCACCGTCGGTTCGGTCTGCCTGGCCCGTCTGATTGTCGGCGTTAAGTGCGAGCACGTTCTCAGCCAGCAAGTTGCCAGCACTCATGATCGAATCATATTCGTCATAAAAGATCCCGCTAACCTGGTTTTGGTTGGCACCGTTATCCAGTGTGTGCTGGGTGGAAACGTCTTGACTGGAGAAGTTGTAATGCTGGTCCACGAACTGGGCATTGAAACGCGTGCCTTCAAACTCGACGCCTGAGGCAATCTTGTCGTCGCGAATCCCCTCGACTTCGTCAACGTCCACCGTGAAGGCCAGTTTGTCGCCGGCTTCAAAGTTTTGCACATTGACCGTCATCGAAAGGCCGTCAGCGGAAATATCGACCGAAAGGATATCGCTGGCCGTGATTCCCGAACTGTTGGCGGCGTCGAATTGGAATCCGTGATACCCGCCGGCGCCTGGTCCCCCTGCCGTGTTGTCGAAAAAGATGTCGCCATTGGAAAGCGAACCGCTATTGTCCTGATCGCCGTTGACAACGAATTGAGTCATCTGCGTGGAGCTAGAACCGCCCTGGAAAGTGACTTCAAAGTAGTCGGGCGATGTGTCTTCGCCTGTGTCTCCCTCCAGATAAGTGATTCCGGCGACGACCGGGTCGGCGTCCAGCATTCGGCGATCTTCCATGGTTTCAAATCGGCAAACGCGGATTGCTTCCGCATTCTTGGTTTGCTTGTTCGATTTCGACTTAAAGCCGGAAGTAAGTTTGTTGAATAGACCCAACGGTTTGTCCTCCATGAATATCGGTACCGCGGGCGTTCCTTGTCCGCGGCGATGGATTCAAGTTCTTTTCGTTTCCGGGTTACTTAATGACAGGTTGCCATTGAGACGAAGGTTTCGATTGTTCGCCCAAGCGGGGAGATGTGAATTGCGGTTTGATTGGCTGCAATGAAGCATTGCGCTCAAAGTTCCAACTTCTGACCCGCGTATCAAAACTTCCCGAGACCAGTTTGCTTCCCGCTGAATCGAGGCATGATACTGTTCCTCGATGACCGTTGAGCACACCGATCTGACTGTTGTTTTCCAAGTTCCAGATGTAAATCGCATTGTCGCTTCCGGCTGTGGCCAAGGTTGAGTCATTCATGAGTTGAATGGCATAGAGCTTGCCACCGTGCCGAGCGAGGCGATGCGCAGTGTTTTTGTTGTTGATGTCCGTAATATTGACCAGGCAATCATCCCCGCAACTGATCAGTTTGTGATTGTTTTGGAACACGAGTGAGCGAATGCGTCGCGAGTGGTTCTTGAATTCAGTGAGCTGCTTTTCCTGTTTCCAGTTCCAGACGCGGACTTTGCCATCGCGTCCTGCGGCTGCAATCAGCGAATCATTGGGGCTGAATGCGACCGCGTGGATATCCTTGCTCGAACAATCAAATGAATGCGTTTCTACTCGTTGCTCGAGGTCATAAATTCTTAACTTGTTGCTGAATCCGACGGCCGCAATCGACTTGCCATCGTTGGAAATCGCAATATCGAAGATCGCATAGTCTAGTGAGTCGATTCTTTGCGATTTGAAACTTTTTTGGCCCAGCTGAGACATGTTCCAGCTGCGGATGGTTCGATCGTTGCCGGCCGTAATCAATGTGTTTCCATCAGGCGTGAACTTGGCGACTCGTACCCAGTCTTGATGCTCAGTGAGTTGTTGGACAAATTCGCGTTTGGAGGTGTCGTAAATACTGACGGCGTGATCATCGCCCACGATGGCCAGCAAATCTCCGCCAGGCTGAAGCGATACGCCCGTAACGACCGGGGATTGTTTCTGACCAGGACTCGGTTGGGTTTGGATCGTGTCCGAAAGCCAGTTCAGCTTGTTAAGCCTTTTGGCGACCAGTTTGTCTTCCGCCTGCAAAACCGTAAGTTGCGCTGCCGCCAAGCAAACTACAACTGCACTCAAAACTGTGATACGCAGAGTCATCGTTTGAATTCTCAATCGGGGATTTTTGAAATGTCCGGCAACTTATCCGGACCATCGGCGGCGAGATGAAGGACGAACCCTTCCATCTGAGTATCGGCCCGGCGAAACAATAAATCCCAACCGTTTCAGACGAAAAACAAGCCGTGCAAGCGGAATGAAAAAGATGGAGAATTCCGGGGAACTTTGAGGCCAAGTTATTTGTGATAGCAGGATCGACAATCGAATTCGATCGGTTTTACCCAACCGGAAAAGCCGACTCAGATCCCACCAATTAACAGTCTGTTCGGCAGAGGCCTGTTCACCGGGAGGCCTGCTTACCGGGGGGGATTGTGAACGACACGGTCGGCTTTCACTTCCGCGATTTGCAGTTGGTATTTTTCATACCACTTTTCGTTTCCGAGTTTCTGGGCGACACGATGTTCGGCAACCTCCCGCCACTTCATGGCCGATTCGATGTCTGCCCAATAGGAAACGGTGATCCCGAAACCGTCTTCACTGCGCGAGGAGTTAATTCCCAGGTAGCCCGGCTGCCCGCTGGCTAATTCCACCATTCGATTGGCCATTTCGGCGTATTCTTTGTCCTCGATACCGGTTCGCTGGTTGGCGAAGATCACGGCGACGAATGGTGGAGAGGGCAGTGAAGGGAAGTTCATGTTGGCGGTGCTCCGGAACTATTTGCCGCAATGGATTCGGCCACGGCAAAGTTGATCGACCCATTTTAGCATCTTTGGAAATCGATCATCGCCCGCCATTGTCTGAACACAAGACGCAGCGAAACCTGGATCGATACCGGCCGCCGTGACGAAAAGTGGTTTTCGGCTGTTGCCTCGATAGACTTCGACGGCATTTGCCCCACGAAAACGATTTTTTGCGACCCCGACAACGTTGATCTTTCCATCAAAATGTTCAAACAAATGCCCGCCCAGTCCTGGCAGCTGTTTTTGTCCTGGCAGCTGTTTTTCCGATTCGGATGAGGAAGAGGCG
>CAYSXI010000171.1:0-11250 GCA_964434955.1 uncultured Pirellulaceae bacterium
ACAACTCGGAACGTCATTTCGAAATCGATTCCGATGAAGTCCACGTCAGCCGCCGAGTCTATCGCTCCGGCGAAAGCGAGTACCTGATCAACGGGACGCCGAGTCGCCTCAAAGACATTCGCAACATGTTCCGCGGGACGGGTGTCGGAACGGACGCCTATAGCCTGATCGAGCAAGGCAAAGTTGAACGAATGTTGCAGGCGTCGCCCAAAGATCGCCGAGCGATTTTTGAAGAGGCCGCGGGAATCAGTCGATTCAACGCAAAAAAGGTCGAGGCTCAAAGGAGACTCGCCCGGGTCGACCAGCATCTTATTCGCTTGGCCGATATCGTCGAAGAAGTCGGGTCGCGCTACCGTAGCATCAAGTCACAGGCCAGCAAGGCAGCTCGCTACAAAGAATACACGACCCGGCTAAAGCAATTGAGGACTTTTGTCGCTGCTCGAGACTGGGCAGATTTTGACCAAAACCTTCAGGGCTTGCTGGACGCCAAAGCCGAACATGAGTCCGTCGCCGAAAAAGCTCAGGCGGCGATCGACGCGATGGAAGACGAAAATCGTTCCATCGAAACCAAATTGGACGAACTCAACTCCGGCGTCGCGGAAAAGCAGGAGTTGGTTGCCGACGCTCGCGAGAAGATTGCCAACCTCCAGTCCGAAATCAAAAACCACCGCGAACGGAACGAGGAATTTGACGCCAGGGAAATTCGTTTACGCGAAGGTTTGACGAAATTTGGCGAACGCCTGCTTCCTTTGGAGGGGACTCGAAACAGCTTTGAATCCGACCTTGAGGCAGCCAATACCGACAAGCAACAAAAGGAAAATTTGCTCGAAGAAGGACTGCGGGAATCGGAAGCCCTTCAGGAAGAATTGAAGCAGGTCGAAGCAAAAATCACCTCCGATCGCAGGCGGCATTCCGAGCTGATTTCCCTGGTTGCCGAGCTTGAGAAACAAATGGAGGTGGCCCGCTCCGAACAGAATTCGGGCATCCAACAGAAAGAAAAACTGGATCAACAACTGGCTTCCCTGCAATCCGAATTGGAATCGATTGCGGTAGAATCCCAAGACATCACACAGACGATCCAGGAACTCAACAACCAGGCCGATTCAAAAGACGCCGCCCTGGCCGAGGCCCGCAAAGAAAACGATGAACTTCGCTCCGAGTTTGAAAGCAGCAAAGATCGGCTGGCTGAAATCGTCGGGGAGTTGACCGCGGCCCAGCAAAAACTCGAATTGATTGAGGAACTGGAGAGAAACCTCGAGGGCATCAACTCCGGCCCAAGACAGTTACTCCAGAAGGCGCGAGAATCGTCGGAACCACCCTACGATGAAATCGTTGGTTTGGTTGCGGATCTGGTCCAAGTCAACGTGCAACATGCATCGCTCGTCGACATCGCACTCGGCAATCACGCGCAATATATCGTTGTCCGCGGCTCCAATCTGATCCGGGCGATCGCCGACGAGAAAGTCGCGTTCAGCGGGCGAGTTGGCGTCATCGAATTTTCAAACCCCCAGCCGATTGGCGCACCCTTCGAGGAAAACCTGGCTGGGATCTCCGGCGTGGTCGGTCGTGTCGATGAATTGGTACAGACGGCTCCAGAATATGAAGCTTTCGTCAAAACGCTCCTGCGTGGAACCTGGCTGGTCAAAAAACTTTCGGATGCCCTGCATCTGAAACAAACCCGCGATTCAAAAGCGAGATTCGTGACGCTGGACGGTGAAGTCCTTGAATCTGACGGTTCGATCGTTGCCGGCCCTCAGAATGTCGCATCCGGAATCGTTTCGCGACGAAGTGAGCTTCGAGCTCTGACGCGAAAAATCAAATCCCTCGGAGACGAGGAAGGTACCCTTCGTGAAAATGTTGAGCAGCTCGAAAACAAACTCAACGAGTCCGATGCGAAAGTCCAGCAACTGCTTGAAGAAAACACGGAGATCGCCGGCCAAATCCGCGAAAACCAGACGACAAAATCGAACCTGACACGCCAACAAGAACAAATTGAAGCAACGGCAAAAGACGCAGAACTACAACGTGACGAATGGACGGCGCGAATCGACAGTCTTGTGTCTCAGATTTCAGCCGACGAATCTCACCTGGGCGAAAACCGGGAATCCATCGAAACTTTGTCTCGTGAGCTTGACGATTCAGAGACGCGGATCCGGCAAATTGCCGAAGAACGCGAGGCCATCGAACAATCGGTCACTGAAGCAAAGGTTGAACTGGCCCGATTTGCCCAACGTGTTCAGCAGCTTGAATCCGAGTTTCAATCGGCCGGCATGCAAATTGACGACCTCAAGACTTCCATTACCCAGGATCGCAGTGATCTTGCCAGCTTGCTCTGGGGAAGACGCCAAAGTAATCGAGTGATTTCCGATTCGGAACTTCAGCTACAAGCGCTGACCAATACTCGCGACGAGGTCGAACAACAACTCGATTCGGTCGCGACCGACCGCGAAGACATGGAGACACGCCGTCGCCAGTTTCGCGGTGAAATGAACTCGCATCGTTCGCAATTAAAAACGGCGACCGAGGCCGCCCACCAACTGTCGTTGGAGCAGGAAAAGTTGAATCTGAATCGCGATCAGCTTCAACAAAGAATGCTGGATGATTATGGCATCGAGGTTGAACAACTGAAACCCGAAGATGCGACGCTCGACGACGAGGACTCGCAGGAACGCGAGACGATCGATAGTGAAATCAAGGACTTGCGAAAGAAGATTTCGAATATCGGCTCCGTCAACATGGACGCCCTGAAAGAGCTTGAGGAAACCGAGGCTCGCTACAACGAGATGCACGGCCAGTACACCGACCTGGTTGAAGCCAAAGAAGAACTTGAAAAAATCATTCAGCGTATCAACAACGATTCGCGACGATTGTTTGCCGAAACGTTGGAAGCCATTCGCACCAACTTCCAGCAGTTGTTCCGCCAAACATTCGGCGGCGGTCGAGCTGATATTATTCTCGAGGAAGGGGTCGATGTCCTGGAAGCGGGAATCGAGATTGTTGCCACACCGCCAGGCAAGCCGCAGTTCAACAATTCGCTTCTTTCCGGTGGTGAAAAAGCACTCACGGCCGTTTCTTTATTGATGGCAATTTTCAAGTTTCGTCCGAGCCCGTTCTGTGTTCTGGACGAAGTGGACGCTCCATTTGACGAGGCGAACATTGGGCGGTTTATCGGCGTCCTCAAGAGCTTCCTTGGTTGGACCAAGTTTGTGATCGTCACGCACTCCAAGAAGACCATGACGGCGGCCACCACACTTTACGGTGTGACGATGCAAGAATCGGGCGTGTCGAAGCGTGTCAGTGTTCGATTCGAAGAAGTCGGCGAAGATGGGGCCATTGCCGACAGCGCTGTCGAGCGGACCATCCAGGAAGAAGTGACGAACGAATCGGCAGACTCCGATAGCGATCTGGATCAAGAAGGTCAGGGCGCGGCTTAGCGCCATGATCCGATGCGTTACCTGCGGCGATGCTCTCAAATTTTTCAAAGCTCTCTGAAATTCAATGCACTTTGAAATTCAAGTGACTCTGAAAATTTGACGCCCTTTGCGATTCTTAATATCCTGAAGAGTCCTCGTTATCCGTGGCAAACTGGATAGTCTCCAATGCCGATTAAATTCAATTGTCACTGTGGCAAGAAGCTGGTCGCCCGTTCAGCCATGGCCGGCAAACAAATCCGTTGCCCAGAATGCAACGATCTGCTCCTTTTGCCCAAAATCAATATCGGCAAACCTCTGGAGAAAAAACGGGAACCGAAACAGGTTCCGATCGTGTCAAACGCTCCGCCGCAAATTCCTCCAACCAATCCGAATGAACCTCGGTTCGCCGGACAACCGGCAACGCCTCAAGCGAACGCACCGCTTTCTTCCTCCCTGGATCGACCGCCCTCCAACAACCTTGGAAATCCACCAGCGGCTCCGATCGCGCACCCGATTCACTACGAAGCACCGAAGGATGTCGAGATTCCGGCGATGCCTCAACCCGAACTCCCGCCGCAGGCTCAGCCAGTTCAAGCGCAGCCAGTTCAAGCGCAGCCGGTTCAAGCACAGCCGGTTCCAGCACAGCCGGTGACTCCCTATCCGGCCGGACCCGCTTATTCTGCGCAAGCGAGCCGAACGCAGGAAACGAGTTCGTCACCGATCAAAGGTTGTTTGGTCCTCAGTTTGGCCTTCGGAATTCCTTTGGTGGCCGTGTTGGCCGCGATTGGAATCTGGATCTTTGCGACCGGCCAAAACCCGAACCATGTATTTGGCGAGCCGCAGAACTCGCTTGACCTGAGCTACCTCCCAGCCGACACCTACCGGTTGGAATATCAACAGGTTGCCGCTGCGCTCGACACCCAGGCCGGTCGCGACCTGCTCAATCGGAACGCCAAGTATCGAACGCACCTGGAATCCATCCAACTCAATGGAGGAATCGACTATCGTTCGGTCGAATCCATCACCATCGGATTCAGGAATCCGCAAAATAGAAAGGAGCTTCCTGGCGGTGTGACGATGACGACTTCGGGCATCCTTGAATACAGCGGTGTGATTCGTTTTCGCGACGACATGAACGAAGCCTTGCTGCTCGAGCGAATCAAAACGTCTTCCAAAATGGAACACGCGGGCAAGACCTACTATCGCCTGTCGCATGCGCCGGCGCCACATATTCAGGGCGGCGCTATTTACTTCGCGGATTCGCAAACGCTCGTATTTGGCACCGAACGCGAAGTCAAAGCGGCAATCGAATCGGGCGGCCGCCAGGAACGGCAAAAGGGATTGGATTCCATCGATACGTCGGCTCATTTCATCGTGGCTTCAATCGAGGATGAAAACGGAGACCCGCTGGTATTTGGTGAGTCGCTGATTCTGGGAACCGACCTGGAATTCGTCAGCTGGATTGAATGTGGCTCGAGAATGAAGGCGGAACAAGTTAAGGCAAATCAGGACCTGGTTCTCGGATTTGCGAATCGGGTGCCCGAGAAAGGCTCGAAGAATTCATCGAGCTCCGATGCATCGGCAGAAAACCTGCTCGGACAATTCGAAGTCGAAGGCACACGTGTGGTTTGTCATCGACGTGGCAGCCAGGCGAAAGCCCTTTCACAGATTCCGTTGATCCGGCTTGCCCATTTTTTGCCGCCCATACTTCAGGCCAACGTAAGTTCGGCACGACCGACTGATTCGGCCCCCGGAAAAACTTCGACCACGAAAAACCGCCCCGCAAAGAACCCCGATTTTCGCTCGCGGGTTGAAAAAAGCTCTCGGGAACAGGTCGCGGCCCTGCCCGCAGCGACTCCAGGGACCGGAAAAAAAATTGACTTACTGCACCATTTTCGAAATCGATACGTGGTCAAGGGAGATTGGCAGAAGGCAGCCGATGGCAATCTGGTCTGTCGTTCCCGGGATTTTGTTCCGCGGGTTCAATTTCCCTACAAGCCTCCGGAAGAATACGATTTTATCGCGGTATTTAAGCAGCCAAACCTACGAAACCACGTTGGTTTGATCATGCCCAATGGCCACTATGACTCGTTTACTTGGCAAGTCGGAGGCCCCTTTGGCGACTTCGCATTCAGCGTGGACGGTTCTCGCCATAACCAATATCGCAAAAAATTTGTCAGATACCTTCAGCCAAATCGCGAACACACGATGATGGTCCAAGTTCGCAAAGACGGCGTTACGGGTATCATAGATGGCAAAGTCGTCTCTCGAATCAAAACCGATTTCAAAAACCTCAAGTGCGATCGGTTCAACAAGCTTCCGGATGACGAGTTTGTGGGTATCAGTTGTGATGATCCAACGGTGTTTTCAAGAATCGAAATCATCGAGGTTACTGGCCAAGGCCAGTTCTCGCTCAACTAGACTCAGTTTTCGCTCAACAAACACGCTGCCCATATGGGCTGAAACGAGCTAGATGAAGGACCAAGGAAAAGAATCGCGATACCATCGTTTTGCTTCGACTCACTGGAGCATGGTTCGTCAAGCATCGGAAGACTCCGACGGCGATTTGACCAAACGTCGCGATGCGCTTCAGCAACTTTGCGAGACCTACTGGTTTCCGCTTTACTCCTTTTTGCGCAACAAGGGCTACGACAGCAATACATCGGCCGATTTGGTTCAAGGGTTTCTTGCTGACCTTCTACGAAGGGACGATTTGCGTTCCGCGAATCCCGAGTTGGGAAAATTTCGCTCGTTCCTGCTGGCCGCCCTCAAGAACTACGTGAATAACGTCCACGATCATCAGAACGCTCAGAAGCGTGGAGGAAATGCCAAGGTCATATCCTTCGATGCGGAACAAGCCGACAGTCGCTACCGAAATGAACCGATCCAGTCTTCGACGCCCGAATCGGAATTCGAGAAACGCTGGGCCATGACGCTTTTGGAAAGAGCCCAATCCGACCTGCAAATCTACTTCGAATCCCGGGGCAAGGGCGAGCAATACGAGCGGCTAAAACCGTTCCTGGGAGGCAAGTCGGATCAAAAGACGGTCGCGGAAGTTTCCGAAGAATTGAAAATGAGCGAAGTGGCGGGAAAAGTTGCCATTCATCGGATGCGTCAGAAATTCGGTGAGTTCCTGCGAAAACAAATCGCACAAACGGTCGCCAAGGAAGACGATATCGACGGCGAAATCCAGCAAATGTTCGAGACCTTAAGAGGCTAAAACGCACGCCTGAACCCAGGTGAAAAAAGTTTTACATTTTCCTGTAACCTTTTCCCCGAAATCCTTCAGTTAGGGTTGAGTAACCAAGCCTACAGGAAATTACGATGAATCCATTCTCGGGAAAATCAGGGAAAAAAGACGAAATGTCGGTCAAATGCCCCTCCTGCGACGGGACCATCCCGGAATCGAAAGCCAACGCGAACGGGAATGCCCCCTGCCCTGCCTGCCTCATGAAATTGGGACTTCAGTCATGGCACGGACAGTCTTCATTCGGCGATGAGACGGCGCTGGAAACCCTTGGCGAAGACGTCTCGGGAATCGACCCGGAAGTCCTCAAACGCAACTTTCCGCAACTCGAAATCTTGCGTCTGGTCGGTCGCGGCGGGATGGGTAGCGTCTATTGCGCAAGGCAAAAAAGCTTGGATCGCCTTGTCGCATTGAAGATCATTCGCCCGGACGAGCAAAGCAAACAGGATTTTGCGAACCGTTTTGAACGAGAAGCCAAAGCACTTGCCCGCCTCAGTCATCCAAATATCGTTACGGTTCATGACTTTGGCCAGGTCAACGGGCTCTACTTTTTCATTATGGAATTCGTCGACGGAGTCAATCTTCGTCAGATGATTCGCTCGGAAAAGCTGGACCCGATGACGGCTTTGCAAATTGTGCCGGCCGTTTGTGACGCTTTGCAATATGCCCATGACAACGGAATCGTTCACCGGGATATCAAACCTGAAAACATTTTGCTCGACACCGACGGCAACGTGAAAATTGCCGATTTTGGATTGGCCAAAATCCTTAACAAAGCGACCGTCGGCCCAACGCTAACGAAAACCCATCATGTGATGGGCACAATGCATTACATGGCGCCCGAACAGTTTGAGAAACCAACGGCCGTCGATCATCGTGCCGACATCTACTCGCTGGGCGTCGTCTTCTATGAATTGCTGACCGGCGAACTGCCATTGGGGCGTTTCGCGCCTCCTTCACAAAAGGTCTCCGTAGATATTCGATTGGATGAAATTGTCCTGCAAACCCTGGAGAAAGAGCCGCAGCTTCGATATCAGCAGATCGCCGATGTCAAATCCGATGTGCAATCGGTCAACGTGGGTGACCGGCGTGCTCTGACTTCCGGCCCCGAACCAAGGCAATCGATGGTCGCTGCCAATGTCGCGGCACCAACCGTTGGGCCAACGGCCATTCACAAGCAGCCCTTTCAAAATGATTTTCAAACGGAAGATTGGCAACCGCAGGCACCCCAGCCTCCGGTGAAAACTCAACACACCGGCCAGCCCAACAACCTGGAAAACATCGGGTTGTTTACCAGCGGCGTTTTTCCTGGTGGAGGATTTTTCAATGCGATCGCTTCGCCGCAAACTTACAAAAACGCGGCCTACCTCCTACTCTCCTTTCCGCTTGGCATTATCTACTTTGTCTTATTGATTACGGGGTTCTCGACCGGCCTTGGAACGGTCATTATCTGGATCGGCATTCCGATCCTGCTGGGAACGCTTTTACTGGCAAACGGATTCGCGCGAATCGAAATGGCATTGTCGCGAAAGCTCTTGAATTCGCCGATTCGCAAAGTATTGGATCAACGCCCAACTCCAACCGGAATGTGGCAAAGAGTAAAAGGACTCGCGTTCCACGGGAAAACTTGGGCCAACGTTGGCTATCTATTCCTGAAGTTCCCTCTTGGTGTGATCTCCTTCGCGTTCTCGCTGAGCTTGTTGGTGATCCCCTTGGCACTGATGGCATCGCCCTTGTTGATCCACATCCCCGGAAATCAGATGAGCATTGGCGATTGGCAAATCGACACTTCCGCGGAAGCATCGGGATTTTGTCTTCTCGGTTTTGGGCTCATGTTTCTGAATAGCCACATTTTGAATGGCTTGGCTTACCTGCACGCCCAATGGGGTCGGATTTGCCTTTCGCAACGTAGCAACTAGTTACGTGAGCGGCTCCGCCAAGGATCGTGGGGCATCACTCCGAAATGGAGACGAGTTGATTCGGTAACGGGTCAGAATAGACGGTGGTTGCGGGCCAGGTTTTCCCACTTCACTTCCCGCACCACCTTTTTTTGGCATCATCTGCCCGAACCGCTCAGGTTCAAGATTCACAGGGGCCACCAGCGGTTGGCACCTTCTTTGGCGGCCATGTCCCCGATCTCTGCCGCCTTCACGCTTGCTGGTGAAACTATTTTTCAAAAAAAGCTTGACAGGTGAGACAAGTAGTCTCACAATAAAAGCCAACCAGAGACGAATTGTCTCCACTACCGATTGGGACTTCAAAAATACGGCCCTATGTGACTTGGAGAAAATCGGGAAATGCCTAGAAATTCGCAGGATGTAACGGACGCCGAACTCGCGGTGCTTCGTGTTTTGTGGGAGCAGGGTGCAACGAGCATCCGTGAAATCACAGAACAGGTTTATTCCAGAAACACGGAATCGGACTATGCCACGGTCAAGAAGTTGCTTGCCCGTCTGGAACGGAAAGAATTTGTCAGTCGGGATCGCTCCCAACTGGCTCATACCTTTTCGGCGTCGGTCACGTTGGATGAATTGCTTGCTCGAAGGTTGCAGGGAATTGCTGACAATCTTTGTGAGGGTTCCCAAACCCCGTTGTTAATGCAATTGATCAGGAATGAAGGCGTAACTCCGAATCAACGGAAAAAACTTCGCGATCTCATCGATGAAATCTCGAACACCACGACGGACAAATCCAAGAAACGGAGAAGCTGAACATGCTTGAGTTTTTCGCCGCGATTCTCAGCAATATCGTTGTTGCTTCC
Organism: uncultured Pirellulaceae bacterium; assembly: GCA_964434955.1. Taxonomy (GTDB): domain Bacteria; phylum Planctomycetota; class Planctomycetia; order Pirellulales; family Pirellulaceae; genus JANQLU01. The sequence continues at coordinate 9,422 of CAYSXI010000171.1, forward strand.
GTGTTGGGCCTGCTCGCATTGGTCGTCGCACGCTACTGGAAGAACCCGGCCGCGCTGCACCTGATCTGGATCCTGGTGCTGGTGAAACTTGTCACGCCACCCATCGTTTCATTGCCATTGATTCCCGACCCGAGATTGCCAGTTGGGGAAACGGAAACCAACCTGGTCGCCGACCTGCATGCACCAGCCGTTGAATCGGAAGCGGCGATCGACGAGCGGACCGGGAATCGATTCAAGATCGATTCCAATTTCGGTTATTTCTTCCAATTGGATCAGAAACCGACGGACAACGAGTTTGCAATCCTCCCTTTGGCGGAGCCTCGTCCATCCGATTCGTTTTCGCCTGAGTTGAATGAAACCGAATGGTCGGAACGCGAGTTCCTACCTGAAAACGTCATGCTTGCCGATCAACCGGGCCTGGATCGCGCGGAATCAGAACGAGCAGCATCCGCCGTAGAAACTCGACGGCTTTCCGACATTCGTTCGCGCTCCTCTTCGGCCGGTTTGGCAACCACGCTTTTTCGGCTCGCCATTCCCGCATTGATCATTTGGTTGGTGGGAAGTTTGATTTGGGCTTGGCGGATTTATTTGAAAGGCAATTCCTTTTCCAGACTGATTCGTTTGGCGGGACACCGCAAACAGGCGACCGAACGCGTCGAATTACACTTGCATAAAATGGCCCGAGAACTGGGCCTCTTGAAAACACCGAAAGCGGTTTTGGTTGACGGCCCTGTATCTCCAATGATCTGGCCGACCGCTCAAACGGCTTATTTAATCCTTCCTCGCAAGCTGGTCGAAAAACTTGGTGACGACCAGTTGGATTCTCTGATTGCCCACGAACTGGTGCATTTGCGTTGTCGCCATCACTGGTTTCGTTGGCTTGAAATAGTTGTCACCACTGCGTTCTGGTGGTGCCCTCTCGTTTGGCTGGCCAATCGCAAGATTCGCCAGTTCGAAGAAGAGGTCTGCGATGCCTGGGTCATCAACATGCTTCCCGAGCACGCGGAATCCTATGCTAACTTGCTCCTGGACACCGTCGACTTCCTGGCAGACGCTTCCCCCCGTTTGCCGTCGACGGCCCTGGGGTTCAGTCACTTTCAGTTACTCAAACGGAGAATCACGATGATCATGAATGGACAATCCAAACCCAAATTGTCCGCGGCAGGCTGGATCGCCCTGGTGGCCATTGTCGCAATTGGACTTCCCTTTTCGCCTTCGCTGGCTTCCAAGTCCAACGCGGGCGTCCAAGAAGAAGAACGGAAAGAACGCGCGAGCCGCCGCGAACGCCAAGAGCGAGAACGAGCGGTAGAACGCGAAGAACGCCGGGAAAGACGTGAGCGGCAGGAACGCCGTGAGCGGACGGAAGCCGAGGACGAACGACAAGAGCGAAAAAGCAAAAAAGAAATCAGCAAGGAGGAAGCTCAGGAAATCCTGAACGAGCTTTCAAAAGAATTCAAAGGCCTCGACAAGGAAATTCAGGAGTCGATCGCCGAAGCCCAGGAAGAAATTCGTGAATCCGTTCAAGACCTTCCCGAATCGGTTCGAGCCGCTCTGAAAAAATTGAATGTCGAAAAAGTCATTGAACAGCACGCCAAAGACTATCCAAAGTCGATTCAAAAATTTGTCGAGGAAGTCGATATCGAATCGATTCTTGAAAAAGCACTCAAAAGTGTCGACGACGTGGAAATCGAGATTGATGAGTCGCAGTTCAAAGAATTGCGAAAACAACTCGACAAAAATCTGAACGGCAAAATGAAGGACGTTTTCAAACAGTTGGAATCAGAATTCAAGAGCCTGGATCACGAAATCAACGATGCGATGAGTGAGCT
>CAYSXI010000172.1:0-11204 GCA_964434955.1 uncultured Pirellulaceae bacterium
TACACTCTTTCCCTACCCATTGGCCTACCACGTTTGTGTTTCCAGACGGCTGATGCCAAAATCGAAACACAAACGTGGTAGGCCAATGGGTAGGGAACGAAGCCAAACACAAGGTCGGAGCGTCCCCATTGCCAGTAATCCTGATGAAGCACGATTAAAAAGAGAATCAGGCCCCAGAAGAAATATCGCATCAGTACTTATCGTCCAAGATCCAAAGTTCCAACCAAGTTCGAAAGATTCCGATCTTATCAAAAAGGCCTCGCATGCCCAATCGTTGGAGGTGACGCAAGAGCATAGAAACGGTTGCTGCGTGTTGCCAATAAGTGTTGGTCGACGAACTACTCGACAACAATCTCAAGCAACTCGATCGCCGGCGAGCCATTGCAATAGATCAACGCAGTACGGCCATAGCATTTTTGCAGTTCGCCATTTGTCATGTGCTTGTTCAGATCCATCCCTGGGACGACTTCCCAGGTCGCCACCAATCGAACTTTACGAAGCACATCATTTTCAATCAGGATTCGTCCAAGCGGACGCGATTTTGAGCGAATCTCGTCCTGGACCGATTGCTCGAGAACCGATAAATCCAAACGGACGATCCCGTATTGGACCACACGCTGGTCGGTTGAATTTCGCAATAGAATCTTACGTGAATAGTGTTGCGGATCGATCTTTTCGTCGACGACTTCCAATTCGCAAGGGCAACCGTGGTAGGCCTCAATCGTCTCCGTCATGTGCTCATCGTGAGCCAGGAGCCTGCGATAGTTGGTTGGCAATTCTTCCGCCACGATTTCCTCAAACGCCCCAAGGTCCGCTTGCCGATCAAAAAAAATCTCGATCAACTCGTGCAATTCAGGCGTCGTCGGGTTGGAAGGGTCCACGTTCATTTCCTAACTGAACGAACTACCGGGGGGCGATGATCGGCTGGATGTCGGACATCGTCGGTTCAACGATTGAAATCGTCGGCGTTGTGTCTTCAGGACGATCCAAAACCGTATCAACCAGATAGTAGAGAAGGTGGCGAAGCGCATCCGGTTCGATTCCGTCTGCGTCCGCTTCGGCACGCTGTTGATACTTGTCGACCAGCTGATGAGCTTTTTCGAAAACTCCCGCTTCGAAATACAGTTGACGGGCGCGATTCACGATGGCTTCGTTCGTCATGCCCTCATTTGCCGCTGTGCCATCGACCAACTTGACCAACTCGGACTTCTGTTCGTCCTTGAGACCTTCCAGGGCCAATGCCCAAAGCAAGGTCGGACGTCCGCCAAGCAAGTCGCCGCCGGCGTTGATCTTGTTGTCCGAATCTCCTTCCCAGTCCTTCAGGTCATTCAAGATCTGGAAGGCAACGCCCAGGTTGCGTGAGAATGATCGGATCGAATCGCGATAATCATCTACGGGCCCTGCCATTCGAATGCCGACCATGCACGCGGCTTCAAAGGCTGGCGAAGTTTTCAACGCGTAAATTTTGAGCGCGTCGATCGGCTTCAAATTCTTGTCTTTGGCGTCTCGCCAAATCAACTCGGCACCCTGCCCCTCCGCAAGTCGGGAATGGGCATCCGCCAAACAGTCAACGGCATCCGCCACGACATCGCCGCCGACGGCCTTTGTTTCGCGGCTCAGCAAGCGATAGCCGAGGCCAATCATGTAGTCGCCAACGTTGATTGCCGTTGGAACGCCGAACGTTTTGTGCAGTGAAGGTTTGCCGTACCGGTATAGATCATCATCCTCGATATCGTCATGAACCAATGAAGCCTTATGGAAGGCTTCGATCGACACGGCGGCGCGTTTGACACTGTCACTGAAGGCTTCGACAACCTTCTCACCGTCGGCTTCGGTTGCGAGACCACCGGTCATTGCGTCATAGGTCGCCAGGGTGATAAACGGACGCGAATATTTTCCACCGCGAGAAAGGAAATCGAGGGCAATGGTTTCGGTACTGGCGATGGGATCCAGCACCGAGGCCGCGTTTCCATTCAGCTCTGCCAGGTTCGGAATTGTTTCGTCGGCCCCGACACGCATTCGAGGAACCAGCTGCTTGAGCGGTTCCGGTTCGAACATCTTGGCCGAACCCCGCATCAAATGAATGAATGACTTGGTCTTCTGCTGGCCTTGCTCGTAGGGGACATTCACCATCTCGCTGACCCAGTCTTCGTCGACTGACGTGTTTCGGCAGTCGCTCGAAAGAAGCGGAACCGCCATGCACGGAATGCCGGCCAGCAAAATTTTGTCGATCGCTTTTTCGAGAACATTGAGACAAGCCACGCCGACAATCGCGTCAACGTATCCACTCACAATAATCTTGAGAACGATCGGCGACCCTTCCGCCACCAAAACCTTGTAACCGAGGTCCTCCGCGCGTGTTCGAAAGTCGGCGATCGAGCAGGCACCACACGTTTTGCAGTCGAGGCCAAACTGATCGTAGTCGGCCGGACAACCTTGGGCATGCTTCAAGCAATGTGGCAAGAGAAACAAACGCCGCTCATAAGGGATGTTCGCAATTTGATCTTTCCAAAAGGCCGACGATAGCATCACCATCGTCCATCCCAGGTACCCTTCCGGTTGACCCGCGTCCGCCAAAATCTGGCGGGCGATCTTCTCCATTTCGTCTTTTGACAATACGCGATCGCGCGGAAGTCCGTTGGCGATTTCGATGCACTGTGCACGAAGTGCAATCCGCAGGTCTTTCGACTGGGGCACATCTTTCAGATGCGACGTCTTTCGACGGCGAGATCGACGCTTCCGCGGAGCCCCATCTCCATTGGACTCACTTGATGAACTTCCATTGTCTGTTGTGCCGTTGCTCGACTCAAAAATGGCGACGTTCGATTTCAAAATGGGAGTCCCCGGCTGACCGTTGCTATTCGCAGAGCTGTTTCCGTTGGAAGCGCCATTTCCACCGGGTGTATTGCTTCCATGGGGTGTATCGCCCAAGTCGACCGCACCGTTCTCGTTGGATGCGGAACTGGGAACGGTCGTCGATTCAGAGACGTTAGTGCTATTTGATGAACTCAACGAAGTTTCCCACAAGTGTATTCGTGCCACCCATCCTACGATTCGAATCGAGTGAGTGGTTCAATTTCATTTTGTCGGGGATCCGCGCAAGTTAAAAATCCAAAGACTTGGAAAGCTAAATTTGCTCAAACTCCCCTTCCATCTCGATCAGCCGGCCATCCCAGCCAAATTCCCGGGCCCGACTCAAAGCTGCGGTCGAGTATAGGATCGGATAGAGCTTTTCATAATACCATAGCTTGGCGAAGTAAAAACCAATTGGCCACGGATGCTGATGTTTTCCCTCGTAAACCGCAAAGTTAAGCCAGTTTAAACCACGGGCGATGGACTTGCGGAGCCTGCCGAGTTTTTCGTGGTCTCGACCCATTTCCAGTTGGCCGACGGCAAAACGTTCCGCGACCAGCAAAGCATCGAGTGCGAGAGCCGTTTCCTCCACCGAACCGTTCGTTTTTTGATTTGGACCGGCCAACGATTCACCGCCGCCCCAGCTGCCCTGATTGGGATAAGTCGCCGAAATGTTTTGCTGATCCACCAGCCAGATTAAACCTTCTTCCAGCAGAGAAGTATCGGTCAGGTACTGGGGTGAATTTCCGTTCTGAAATCCGATTTCCACCAAAGCCAAAATGACTTTGGCGGTTCCGTAAACCGGATTGTCCTCGTCCGGTCGGTCCTGATTTCCAAACCAGAGAGGATCCCAGCTTCCATTTTCTTTTTGGGTTTTCGTAAGATACTTAACGCCTTGTTTCAGGGCCTGATCGATCTTGCCTTTGGGAAAACGGTCTGAAAAACCTGCTTCCAGAATCGGCTTCCAGCAGTCGATGGCTCGCAAGACATGGGCGGTAATGTCACTGCCACTTCGGTCGAAAGGCAAACGTCCCCAGCCACGGCAAAACGTCGGCCAACCGTCGTCACGATTTTGCAAGTCCAGCAACCATTGAACACCATTCGCCGACGCCTCGATGAGTGATGCCTTTTTTTCTTCGTTCAGTCCACCGAAGTCATGAAACTTTTTGAGCGCAAGCAACGCGCCCGGCGTGTCATCCGCGTCGGGAACCGCTCCGCTCAAATCGGACCATCCCCATCCGCCGGGTGCGGATCCCGTAAAAGGGTGAACCGATTTGTATTGGCATTTCATGACCCAATCCAAATCGACCTGGCTCAAGAACGACTCGGAATCCTGGTTGGAATCGGAGGCGACCGCGTTGACCGAAAGGGTCGTCACCCATGTCGCGAGATTGGTGTCGATCGGCCAACTTCCTTCCTGGCGGAAGGACTCCCGGATGAACCGTAGTCCTGCTTGAACTACCGGATGATTTTCGCGTCCGCTATGGATCAATGCCATGGAAACGAAACAAGTCAACGGAATGGCTTCCAAAAATCCGCCCGACGCCGGTTGCATCTTTTGCAAGACGTCCAGGCTACGGCCGACCGAAAATTTTCTGGCAAATCGAGTTAGCGGGTTCCAGGGAGGGTCGGCGAAAAATTTGGCTTGCCCGATCGCCACAAGCGCCGGAATGGCATAGCTGACCACGGGCATGCGAACGAAGCGATAAAACTTTTGCGGAACACAGGCTAACTCGAATGGCAGAGCGGCGACTTGCTTCCAGGGCAAGATTCCCGCGATCGCACAATTGGCCATGATCGGAACGGCGAAGGTCTTGTCCTTGCCATAACGCTTTTTCAGTCCGTCCCAGCGTCCTTTCGAATCAACGTAGCTCCAGGCAAGGTCGATGACCTTCGAGTTCTCGTCGGTTTGACCGGTAAGATGTAGCGCCGCGATCGCCAACAACGTCGTTGAAATATTCGAATGACTCTTGTCGGTGTCACCCCAACCCCCATCGGTATTCTGCTGCATCAAGAGCCAACGAATGCCTCCATCCATCTGCTCCTTCATCCAGCAATTTTCCGACGAATCGATGTCCACTCGGCCGACCATCAATCCGAGGACGCTCAGGGCAGTGGCGGTCGAAAGAGCCGACGCAGAAAGCTCGCCTGTCCATTTGCCGGCGACATTTTCCGCCATCAAATCGTCGAGGACGCGGCGGTGCGCCACTTGTAACGGGCTCGTTTTTCCCCTGTTTGCCGTCGTTGTCAAAATAAACCGTGTATTGAAATCCCGGTGGTCTAGATCGTAGGCTGTATTCTACTCAAGCTCTTCATCGAGACAAACGACGCCAGCGAACGATACCCGAAAGTAAAACGCATGACTAACCAAAGTTCTGACTTTGACAAGATAAAAAGCTTGATTGACCAGGAGGGAACCGATGCGGCACTTGGGTTTTTGGCAAAACAGTTCTCCCAGCAACAGGAGTTTCATAAACTATTTGAAGTCCTGAAGATGCAGGCGCGACAGGAATGTGGCTTGCCTCTGCTCTACGACGAGAACCTGGACTCGCTGGCTCCGGACACTCAAAAAGATTTTGAAGAGAAACTTTTGCAGGCCTGTGAAAAGGTGGGCGAACTTTTTTTCAAAGCCGGTGACCCAACCAATGGCTGGATGTATTTGCAGCCGGTGGCCGACAGCGACCGCGCGCGGGAGTTGCTCATGCAGATTCCAATCACGCCCGATAACGTTGATGAAGTCGTGCAGATCGCCCTGGCCGAATCGGTAGCCCCAAGCTACGGATACGATTTGATGCTCAAGCACTTTGGGACCTGCAATTCGATCACCACGTATGATTCTCAAGTGGCCGTCCTTTCCAAACCGGTCAAGCAGGAAACGGCCGAGTTGTTGATTGCGCATCTCTACCACGAGATTTGTGAGAATGTTCGAAATCATATTCAGGAACAGGAGCAGGCGGCGCCGAAGCAATCAACGTTGGTTGAGTTGATCGCAGATCGGGACTGGTTGTTTTCCGGCGGCGGGCACCACGTCGACACCACCCATTTGGCGTCGGTCGTTCGAATTGCCCGAAACGCGCGAGACCCAGCTGCGATCGCCAAAGCCATCGAACTCTGTGAATACGGAATGCAACTGGATGAACAGTTTCACTTCGAAGGCGATGAGCCTTTCGAAAATGTTTATCCGGACCACCACCAGTTTTTTCGCGGGCTGAACGGTGACGATCCCGAGCAAACGGAAGCCTGGTTTCTGAAGAAAATTGCCGCCATGCCGCCCGGGATGCTCAAAAGTATCACCGTGGAAACGCTGATTGATTTCCTCGCCAATGTCGGGCGGCCCGAGCGGGCAATCGAAGTCTCACTTCGTGAACGTGATGATGAGCATCAAAATATGGGGATCGCGCCCGACTTGTTTGCGCTGGCCCAGTCCGAAGCGGACTTCGTGAAGATCAAACAGCATTTCGAAAAAGACCAGGATCTTCTGAGTTTTTCCATCGCTCAAATCCTGGCAAACTCCAGTTCAACCAACTAGCTTTGCCCCACCCCCTACGAGCACGAATCGCCAGCGAGTGGTTCGATCGAATCTACCGCCCCAAACCCTACAAGCAAGAAGCGCAAGCGAGTGGTTCGACTTCCGACCCCGATTTCCCTGACAGCGCACAAAAAAAACGGCTTGGGCCAGACTGACCCAAACCGTGTATATAAAAATCGCAATGCGATTTATTCAATCACTATTTTCCGATTGAAATCGTGCTGTAAGGAGAGACGTTGGCACGAGGGTCAATCGAAGGAGCCGTTTGATTGGCTCGAAGACGGAGGACTCCGTCCGAAGCGGAAGGTTGCGCTTTGCCGTCAGCCTTTGGCTCTGGCGAAGGCGTTGGTTCTTTCGCGTCAGAAGCAGCATCGCCACCACATCCGCAAGTGTTTTCACAACCACATCGCCGTGGAACCATTGCGCGAATGGAATCCATCAAACGAGGGCGGCAGCAAGGATCTGCTTGGGCTTGTTGGCAGCCACAATTGCCCATGCCGCGGAAGCGAGTGAACAATCCAGATCGTGAGCATGGATCACAGTCGTTTTGGCAACCGCAACCCATCGAAGAAAAGTGACCTCGAAGAGAAGAGAGGAGTCCGCAGCCACAAGATTTGTTGCAGCAGTCGTTGACTGGAGTTTCGCAGCCGCATCCACTGTTGTTACCAAATCGCATCAAGCCAAATTGGAATCGGCTCAACAATCCACCACCGCAACCGTCGTTACATCCAGTGTTGCAAGTCGACTCACAACCGCAGCCACGGTTGAAGAAGTTGCCGCACTGACCGCAACCGCGAAGCAAGTTTGGCTTGGCGAAGCAGAAGCGAGATTGGAATTGGAACAATCGAGAATTGCATCCACAGGTGTCTTTCGGGGTGTCACAGCAAGATGGAGCCGGATCACAACAGGATCGGTTCATCATGCGGCTCAGCATTCCTTGTCCGTAGCCGTCACTACAGAAAGCCATGCCTACGACCATCATGGCCATCAACATTTTGAGTTTCATCGAGACTCGTCTCCTAAGTGTGAGCATTCTTGTGATCCAGCGAAAGTTGCGATTTCAACGAATCTTTGGGGCGGAAATCTTGTCGTTCATCGGAGTCAGGTTCGCCAAGTCGCAACTTGCATCAGGCCTGATGAGAGTCGCTAGATTTGCAACCTTGTTCCTGGATCATTTTTCAAGAACGTTCGGGGGTGAAATCGGTCGCTCCAAGCCGTCCTTTTGACCCGGATTCAAACAACCGCTTTTCACTGCGTAAACCGGCAATCGTACGCAGTCCAATGGGAGATATCGGCCGACTTGAGGCAAACACCTATTGCTGTCAAAAAAAATGGCTCTGGAACTTATTTTCTGCTTGTGACGATTTTTGCGAAAACAAGACGAACCCTGCTTTCCACCCGGCCACCAAACGGGCTCGTGATGTTAAAGTGTAGTGGTGGTTTGGGTCCTTCCGTCGCATCAAGGTCTTTTCTGAGTGGCGGTTCCAATCGGCCGACCTGACCCGTATACCCGCGGTCCGTTTTGCAATCGCGGGAATAACCCGATACAAACAATAACGAAATTCGTCGGTGGTTTTGAATATCCAGCGAGCCGACGATTGGCTGGCAATTTTTCAACTTCCGTTGATTGACGAAGCAACGTGACTGAACAACCGAACAACTCGAAGTCGATCGCGCTACCGATCATTACCTTGTTGACTCTTGTGGCTTTGGCGGCCGTGACTTTTTTTGGTTGCGACACGGCGGGCCTCATTCCCAATCCCAAGAAAAGTCGACTGGACGTGGGCGACGAAGTCCGCGAAGTCAAAAAGGGCACGAAGTCGACAAACGCCAAGAGCTCCAAAGGCAACGTGGCGGATCAGGGACAGGCCGGAAAATTGAGATCGGGAACGACCCTGCCCCGACGCGGCAATACGACTTTGCCCAATCGTTCCGGCACGACGTTGCCGCGGCGATCGGGAACGACGCTGCCGAACCGCTCCGGCTACACGCTCCCGAATCGAGGTGGTACCACGCTCCCCAATCGTTCTGGATACACGTTACCAAAACGCGGAATGCGAAATCGTTCCGGCACAACGCTGCCCAATTGAAAACGCTGCCCAATTGAAAACGCTGCCCATTTGAACTGGTCTTCTTGCGGATCCTTGGATCCTGAATGGAAACGAATGAGTCGTCCAGCAATCCTGGTGGTTGGAAATTGTTACCCCGACAATTTCACCTTTGATAACTGGTTCAATCAACATTTTGACGTTGAATTCCTGAAAGCCGCAAATCGGCATCAGGCTTTGGAGGTATTGGCGGAAAGTGCTCCCGAACTCGTCTTGATCAATCGAGTGTTCGACGCCGATGGGGGGTGTGGAATTTCTTTGGTCCGGGAAATCAAAGAGTCAACACCGGATTGCCGGGTCATGTTGATTTCGAATTTTGCCGACGCGCAGGAAAAAGCGGTCGCCAATGGAGCGCTGGACGGCTTTGGCAAAGCCGAATTGAATAGCGTTACCACCATCTCCAAGGTCCGTGCGGCCCTTGGGTGAAACGGCGAACCTGATGCATGCTGCTTGTTGAATCGTTTACAAAGCTCAGGGCAGCCAAAACTTCCAAGCGGAACAATGGCAGCCCGCAGAATGAACTTGAAGGGACGAGACTCTCGAAAGGGACGAAGCGCGCAAAATCAGCTAACAATCTGCAACGGTCTCTGCGTCGAAAGGTCTCTGCGTCGAAACAAGTCAACGAGCGTCTGAGCTGTCGTTTAGTCTTCGACTTCCTGTTTCACTTTGGCGACAAAGTGAGGCGGTTTGCCTTCGACATTCAATTCACTGGCCCGTTTTTGTGCGGCCTTTTTCTGATTGAATTCATAGAGAGCGACGCGTTTCATCGCATGATTGAAGACGCCCCAGTAGACTTTCATCCGGACTTCGACGGGCGTTTTGGTCTTCCGCTTGGCTTTTTTCTTTTTCTTCTTTTTTGGTGCTGCTGCTTCTGCTGCTTCGGCGGCTTCGGCTTCTTCCCGCTTTGCTTTTCGACTGACGACCTTACGAGCCATAATCAACGCTTGGAGTTAAGGGTAATGAATGCACCAAAAAATGCATAAAATGAGATATAATGGGAGCGATTTGCAAAAGTGGTCCATTGCACAATCGGAATACGAGTCCCCCGAATAATTCACAAAAATCTAACGCATTTTGATAGCTTTGCCTACCACCAGGATGAAAGGCTGAGGCCGGTTCGTCCCCAGTTTCCTAAGGTTTGGGCGGTGAACCTTTGCCTTCCTTGACATATTGTGCCCTTTGCTGGGCATACTCGGAGGAGTCCGGAAGCTGTTCTCCCGGTGCCGGGTCAATTGAAGAATCCGGATTTTGGGGCTTTTCCGAATGTTGGCGGTGGATTTTCTCCAGGAAGGGTCGACACCAACCGCATCCGGTTCCCGCGCCAAAACAATTGGCGAGTTGGCTTGGCCGTTTGGGTTTTTCGACTCGTACGAAGTTGGTCAGCTTTCGCAGCGAAACATGAAAACAAAGGCAAATGTCGTCGTCGGGTTGCATTTTCAGCCGATAATGTATGAACAATTGAGTCGCGGGCGCAATTCTACTACAACTTTTCGCAAAAGCCATTTCAGCAAGTTTGAGTCATGACGGACAAATCGAAAAAGAAACACTGGTTTGCCTTCGATGGCGGGCTCGAGGCTTGGCTCGACGAAAAATCGCAACCACGGTTTCGGCATGGACAGGTGCAAAAATGGATCTTTGAAAATCGGGCCGAGAGCTTCGAGGCAATGACCAATCTGCCATTGCCATTGCGAAATGATTTGTCGGACACGTTTCGTTTTTGGACCACGGAAATCGTCCGGCACTTGAAGTCAGAAGACGGCACGGAAAAGTTGCTGTTGAAATTGGAAGACGAAAATTTAATCGAATGTGTTCTGTTGCGAGACGGAAGCCGGCGCACGATTTGTGTGAGTAGTCAGGTTGGCTGCGCCATGGGATGTGTCTTTTGCGCGAGTGGGTTGGATGGCGTGAAACGCAACTTGTTGGCCTCTGAAATCCTTGAACAGATGCTGCGTCTTCAGCGATTGTTGCCGGAGGACGAGCGACTGAGCCATATCGTCATGATGGGGATGGGCGAGCCGCTTGCGAATATCAGCAACGTACTGAAAGCCCTGGACCTCGCAACATCGGAAGATGGGTTGGGAATCAGTCCAAGGCGGGTGACCATTTCGACGGTCGGTCTGCCCAACTCGATCGATAAACTGGCGGAGCATGGTCGTCCGTATAACCTGGCAGTTTCGCTTCATGCTCCCAACGATCGACTGCGGGATCAATTGGTTCCGGTAAACGACAAGATTGGGATTGCCGCGATTTTGGAGGCTGCCGACAAGTACTTTGAAGTATCCGGTCGCCGTTTGACCTTTGAATACGTCCTCCTGGGGGAAGTGAACGATTCGGACGAATCAGCCCAGGAATTGGCGGACTGTTTGAGGGACAAAAACGCATTGGTGAATGTTATCCCCTACAATCCGGTCGACGGTTTGCCATGGAAAGAACCCACGGCGGAGCAGATTGAGCGCTTTGGGCGAATCCTGCGAATGGAAGGAATCAATGTTCAGTTTCGGATTCAAAAAGGCGAAAAAATCAACGCGGCCTGTGGGCAACTTCGCCGAAATCAGAGTCTCGTAAATCTCGAGCGTTAAGCAAGTTCGTTGAAACGTTAAGATGGAGGAGAGAGGATTTTCTGTCGATCGAGTCGGGGATTTTCGGTAATCGATTTTGATCGCCCCGCTCTTCGAAACTTGTCCCGCGACAAAAAACACGTTCCATTGTTAAAA
>CAYSXI010000173.1:0-11200 GCA_964434955.1 uncultured Pirellulaceae bacterium
CACGCTGACAAATGCCAGCGCAAGACCCAGGAATCATTCCGACCTTAACGTCACCGGGCACGCCATGATACAAGCACGAAGCGCAAGCGAGTGGTTCCTCAAGGCATCAACTCCATGGCCGCAATAGATCCAGCCTTCAGCATTTTCCCGGCCCTGAATTCAAATCGGTCCTGCCCCCCATCATCGCCGGAGCCACGAAGTTGCGTATTCCCAAAATTCAAAACGAAACAAGCACGAAGCGCAAGCGAGTGGGTTCGCAAACGCCAAACACGGCTCACACGCAAGCCTTCCGATTCATCGCCGCGCGACCGAATGAATCGAAGCAATCCCGTCGACAACAGGAATCATCCATCCTCTGCGATCCATCGGGGTGATTGAATCCATCCCAATCGTAAATCCGACCAATCACAAAAAAGGCTTGGTTGAATGATCAACCAAGCCTCTGAGTTTTCGCTTCGGAGAGAATCTGCGTCCGACCAAAAATGGATCGAGCCAACTCACTCTTCCTTTCGGCCTCAACTAGTTTTCGTCGCCGCCGGTAAGTTTTTCTTCGACTTTGTCCGCCTGCCAGGCAACGGCGGTCATGATTCGCGTGACTTCCATCAAGTCCATGGTGTCAACAATTTCGTTGGCTTGAACCACCACGACGTCGCCGGCATCTGTCTTTCGTACCGCGAATGCACCATGCACCATGTCTGCATTGAACTGCAGAAGTTGCATCGAGTTTTCCGGAGTGGCCGGGCCACAGGTCGAAATGTATTTGACAATTTCTTGGCCGTCCGCGTCTTTCTGACCGAACTCAACGATCAAACGTTGCTTACGCAGTGAACCGATTGGAACGGTCACGGTCCAAGTGTTTTCGGTTTTTTCCACTTCCCATCCGGACGACGTGATCACTTGATCCACAATCTGCTGTGGATCAACGTGCACGCGTTGAAGCGAGTCAAAGTTCATTGCGGATCCGAAAGCGGCCCCGGTTGCTGCACCCGTGGCTGCCGTTGCCGGAGCCGAAGGCGCTGCTGGCTGACCGCCTGCCGGTGGAGCCGGTTGCCCACCCTGGACCATTGCTTGTTGAATCATGCCGGGCATCATCATACCGAAACCGGCCCCCATTCCCATTTGCATCGCTCCACCACCAGAACCACCACCCGGGTTCTCCGCCATTTTTTCCATGCTCTTGGCGGCTTGGTACATCGTGAAGGATCGCAAGTCGCCGATGGCGCCCATGCTGGACCTGGCGTCGATGGCCTCCTGGACTTTTTCGGGAACGTTGATCGAGTTAATGAAAAAGTCGACAAGTTCAAGGCCGTACTTGGCAAACTCCGTCGAAACCTTCGCCCGCGTTCCGGTTGCAATCTCGTCGTACTTGGACTGCAAATCGATCAAACCAAGCTTGGTTGTCGCAATCAAGTCTTTCATGCGCGAGACAATCACGTCCTTCATATAGGAAGTGACTTTTTCGGTCGTATACATTCCTTGCGTACCAACCAGTCGATCGATCAACAACGTCGCATCCGTGACACGATAAGAAAACTTCCCAAAGCTGCGGATTCGGACCAATCCAAAATCGGCATCGCGAATTGTGATGGGTTGCCGCGTGCCCCATTTTTGATCGATAAAATCCTGCTTACCAACAAAATAAACGCAAGCCTGGAAGGGTGACTTCTCCCAAGGCATCGTCAGGAACTTGGTAATCAAGGGAACGTTCAAAGTCGTCAGCGTGTGGCGGCCCGGGCCAAACACATCCATCGCTTTCCCGTCACGATAGAAAACGGCTTCCTGCTGCTGCTGGACAATCAACTGGGCACCAATCTTGATGTCGGTGGTACCTTGATTGGGAAAACGATGAACGAGCGAGCGATTCGTACGATCAAAAAAATCAATTACTTCAAGAGCCATTGTTACTCCGGTATCTGTCTATTTTTTGTTTGCAAAATGTCCCAAGTACAAGTCGACCTTTGTCTCACCGACTAGTCGGACAAGCCATTCAAGATCTCACTGCGTTTGTCAAAGTTTCGATCAACTTCTTCCAATTCTTTGGTGACTTCCGAAAGCTTCTCCTGAAACGTATCGACGGAATCTTTGATGGATTCAATCTTTGCGGCCAACTCATCGATCGTTTGAAACATCGAGGCATCAAGGACGTAAACTTCGTTCAATTCTTCTTCGCGAACTCTCACGTAATCAAAGAATCCACTGTACCCCTGAGGGGCACTGCGAAACCGACCCACCATGTGGTCCAAGCGGGAACGGAATCGATCAATTTCGTCCAGGCCGTCCAATTTCCCACCGCTCGTCAACTTGTGAACCAATTCGTCGAGCGACGGTTTGGCCTTGTCGAGTCGATCCGCCAACCACTTTCGCGCCAACGCATCGCTCTCACGTCGATACTCTTTTTCGAGGTACCCGGAGAAACCAGGGATCCACCGCATGATACTTTCAATCAAGTTACGGGAGTCGGCATGTTTTTTGGGATCGGGCACTCAATATTCTCCTGAACGATCGTCGGATTCAAAAATGCGCGAGGTCCGCGCTGGTATCGTGTTGGTATTGTGATGGCAAACCGGATCAGCAAAAAATCCGGGCTGAGATGCAGTCGTTAGTTATCGCGAATCCAAGGAAAAAACGCAACTAACGAAGCCGTGAAGATCCACAACGCATGGCTTTCGAAACTATTCAATTTGACGAGATTTCCCGACAAACGACTTGGCGGAACCAATCGGATTGTTTGGTTTGGGCACCGACGGCGCGTTGATGGGCGAAGTTTGATTCACAACCATCCATTCGCTCGAGGTTGAAGAATATTGGAAACATTTAACCGTTGATTGGCGACAATTCGACTCTCGCGACTTCAAGAATCCAGGCAACCAATCGAGTCGGGTTCCGCGAACCCATCAAGCCAGACACGAAAGAAACCAGACGCCCGAAGAAACTAGACTCCCGAGAAACCATTCGCCCGAGAAACCAAGCGCAAAAAAAAACCCCACCGATTGCTTTTGACGCACGGCGGGGCCGGAACAGAGAAGAGGCCGAATAAGGCTATACAGCCTTACAAGCTACATATGATGATAACAAGTTGAAATGCAAAGTCCATACTTTTGCAAATTCGACTCCCCTTAGGTGGCCATTTTGGGAAAATCAAAAGCCTTTTCAGTTCCGAAAGTGAAAAAATGCCGGGAAAATTGAACGGTCGAAAAATTTAACGGGGATTGCCGATTGGTAAGCAAATGCAAAGTCACAATGCCAAGTTGCGACGACCATTCGGAAAAACGGGACTCCAACCATTGCCGATCATCCCAAAGTCGAATCCGTTTCCGATTCGATTCGGCACAACTCTCCCGTTATCGCAATCTTGTTTCGGCCCGCTTGTCGAAAAGGTTCGTTCGTTTCATTGTTATCGATTCAGCAACCACTGGTTTAGGAAAGCAAAAAACGATGACCGTACTTTTGGAGACAGCAAAAGAAGCGGCCCGACTCGGCGGCCAAGTCCTCCTCGATTGGCGGGATCGGTTCACGATCTCTGAAAAAGGCCAACGCGACTTTGTCACTCAAGCCGATCTCGAATCAGAAAAAGTCATTCGCGAATACATCGCGGAACGGTTTCCGGAACATTCGTTTCTTGGTGAAGAAACCAAGATGCATGTTGGAGACAACTCCGAGTACTGCTGGATTGTTGATCCTTTGGACGGAACGACCAACTACATTCACCAGCTGCCTTCCTATAGTGTCTCGATCGGTTTGCGGAAGGGCAATGAAATTATTGCGGGGGTCGTCCTCGATCCGTTGCTGGGTGAATGCTTTTACGCGAGCAAAGACGGCGGAGCCTTTTTAAATGAACAGCCGATCCAAGTGAGCGGAATCGCGAAACTCAATCGAGCGCTTCTGGTGGTCAGTCTTTCCGCATCGATCCAACAGGATTCCCTGGAACACCAGCAGTTCACGAAATTGCTGTTTGGTTGCCAGGGGTTTCGACGCCTTGGATCGGCCGCGTTGAATCTTTGCTACTTGGCCGCGGGACGCTTGGATGCCTATTGGGCACTCTCGCTGAACTTGTGGGATGCGGCGGCCGGACTCCTGATTCTACAAGAGGCAGGAGGAGTCATCCGGCACGTCGACAATCGCGAATTCGATCTTGACGACCCCCGTTTCGTTGCGGCGGCGACGGAAGACCTGTACCAGGAAGTCTTGGACGTTTTGAACTAGTCTCTCATTGAACCAGCTTGCGCGCCGAAGAGATCGCCCAAGGCAGGAATATCATGATTGGCAACCAGGCCGCGAGCGTTGCCGGTTTAAGAATGCGCATCGCCCCAAGTGAGTGACATCCCAAGACGACCAATTGAAGCGCAACGACCATTCCAATACACACGGCCGCGGCAACAAAAATGTTTTGGTCTCTTCGTGAAACAACCAATGGAAGCCCGAGAAGCAAGATTGCGTAGTCGAGGATGGGTCGCAATACTCGAGCGTGGATGTCGACCTTCTGATAATTATTGAATTCCGCCGAAGGACTTCGGGAACGCTGAATCAACTCGGGCAATCCGGTAAAGCGTCGCATCTTGTTCCCGTACACGATTTCTTCAGTCGAAAGAGAACAAGGCACAAAGCACTCATCATCATCCAGCCAATCATGCCGGTCGTGGGCAAATAGCAGGGTGTTGTCTTCGTCGTCGTTGACGGTTGGAACGTCCTCCACAAGCCCCTGGATCAAATACCCGGCCGGATGATTGCCGTTCTGGTTTTGGTAAGTTGCCGTTTCGGCCGCGACTTGAATGGAACGACTTTCTTGTTGAGTGGGAACCTGAAACTCTGGGGAAAGGATTCGATTTCGCCCCGGGATGATTTTGGATCCTCGCAATACGATGCCCGTCGCATTGTCGACTTGAAAGGGCATGGGATTTTCTTTGTCGCCCATCCAATTTTGAGCAGTCTTGGCCAGACTCTGTTGGTGCTGCGGAATCAGGTATTCGCGATTGATCACACTTAAACCAACCAGCAACATGGCTGCCCAAAAAAGCGGCCGAGCAATTCGCGACTTCGAAATGCCGGCTGCCTCCAGCGCCGTAATTTCGTTGTTTCGTTGCAGAAGCGTAAAAGCAAAAATCGCGGAGGCCAGGATTAGAAGAGACGCAGTTTGATCGAAAAACAAGAGAATTCGCGGAAAGTAAAACTGTTCCGCCATCTCTTTTGCACCGCCCAACTCGGCAGAAATCGCTTGGACCTCATCCAGGTTGGTAAACAGGTGGACCGTCACATAAAGTCCGGAGAGCGCCAGAAAGCAAATGATCAGGATCTTTGCAAACAGTCTCAGAATGTACCAGTCGAACGTTGTCACGATGGCAAGCTAGTGAAATCCGCGAAAATAACGGGCGGATTATAGCTTTCAAGGAATTCTGTGTTGATGCCAGTTTCGCACTGCTTGCACGTTCAAATTCAGATACACGCCTCCTTTTTTTAAGTTCGGGGGCGCCTGGGGAACATCGGGGAGCCTGATTTTGGAATTTCGATTTCTTCAGCTAGTTTGCAAAGGTTTCATGACTGAATTCGGAGTTCAATTTGATTCGCGAACTTTCGAGAAACCTGATGGAACTCGTTTTTCCATTCCGCTGTCAATTCGTTGGGCATCGATCGTTGGTACGGGGGCAAAGCGACAGCGACTCAATTCAAGCAACAGCCTCAATTCAAACGACAACGAACCAAGAAATTCAGTGCATGCCGACCGATGGGCAATTCACCAATCGGCGAAGTATCGAAGAGCAAAATGTCGCCGGCAATGATTTGGACATCCAGATTTGCCGAGCCTGCATTCTCCAGATTATCGCTTCCGGGATCACGGACGACGCAGCGCCCGGATGCAACGTGCCTGGAAGCAACGTGACCAGCAGCAACTTGACCAGCAGCAACGTGACCAGCAGCAACGTGACCGAAGTTCGCATGCAGCGATGTCCTCGCTGCAGCGCGGTCGTTCCGATTCCCGAGCATTTTGCGGAAGGATGCCGAGTTTGCTTTGGACAGGTGTGGAGATTTGAGTCAATTCGTACTTTCTCCAATTACCATGGCAGTTTGAGAGAGGCAGTCCTCCAGTTGAAACGCCCCCGCCAGGAAAACTTTGCGCGACAAATGGGTAGGCTGATGGGTCGGGAGTTATTCGCCAAAAGGCGGTGGGACAACAAAACCAATAGAAAATCAGATTTGCAACCGAAAAAAGCCTGTGGTCAGCCTGAGTTGAAAAAGTCAATGAAATCGGGCGAAACCACGAACTCGAGCGAATGCATTGAAAGGTTTGTCATTTGCCACGTGCCCATTCAATGGCGCCGAAAGCTGATACCGGACTGGAATCCGTCGGCTGTATTGGCTTATGGGATGTCAGAGGCGACTCGGATTCCAGCGTTGTCGTCTTTTCTCGAATTCAATCGTGCCACCCAGAAACAGGGCACTCTTTCCAGGAGACAACGGACAAAAAACGTAAACGGCTCCATGACGGCACGCCGCTCCATTTGCTTAGCTGGCAAAACCGTGATCCTGGTTGACGATGTTGTTACTTCCGGTGCAACCGCCAATGAAGCAACTCGTGTCTTAATGGATGCGGGCGCGGAGCGGGTGTTGGTCGTAGCTTGCGCGCGCGGAATCGGGTTTGGCTAAAATGGCTGCCCGCGTGCGAAGTGTCCTGTCTATTGTCGCATTCGCATCCGAGTGGATTGCTCCCACCCAAAAAATTCGCGGGCATTTGAATGCGTGGGATTGGACAGCATTGGCCGATCCGGGGCTGTCGGAAAAAGCTCTGGTGCCCAGGCAAGATACTAGCGAAGTTTGTCGAAATCCCAGCCCTTAAAGTTTGAGTGCCGGCTATTCTTGGTTTCAATTCCCAAGGGTTCAAATGTTAAGAAAAAGGGCAAATCCTGGTAAAAATCAATAAATGAAAAAATTGATTTTGACGCGAATGGAAACGTGAGCTATTCACAAGTGCCTTTGCTTTTATGGAGTTCCCTTCCATAAAATAGAAGGTAATGGATTAACCGAACTCCCCTCACTGGAAAACTCCAGTTGCCCATATGACCAACGACGTCGACAAGGTTGCCGACGAATCAACCAAACAGGGTTGGTTCAGCAAATCATTCGCCCCAATGCGGAAGGCGGTTTTTCGTGGCTTGGCAGTTGCGATGCCACCGCTTTTGACGATTGTGTTCTTTGTTTGGGCTTGGTCGACCATCGACGGCTACATTCTTGGCCCGATCGAAGCGACCGCTCGGCACATTATTGTGTTTTCTATTTCGGACGTTCGGGACGAAGACGAAATCAACAAAGAACTGGCCTCGCTTAGCGAACCGGACGCGCGACTCAAGAAAGAAGACAACACGGTTGTTTTCAACTCGGTTGACGGCCCCTTGGTCAAGGTCAACAAGAATTTCATTCCCAAAGAGATTTATGACACCGTTGAGTTGAATCCTGGCACCGATCGCCCAACAACGGCTTCCGCGTACTATCACCGCTATGTTCAGCTTCGATACCTACGACGGCAATACATCATTCCGCTGTTTGTCGCACTTTTCATTATTGCCCTGTATTTGATCGGCAAATTGCTGGCGGCTGGTGTTGGCAAGATGCTGTGGAATTACTTTGAGAATTTGATCGAACAAGTTCCGATCATTCGAAATGTGTATTCGTCCGTGAAACAGGTGACCGACTTTGCATTCAGCGAGAGCGAATTGCAGTACACGAGAATTGTCGCCGTCGAATACCCCCGCAAGGGAATTTGGTCGATGGGTTTTGTGACCGGTGAAAGTTTCATGGACATCCGCACGGCCGCCAACGAGCCGGTCTTGAGCGTCATGATTCCAAACAGCCCGATGCCAGCAACCGGTTTCACAATTACGGTTCCCAAAAGTGAAACGCTGGATTTGAATTTGACTATGGATCAGGCGATTCAGTTTTGCGTTAGTTGTGGTGTCGTTGTTCCACCGCACCAGCAGAACCGAAACACCATCGAAGCCGCAAATGTCGCCAAGGTCATTGAGTCCCAAGTTGCCGAACACACAAAAAAATCGGACACGGAAACGAATCCAGGCGACGACAACTGAAGCTTCTTCGAATCCACTCACCCTGACTGCTAGCTATTGATGGAGCGGTTTGCGACTTGCCTAGTTCTAAAATGCAAGCGACTGTTAATTTGTTCCGATTATTCTGGATAAACGGTGTCAAATTGCCGATGAACCAACAGACGCGCCCTCAAGGTTGCGCCCGATCCTTTTGTCATTGGCAGTTCCATGAAAATCGAAACATCACGATTTGGCCCAATCGAAATTGAAGCGGACGACATCGTCTTTTTCCGCAACGGGTTATTGGGATTTGAAGACTGTCAACATTGGGTGATTCTCGCGGATGGCGAAAATGATTCCTTGGCATGGATGCAAAGCATGCAATTTCCAAAAATTGCGATGCCCGTTGTGTCGCCGCGAAAATTCGTGCCCGGCTACCAGGTCCGGCTGGATCCAAAGGATGTGGAACTTCTGCAACTAAGCAGTGCGGAACAGGCATTTGTGTTGGCGGTTGTGTCGCGAGACGATGACACATTGACATTGAATCTCCGGGCCCCACTCATCGTCAACTTGAGTCGCCGAATGGGATGCCAGATCGTCACGGTTGATACTCAACCCATCCAATACGAACTTTCAACCTTGCCAACGACCATGCGAAAAAGCATGCAGTCGATTCGCAAAAGCGCTTAGCATTTAAGGGCCTGAAAGCCCGGCCTTCAAGTCGCATCTGCGGGTTTTTCCGCTCTTTTTCAAGGGTTTTATGCGCGAAGGAAAACCCGGGCAAGGGGTGAATCCCATTCGTCCCGTTGGTAGGCCAAGCATCTTTCTTTTGCATCGCAAGCTTCACGAGAGCTTGGTGCGTCACCGTAATGCCGCCCACCAAACACAACAAATCGATGCATGAAAATCTGATGTTTGACTTCGGAAATTGGATCCCGGATTAGACTGCTTGACTCGTGCGACCGGCACAATTGCGCAACTTTTGCTTTCTCTTTGATTTTCACTAGTTTGCGCCGATCATTAATCTTACGCAGCAAGTCGTATTGCGAAGGATTGTCTAGTCGGTCAAATAGGGAAATCGACCGACTTCATGTTTTGATGGCAGCAATTGGTACCCGCCCAGGCGGACGGATTCACCGGGTATGAATTGGCGGTCTGAAGGAGCTTGAGATGTTGGTTTTATCCCGTCACCGCGACGAAAGCATCATGATTGGTGATGATGTTACGATTACGGTGGTAGATATTCGCGGAGATAAGGTTCGTTTAGGAATTGATGCACCCCAGGAAATTCCGGTGCATCGTCAGGAAGTTTACGACGCCATCAAGCGGGAAAACCGCAAGGCGAGTAACCTCGGTCCGAGTGAAACTCGAGACATTGGAAAATAGAGTCAGCCCCTTCGTCGATTGATTCGCTGCGTTCGACGGATGACTTTCATGGCAGGTTTGGGCAGCCTGCCAATTCGGTGGTGGCCGAATGCAGATTGCCAAATGGAGCCCAAGTCAAAATGCTTGGTGGCTAAGAGTGAGTGGCTCGATCTTGATCAAACGCAGAGGGTCCCATGGTGGGGCCTAGGCTGAAATCAACTTTTCGACGCTATGCAACAGCGATTCGATCGCAATGGGTTTGCAAAAGTACTCGTTGACGCCAAGCATTTCGACATACTCTTTGTGTCGACTGCCTTCGTTCGCCGTGATCACGATCACGGGTAAAGGACTTCGGCCGGTTTGCCGTAACTCTTCTAGCACGAGAAACCCACTCCGCTTGGGCATCATTAAGTCCAGAATCATCAGATCTGGTTCTTTGGTTTCCGCCATTGCCAGCGCTTCGTTTCCATTACGTGCAATGAAGACTTCATATCCATTGCGGCTAAGGGCAAATTTCAGTGTTTCGACGATTTCGGGATCATCATCGACAAGAAGCACGGAGTTGGATGGATTCGTTTCTTTATTCAATTTTTTGCCTGATTCGAGTTGTTATTTACCCGCTTAACAAATTTAAATCTGGGGAACATGAGGAGAATCGAGGACTTTTGTTAATTTTATCAGGGTTTGCTTCCCCATGTAAACGGGAATGGGAAAATCCTGCCGTAAATCGCCATCTGGCTTGTTAGGCCGTCGGAATTTTTCCAATTGAATCAGATTTATGGCTAATTTCGTCTGCAAGCATTTCATGAACCCCCGACCGTTTCCGTTCCGATATCCCTTACACGAGGATGCAAAAGGATAAATTGACCAAGGAATAGGGTTCCAGGATGTGGCGTGCATTTTTTCTGGCTGTTGGTATCAATCTGATCATTTTGGGAGCAGAATGCCTGATCATTGATCAAGTCGTTTTGTCTAATTCCCGGTCAGAAAGTTCGAATCAAGTTGCGACGGGGAACAACAGCGTCTATTCAAATGCTTCGTTTGCTTCGGTTTCCGCACCGGAAGTCCCGAAGTCAAAGCGGACCTTTCGTCCAAAAGACTGGATGCCCTGGAGCCTGTTGGCGGCCGGTTCGATCATCGTGATTTACACCTACTCACTGCAACGTCGTCAGCAGTAGAACTGCTGGAACAGTTTGATGGAAAGGGTCGACTAATTGTCGACCTGTTTTTTTGTTTGTCTATAACGATTACGCAGGCAATCACGAAAACAATTTGTAGCGTAAACGGGCACAATGCGATAAGATTTTTGGGTGTGGCGATATAATAGTTTAGGTGCCCCGCAACCGTCCCGCCCCGGCGACTTGATTCCTTTTCCCGCCGTTATCGATTGGCATTACGTTGAACGAATCTCAATCGACGCTCAAAGACCTCCTCGAAAACAAGCGGCAGCGTCGAACCCAACAGCGATCCAAACAAGAATCCAGTTCGCTCATGCGAATCCTGGGGCGAACGGTGCTGCTTTCGATGTTGGCTATCGCCCCTTGGCTGATTGGTTCAGTTCATGTTGGCTCGCAAATGCTTCTGCTGGGAGGCATGACGCTGGTCGTGGCGATCTGGTGGCTGGACTTCGCTTTTTTCGCGCGTTCCGGAAAGGGATTGATTCCATACGTGTTTGTTCCATTGTTTCTTGGCTGGTGCCTTGCTTTGGTCCAAACGATCCCGCTTTCGGAATCCGTCGCCTCGTGGATAGCGCCCACGCAACTTGAGGTCTACCAGGAGTACACCGGTAACGAAGAATCAAC
>CAYSXI010000174.1:0-11171 GCA_964434955.1 uncultured Pirellulaceae bacterium
CCGTTTTCCACAATTGCTTTCCGTCCTTCGGGTTGTAAGCTGCCACCTCGTTGCCACCGCTGATCAACAACATTTCGCGATCACCGAATTTGGCGACGATGGGACTCGAATAGCTGGTTGCCTTATCGCGTTTGACACTCCAGATCTCTTTTCCAGTTTTTGTCTCAAACGCTTTCATCGTTCCATCGCGTTCGCATTCGGAAGAAACGATCACCATGCCGTCGTGAACCAAAGGCGACGCACCGTAGCCGAACTGATATCGCTTGGGAACGAAAACGCCTGCCTTCTTTTTCCAGACAATCTTGCCTTTGGCATCCAGCGCGGCCAATTGGGCGCTGTCGTTATTGTTGAATACTGCAAAGAACAACTTTCCATCGGATGAAACCGTTGGAGAAGCATGCGTGTTATTGGGAAGAAAAATCCGCGCGGGAAACTCGCCTTCATTAATCTGCGTTTCCCAAAGCTGCTTGCCGGTTTTTCGGTCGTAGCCCAAGACCGTTTGCCGCTCTTCCGAATCGTAAGCCGTTGCAAGGACGATCAAGTCTCCAACTACGATGGGCGACGAATGTCCGCGTCCTGGAATCTTTGATTTCCAGATCACGTTTTTCGTGTCGTCCCATTCGGTAACGAAGTCTTGCTTTTCATCTGCAATCGCATTCCGGTTCGGTCCGCGCCAAACAGGCCAATCCTTGCTCGCACTCTGGGCGTCAACAACGGACGTTACCGCCACGGCTCCAAAAAGTGAAACGTAAAGTGCTGTCAAAATTTGTTGGCGATTTGTCACCATGTACTCCTATTGGTCCTGTGTTTCGTGAACAGAGTATTATTCCCTGAAGAACCCATTTGTGAAATGAGATAAACCCTAACGATTGTGTCGGGGGCAAATTGCGAAAAAACTTCCTGATCGGCAGGTGAATTTTTACCGGACATTTTGCCCGGTCGATAAAGGACTAATAACAGTCTGCCTCAAGAAGATCTCATGAACCGGCTTTTCCCAATTTGCAGCACTTTCTTGATTTGCCTCGCTCTTAGCGTGGTAAGCCCAAGTGTCCATGCCGACGTTGTTTGGGACGAAGGAATCCAGGGAGACCTTTCCAATTTCGAATCGGCGCCCACCGACGTTTTGCTGGTCGTCGGTGAAAACGAATTCATCGGAACGGTCGGAGGAACCTCCAATCCGAACAACGGTGATGGATTCGATTCTTTCCTGTTTGTCGTGAATGCCCTCGAATCAGTGGATTCGATTATCATCGACGATTATCAGGTTTTCGGCGGGAATTTGAGTACAGGATTTAACATTTTCCAGTCAGACGGCACCTATTTGGGCGGATTGGCGATGAATACCTCGCATATCGGTCAAGATGTCCTGTCGCTTACTGGAATCGGACCCTTGGGCCCTGGCGGGTACTACATCAGCCTGAGGGAATTTACGGCACCCGGTCAGGTCTATCGATTCACGATGAACGTGTCCACGACGGCTATCCCCGAACCTGACTTGGCTTTTCCGTTCTGTCTTTTTTTGACTCTGGCTGTCGTGGCCTCGACCGGCTTTCGTCGAAGATCTCGAATACTACCTTCGCGCTCCGCGTGACCTTCACGATTCGATCAAGACATCCGCACCCGACTAGGCCAGATGGCCGATTCATCATGCGACACCGTAAGACGGATCCGTTTGATCTTCAACCAATGGCAATGAGACGCGAAAAGTCGTGCCGGTGATGCGTCCCTCTTCCTCGATGTTGTTCTGAAACTCGATCTTGCCACCATGCTCGGTAACGATTCCGTGGGTGATACTAAGCCCCAAACCGTTGCCGCCAGAATTGGCGCGAGTCGTAAAAAAAGGATCAAAGATCCGTGACTGATCCTGCGATTGGATGCCGGGGCCAAAATCCGTAATCGAAACCACCGCCCAGCCGGGCTCGGAATCGACCGAAATCTCGATCCGCCGAAACGAATCCTGATTCGCCTGCAGCGCATTCCGAAGCAGGTTGTCGAAAACCTGCTCAAGCTCGATCGGGCTTCCGTGAATCCAGACGTTCTCCGAGTCGTTGATCATCAAGCAATATTCTGCGTCCTGCTTTTTTCGCTCAACCTCGGAATGCCCCATCGCTGATTTGACCAATTCCACCACCGAACAACGAAGCTTTTCACTGGTTTGCTGCCGCGAGAAACGCAAAACACCTTTGACGATTTTCGAAGCCCGATCGGCCGATTCAATCACCGTCTGCAAACAGTCTTCCAATGATTCGTGGTCATCCTTCGAAAAGTCCATGGCGGTTTCCGCTGATAGCATGATCGCCTCAAGCGGATTATTGATTTCGTGGGCAATCCCCGCCGCCAAGGTACCAATCGAGGCCAGTCGCTGCGAATGTTGAATTTTGACTTCGGCCTGGGTGAGCTTGAATTCACTTTCAATACGCTGCAACTCGGCAGCAACCCGGGCTGCCAAAATCCCAATCGCCGGATACTTGGCGACGGACTCCACCATCGGTTTCTCGTTCAAAATTCCGATGTGACCTATCATCGCCCCGCGGGAATTTTTCAGAGCAATGCCGTAGTAGGATTGGGCATTCAATTCAACCAAATCCAAGTCATCCGGAAAAAGTTCCTGAACGCCGCAATGAAAAAAAGCCTCTCCGTCGTGATAAACTTTTTCGCAAGGTGTCCCAAAAATCGAATACTCGACATCCGGGACTTTGCGCCCCTGATGCCAGAAGCTAATCGTTCGGACGCGGCCGTCATCCGTTCCATGGATGCAGCGACAAATAAACGCCGAGGAAACTTCCAGCGTCTCACAGAGTTTTTGACAAAGCCGGTCAAAGAAATCCATTCCCACGACGTTGGCTGTTGATTGAGCCAAGTCAATAAAAATCTGATGCTCCCGCGATCGGGAAGTCAATGAATCCGACGAATCCGAAGTGTCGAGAGAATCGGTAGGCGTCGGTCCGTTTTCATCCAACCAATGGCCACCGAAAGCGTTTTCCATCTTATCGCTCATCGTATCGCGCTCTGTCCGTTCCTTCCTGCCCATCGATAACGATGCCGGACATTCTAACCTATCTTCGAAATTTCAATGAATTAATCCATCAATTCAATCAAATCGCTCAAAAAAAAGGCCCCCTTCAAAACTCCTTTGCGCATTGACGAACCGCCGGCTTTCAATTTGAAATCCGTTGCGAATTGAAATTAAAAATCCTCCAATTCGCGAATCAATGCCGCCTTACGATGCGGAGACATCGACTGCCAATGCTCATTTCGCAAACCCGCATCGATGGCCCATAGTAAATTGAGCGAAACATTTTTTTGAACTCGTTTGACGGCAAGAAAACTTGCAACCGGCCCCATCTTTTCAAGTTGATGCCGGTTCAAGATTCCTGCCTCGCGCAACATCGCTGCGGACTTCGCACCGAGGTTCGGGACCGATTCTAGATCTGATTTCATTTCGCGCGTTTACCAGGGGCCAATCAACCGGCCTCCAGGTCAGTCTTTCAGAACCTTGACCTTCAGGTCTTTGAAATAAACTTTGCTCTTTGGGTCGTGAGCCTGAAGCGCGAAGGTTCCCGACGAAAGTTGCCGGTTGGGTCGATCAAGATCATCAGGCTCCGTGTAGTCAGAGATCTTTTTTCCGTTGATTTTGACGACGATCTGTTTGCCCTGGACGATGATTTCAAAATCAAACCACTCATCATCCTTCACCGGGGCCTTCAAGTTATCCTGGACGTTGTAAAGACCGCCCGTTTTCTTTGGGTCGCCTTGCGTGTTGTTGACCTGCGCCTCATAGCCTTTGTCCGGCCATCCCGTCTTCAGGAATTTGGTATGGAAGTAAATTCCCGAGTTGGAGCCTTTGGTCGTTTTCACTTTGGCTTTGAAGTGAAAATTCTTGAATTCGGCATGACCTTCTGGGCCGACATAAAACAAGTGGGCCCGTTTGCCGTGTGTCACGATGCAGCCGTCTTCGATGTAAACCGACTTTGCGTTTTCGTTCACATGCCAGCCCAGCAAGTCCTTACCGTTAAACATATCGATCCATTCCGTTTTCTCCCGGATCGAAATGGTGATTGGGGTCGTCGTGTCGACCGTTTGTCCCAAAGTTGGCGCGGCCATAAAAATCAAAGCCACACCAAAAGCGCCCAATGGTTTCATTTTTTTGTACCTCGTAATCCTCAAATTAAACTTGCCGCAATGCGTTATCAAAAACAAGACCGTCGAAACGAGATCGCTTCCACCCCTAAGAGCGGGCTTTCCGCTTGGCGGGTTTTGCTACTCGTTTCTTGGCGACTAATTTTTTGTTAACGACTTTCGTTTTAACTTTTTTCTTTCCGGTTCTTTTCTTGTCGGCAACTTTTTTCGTTGCCCCAGCTTGTCCTACGATTTTTGCTTTTTTGCCACCGGGCTTTGCTTTGCTACCGGGCTTTGCTTTGCTACCGGGCTTTGCTTTGCTACCGGGCTTTGCTTTGCTTCCGGCAACTGTTTTCTTCTTCGATTTTTGGGCTGCCGTTTTCTTTTTTGCTTTTGCGGCCAGCCCCGAAATCCTTGCCGGGACAATCAACTCGTAGCTTTCCTTGATCCAACGACTCCACAAGCTCCTCGGCGGCGATTCCGTCTTGGGAAACTCCAACTTGATCCAACCATGCGCGCCAACGTTGTAATTCTCAGGATACGTCTTGGCCAACAACTCAGCTTCCGGCAAATGCTCGCTCAACTTCAGCATGACGTTGTAGCTGTCCGCTTTCTCGCCGACGAACAAAAACGACTTGTTGCCGGCCTTGTAGGCGACTTTGTTGCATGAAGCTCCGATTTCAACTTCCGGAAACTTCAATGCGATCGGTTCAATGTGTTTCATGGCACCTGGCGTCCTTGAAATTTCTTCCAATTCTTAACCAATTCATCCCAACAATCGATGGACCCTAGCGAAAATCTCGACGAATTCAGGTGGAAAGCGTAAATGACACAAAGTAATGCAAACATGACACGTTCGACGAGGAGTTTGTTACGGCGTTGCGTAAAAAAACTGCCTGGATAGGCAGCATTGCGATGTTGGCCATTCTATCCCCTATTTCGCAATTGCTTTTCATTGCCTCCAGGTCCATCGCGTTTCGTCCATCGCTCTGGCCATTCTTGTGCTTGGCTGGTGGCTTGTCGCGTTCCATACAGCGGCCACCACGGGTTCAGTGACTCACCCCCGGGCGATGTTTGGCTGCCAATTGCGAACGCTTTTGACAGTCTCTAGAAGTATTCCAGTCCATTCCGCCAAAGAAAAAGCAACTTTCGCCCACGGTGGCGAGACAACGACAATTGCAATCTCACCCCAACGAACAACGTGATCCGATCAACGTCGACGCAAATCAAGACACTTCAACTTTTTCTCGTTGCGCAAAAAGAGCCTTCCCTGGTTGAGAGCCATGGGCGTGTAACAGGGACGATCAAGGATGGGTGATTCCGTCCGCGACGTCACGACCATTTTGTCTTTACGAATCTCAATGGAGCATAGGTCCCCGGTTTCTCCAAGGAACAGAATGGAATTGCCAATCACGATTCCGTTTCCACGGCCGATCCTGGGCCGCCCTCGCCAACAGAGATCACCCGTTACCAAATTGATGCAATGCAAATGCGGTCCGCCCTGTCGCATTGGCGAAAAACCGAACAAATGTCCGCCCACAATCATCTGGTTCGTGTACTGTGAATTCAGAAGACGAATGTTCTTCCAGGGTTCTTCGTACTGTCCGCCGGGCAGCAATTTCAAACATCGAAACCCGGGTTTTATTTTCGGACCGGAGACGATTGTCAGGAACTCACCAGAAACAACTGGCGAAACCGCGTTGCTAAACATGGCATCCGGATCTCTCGTCTTGTGCTCCAATTCCCAGACAACTTCACCGGTTTCGGGACGCAAACAAACCAATCCTTCGTCCGTCATCACGAAAACCAGCTGTTCGCCTTGCATCGATGCGGCCGTCGGGGTTGCGTGACTGGCTCCGTGAGATGTGGCTTCCCAAATTGTCTCGCCGTTCTCCAGATCAATTGCGACGATTCCGGCATTCCTTTTCCCTGCGCCCAGATTGAAGATCAAGCGATCTTTCAGCAGCAATGGACTGGCCACGACCGGCCAACGGCCCACTTCCATTTGGTAGTCTTCGTACAGTTTCCGGACCCACTGACATTTCCCGGTTTCCAGGTCCAGGCAAAACAAAACGCCTTGAGTACTCACAGCAAACAAGGACCGCTTGTTGACGACTGGAGTGCTGTAGGGTCCATCGCTGTATTCCCAACCGCATTTGAAATTGGTTGGTCGACGGTAATCCCATTCGAATTCTCCCGTTTCCGCATCCAGGCATTCGATGATTTCCTCATCTCCCTGCCGATGGAAAACGAAGGTCAGGTCGCCAACAGAAATCGGCGAACTGTACCCTTGGCCAATCTCTCTCTCCCAAAGCAAGCGCGGCCCCTTCGATCCCCAATTCGTTTCCAGATCCGATTCCGACGAGATGGAGTTATGATAAGGTCCGTAAATCGCAGGCCAGCCGGTCGACCAGAGTTCCGGGTCCTCGATCGCGGACGGCGGCTCAGGAACCATTTCGAATTCAGGGTTGGCGGGATTGCAGGAAAGGAGAAGCGGTTGCAGCGCCAACAAAGCAACGAAGAAGAAGTGGAATTTCTTGGAGCGGCTCATTCCAGGTCCCGAACACAGCAGAGAAACAGTTTCTCAAGCTTCAGTTTATCGGGCAATTGTGAAGAAAAATCGACTTCCGCAGGTGGATTTCGTCAAGCTGCTGCGGATCGGGCTGAAACCACCAAATTAGTCGTTGCCAGACGATTTTTTTGAATTCCCGGATTTGCCGGAAGACTTTGAGTCACTCTTTGAATTACTCTTGGACTCGGATTTCGATTCCGAGGAGGATTTGGATTTTTCCTTGTCGGCTTTTGCGGCTTTCTTGTAAGAATCACTGCGGTAGTCGGTCTCGTAAAACCCGCTTCCCTTGAACATGATCGCCGCGCCCGTGCCAAAAAGACGCCGCAATTTATTCTTCTTACACTCGGGACACTTCTTGATAGGATCGTCCGTGATCTTCTGGAACAATTCCATCGTGTGTCCGCAAGCGTCGCATTCGTAGTCGTAAGTTGGCATGAGTTTTGGTCTTGAAAAATTCGTTGCAGCCTAGGACTCCGATTTGGGCCCCGTCGAGACGAAGACTTGGGCCGGTCGAATCACTCTTTCGTGCAAGCGGTAACCGGTACGGGTTTCCATGCTAACCGTGTTGGCCTCGAACTCATCACTCGGTTGCATCTGAATCGCTTCGTGACAATTCGGGTCAAACGCTTGCCCCACGGCATTGATTTTTTCACATCCGTTCGCCGTCAAAAGATCGTTTAGTTGCTGGGCGACCATTTTGACGCCTTCCAATAGTCCGTCACCGGATTGTCCAGCCTCGGCCGATTCAATGCCACGCTGCAGGTTATCAATCACCTCGATCAATTCGGTTACCAAGGGTAGAGCCGCGTATCGAATCTGGTCCTGTGTATCCCGCCGTGTTCGTTTGCGGAAATTTTCCATGTCCGCCTGAACCCGGAGGACTTCCTTTTCGGATTCGGTGAGTTTCATCCGAAGCGATTCCAATTCGGATTCGGCGTTTTGAGACTCTTTGTCCGTTGCGCCCAATGCTTCGGCCGCGGCTCCGGCAGCATTGCCAGCCATCGCAGCAAGATCCTCAACTGAGGCCGCAACGATTTCGGCCGCAGACTCGAGACCACTCGCGGGTTCCTGCTGTTCGTCGTCAGTGGGTTTTGATTCGCTCATTGTCCTGGATCAACTTGGTTCACTCATTCCGCTTTTTTCTCAAGCTGGAAATGATCTTTAATCTTGTCAAAGAAATTGCGTCGCTGGGGAGAAACATCAATTTGCTCAAGTTCGGCAAGTTCACGCAACAATTCTTCTTGCCGTTTGCCCAGCTTCTTTGGTGTTTCAATAAACGTCTGGACGAGCATGTCGCCCTGGCGGCCCCCCTGCGGATCGGGCATGCCGTAGCCTTTGAGCTTGAAGACTTCGCCGGATTGGGTTCCTTTTGGAATCTTCAAGTTTGCCGGTTCGCTGATGGTGGGGACTTCAATCTCGGCCCCGAGCGCGGCTTGGGTATAAGCGATCGGAAGTTGCAAAATCAGGTTGCTTCCATCGCGATGGAACAGTTTGTGACGCTGCACTTTGATAAAGCAGTAACAGTCGCCATGCGGCCCACCATTCGGACTCGATTCGCCTTCACCGGCCAGCCTCACCCGCATCCCGTCATCGACGCCCGCGGGAATGGCCACTTCCAGGTTGACTTCTCGCGCGATAAATCCATGCCCACGGCAATCGTCACAGGGATCCACAATGATATTGCCACGGCCCTGGCAAACCGGGCAGGTGGTTTGCATTCTCAAAATTCCGGCCGACTGGACAACTTGTCCTCGCCCGCCACACTGCTGACAGGCTTCGGGCTGACTGCCCGGCCGACTGCCCGAGCCGGTGCACGAATCGCAAGTTTCGTTCCGGTGAAACTTGATCGCCTTTTCGACTCCGACCGCCGCTTCTTCAAGCGTCAAAGAAACGTCGGCGCGAACATCGTTTCCGCGACGTGCGCGGTTGCCACGACCTCGCCCCCCAAAGAAATCATCAAAGATTCCGCCGCCGAAAATTTCGCCGAAGGCTGCAAAAATATCTTCCGCATTTTGGAATCCGCCCGATTGCCCTTCAACCCCGGCGTGCCCATAGCGATCGTAGGCGGCGCGTTTGTCGGAGTCACCGAGCACTTCATAAGCTTCCGCTGCCTCCTTGAAATTCGCCGCGGCGTCGTCATCACCCGGATTTGAATCCGGGTGAAATTTCACGGCCAGCTTACGGTAGGCCTTGGCAATGTCGCGTTCGGACGCATCCTTGGCGACTCCAAGTACTTCGTAGTAGTCCCGTTTGGCCATCGACTCATCCTGTGGGTTTGCAGAACAGGCCATCCTCAGTGGATGGCCCGCGCTATTTGCTGAGATCGTCCGACTAGAAGATCTCAGAATATGGAGAAAACGACTTTGAGGCGATAGCAGTTCTCAATCGCCCCGGGTCATTGTTTTCAAAGTTACATGCAGCCGCGGTGGTTACGCGATCACACCTTCGACTCGACGTTTGTTCTTGTCCTCGTCTTCGAAGTTGGAAACCATGGCGTCCGTCGTGAGCAGCAAACCGGCGATACTCGCAGCGTTGCTCAACGCCGTACGAACGACTTTCACGGGATCGATCACTCCAGCTTTCATCAAGTCACCGTATTTGCCGGTGTTGGCGTTGTATCCATGATTGGTCGGTTTCTCGGAAACTTCGTCCGCCACGACGCTGCCATCGATTCCGCCGTTGTCGGCGATCTGCTTGATTGGGGCGCTGACCGCGTTCAAGACAATGTCGACGCCGATTTTTTCGTCACCTTTTGCAGAAGAGCGAGCGGCTTCGATCGCCTCTCGACAGCGAAGAAGTGCAACCCCACCACCTGGCAAGATTCCTTCTTCCACCGCAGCACGGGTCGCATGCAGTGCATCTTCAACCCGAGCTTTTTTCTGCTTCATTTCGGTTTCCGTTTCGGCACCGACACTGATCACGGCGACTCCGCCCGAAAGCTTGGCCAAACGCTCTTGCAATTTCTCGCGATCGTAATCGCTATCGGTTTGTTCGATCTGTTTCTTGAGTTGATCGATTCGTTGCTGAACGTCTTTCTGCTTTCCGCCACCTTCAACGATGGTTGTGCTATTTTTGTCGACCGAAAGCTTCTTGGCGCGACCAAGATGATCCAGGGTCAGGTTTTCAAGCTGCAATCCGAGATCTTCGCTGATCATCGTTCCGCCAGTCAAAACGGCGATATCGCCCAACATGGCTTTTCGGCGATCCCCAAAACCGGGTGCTTTGACCGCACAGACGTTCAAGGTACCGCGAAGTTTATTGACCACCAAAAGCGTCAATGCTTCTGCGTCGACGTCTTCCGCAATGATCAACAGTGGCTGGCCGGTGGAACCAACCTTTTCGAGAATCGGAACGATGTCGCGAATGTTGCTGATTTTCTTTTCGAAGATCAGAATCAACGCGTTGTCCATTTCGCAATCCATCTCGCCGGGACGATTGATGAAGTAAGGCGAAATGTATCCCTTGTCGAATTGCATTCCGTCAACGTACTCGACGGTCGTCTCGGCCGTTTTGCCTTCTTCGACCGTGATCACGCCGTCGCGACCAACGCGATCCAAAGCTTCGGCCAACAATTCACCGATCACCATATCATTGTTGGCACTGATCGCACCAACGTTGGTGATCTCTTCGATTTTGGAAACGTTTTTCGCCATGTCGATCAACTTGGCTTCGGCCGCCGCGACGGCCTTGTCGATTCCACGACGGATCGCCGTTGGATTGCTTCCGGCAACAATGTTACGAAGGCCTTCTTTGAAAATGGCTCGAGCGAGGACCGTTGCGGTCGTCGTTCCGTCACCGGCCAGATCCGAAGTCTTTTGAGCGACTTCGACAACCAGTTTGGCGCCCATGTTTTCAAATCGATCTTCCAATTCAATTTCTTTGGCGACGGTAACACCGTCTTTGGTAACCGTTGGTCCACCAAACGACTTGTTGATGATGACATTGCGGCCGGTTGGGCCCATGGTTACGGCGACCGCGTCAGCCAAAGTATCAATGCCCTTCATCATTCGCTGACGGGCGTGATCTTCAAAAAGCAGTTGTTTTGCCACGTTTATTTCCTTGTATTTATTTCGAGTGATCGGATAAAGAATCCCAAGCCCTAGACGACTTTGGCAAGGATGTCACTTTCGCGAAGAATCTTGACTTCGCCGCCATCCACTTCGATTTCCGTTCCACCGTATTTTCCAAAAATAACCTCATCGCCAACCGCAACGGAAAGCTCACCTCGCTCGCCACTGTCGAGCAATTTGCCAGGCCCCACGGCAACGACGGTTCCACGCTGTGGCTTTTCCTGAGCACTATCCGGGAGAACGATTCCACCTGCCGTGGTTTCTTCCGCGCTCAGCGGTTCAACAACTACGCGATCATCCAAAGGTCGAATGTTAACAGCCATTTTTTATTTCCTTTTGTATGTTTGTGTTTGTTTTTGAGTTGGTTGAATTAAGAAGTGCGGGCGATTACATCATCCCTGGCATGCCAC
>CAYSXI010000175.1:0-11170 GCA_964434955.1 uncultured Pirellulaceae bacterium
TCCAATCACGGATCCGATTGCACCCCCGATAATCGCACCTTCCAATGCATTCCCGTTTTCGGCGCCGATCGCCGCACCAACCAATCCGCCAGTTGCGCCACCGAACAGGCCACCACCGTAAGCGTTTGGGCCCGCCGTACGGCAGCCACTCATGATCAAAGAAAGCAACAAGGAAATTACTGCAAGAAAGCGCATCGTAGCCTTCCATCGGAAATGAATTTTATCGGGCGGGACTTTCTCAATTGCCGCGAACAGCGTCAACCCGAGTTGTTTCGACTTGCGATTTCTTTCGTACTTTTTCGAGAGATTTGAAGGGAACAAATTCCGTACTTTGACCTGAAGGGGCAATTACTGGCCAATTTTCGTTGCTGGAATCATAATAGACATGCAAGCAACCCCATGGCATTTTAATGCGAACGGAACGGGATGAATCAAGTTCAAGAAGTATCGAAGAAAATTACGCGTAACGTCGAACAAGTGATTGTCGGAAAACGGCAGCAGATTGTTTACTCGTTGGTCTCCTGGTTTTGTGGAGGTCATGTGCTGCTGGAAGATGTTCCGGGTGTCGCGAAAACGATGCTGGCCCGAGCACTTGCCCGCAGTGTCGGTTGCAACTTCAAGCGGATTCAATGCACCCCCGACCTGTTACCGACGGACGTCACGGGCGCTTCGATCTTCAACCAGAAAACGGTCGAGTTTGAATTTCGCCAGGGCCCGCTTTTCACCAACCTCCTGCTCGCGGACGAAATCAACCGAACCACGCCCAGAACGCAGGCGGCTCTGCTCGAAGCAATGGCCGAATCGCGAATTACGGTGGACGGCAATACGTATCCCTTGGAAGCTCCGTTTTTGGTGATCGCGACCCAAAACCCGGTGGACCACGAAGGAACTTTTCCACTGCCGGAAGCGCAACTCGACCGTTTCTTGATGAAGTTCAGCTTGGGTTACCCGGGTATGGAAGAAGAACTAAAGATGCTGGACATGCTGCAGCGAAGCCACCCGATTGATTCGATCGACAAAGTGGTAGAGGCCTCGGAGATTGTTGAATGTCAACGGGCGATTCGAGAAATCCATGTTGATGCCAAGATTCGCGAATACATTTTGCAACTCGTCTCGATGACACGCGGTCATGAACACTTGAACCTGGGTGCCAGCCCTCGGGCATCAATCGCGTTGTTTCGAGCCGCCCAGGCTTTGGCCGCCATCCGCGGTCGCAATTTTGTTTTGCCGGACGATGTAAAAATCATTGCCCCTCCCGTCATGACGCACCGCGTTATCCTGAAGCCGGAAAGTCGGATGCGAAAGATTCAAGCGGAAGACGTGATCAGCAACATCCTTGCCGAGATTGCCGTACCCGTTTTGGAAGGGCAAGCCGGCTAATGTTCAAATGGATCCTGGCAGCGCTGGTTGTCCTCTTGCTGGCCTATGTTTTTGACATGGGGCTTTTGATCTACGCGATGTATGCCGTGATCGGGATCATGGTGGTCAGTCGCTTTCTGAGCGGCAATTGGGTCGACCATGTTGTCGCCGTTCGAAAATGCGATCAGCTTTCGCTGGAAGAAGGCGAAATGCTCAACGTCTTTATCGATGTCGAGAACAACGGCTCGTTTCCCATTTCATGGATGTTGATCGAAGACCTCTTGCCCGCAAGCGCGCGACTTGAAAAAGCCCCTAGTCTGACGCTCAAGGGTTCCTGCGTTGACGTCGTGCAGCTGGGTCGAAAGAAAACCAAGCATCTCGTTTATCAAATTCAGGTCAACCGAAGAGGCTACTACCAGATCGGCCCCTTGGTACTTGAAACCGGCGACTTGTTTGGTTTGCATCGACGTTACCGGGTCGCGAGCGAACCCAATTACGTGCTTGTTTACCCCAAGACGATTTCGCTCGAAGGATACGATATCTCTTCGCGACGCCCGATCGGTGAAGTTGTGATGACCCACCGCCTGTTTGAAGATCCGACACGCATTTCAGGTGTCCGTGATTACGAACCGGGGGACTCTTTTGGCCGTATCAATTGGCGAGCCACCGCGCGTACGGGGGTTTTGCAAAGTAAGACCTACGAACCGTCGACCGTCGCTGGTGCAACCATCCTGATCGATTTTGACACCCGTTCATTTGATCGAAAACACGAACCTTTCCGCAGCGAACTCTCGATCACGGCAGCGGCAAGTATTGCAAACGCGCTGTTTCAGATGGGGCAGCAGGTTGGGATTGTTTCCAATGGCCGCGATGCAGCGGATCGAATTCGAGTCGAAGGTTGGCGGGGCGACGCTCGAACTCGAGACGAAGCCCGCAAACGCGCGGCTTCCAATGTTCGTGAGGAACAGGTCAAACCGGTTATCATACCGACGCGAAAAAGCGCCGATCAGATGTTGCAGATTCGCCGCGGCCTTGCGCGACTGGAGCTTAGTGATCGGCTAAACTTTTCGCAGATGATTGTCGAGTCGCAAGACGACATGCCACGGGATGCATCGATTATCGCGATCCTGTCTGAAATCGATATGGAACGCGCTGTGGCGCTCGGTTCATTGCGGCGACAGGGTTTTGCAGTTACCGCGATCGTCAACTGTTACGACGAAAACGATTTTGCGCGGATCAGTGGGCCCCTTCTCAATGAGGGAATTCAGACTCGCCATTTACGGGATGAGCTAAGTGTGACGGCCATCTGTCGCCGCCAAGTCTTGAATACCTAGCTTGACTTGCCCGCCAAAGCGAATGAGGTTGGTAAGCGTTTCTGATTATCGTGCGGAATTCGTGCACGTTTTCACTTATTCTTCCGAAAATCACGGCACTCGCCTGCCGAAGTCTGCAAGCAATTCGTATAATTCGGCAACGAACCAATGTGCTCTTCGCCGTCAGGGCGGCGGTTGCAGCCACAAATTATCCAGAAAGGGAACCAATGAAAACATTTTCGTACGCCGGAATGTTTTTGTTGACTTGGATTGCCACCGCAAACTTGGCTTTCGGTCAACAGGACACCAAGGCAGCTCCGCCAAAACAAGACGACAAGAAGCAAGAAAAACAAGAAGAAAAAGACCCGAAGGTCATGATTGGCAAAGCCAGTTATATGATTGGACGGAATTTCGCGGGACAACTGAAAAGCTCAGGTGTCGAACTGAACCTTGAAGAATTCCTCAAAGGCATGAAAGACGTTGGAGCCGATAAGGACTCTGCGATCAGCGACAAAGAAGCCAACGAAGTGATGATGTGGTTTGATGGCTACGCGCGGAAAAAAGCACAAGCCATGATGGCCGAGCGACAGAAAAAGATGGCCGAAATGGCTGACAAAAACATGCGTGAAGGCGAAGCTTTCTTGAAGAAAAACAAGAGCGCCGAGGGTGTTAAAGAATTGGAAAGCGGGCTTCAGATCATCGTCGAAAAGGCGGGAACTGGCCCCAAGCCAAAGTCAACGGACCTGGTGAAGGTTCGCTACAAAGGCACTCTTCCAAACGGAAAAACGTTTGACTCGACTGAGGGCGGTGGTCCCGCAACCTTCGCGGTCAACAATGTCATCAAAGGGTTTGGCGAAGGCCTGATGAACATTGGCGTTGGTGGAAAAGCCAAGATCTTCATTCCCGCCAAGATCGCTTACGGCATGAATCCGCCACCAGGGGGAATCATTGGTCCTAACCAGGTCCTGATTTTCGAGATTGAGTTGGTCGAAATCGTAAAATAATCGACACCCAAATCTGCTGATTCAAATAAAGCGGTCCTCGGGGCCGCTTTTTTTGTGCTCGGGGAAACGTCATTCGGGCGGTCGGCCTTGGGCCGTGCGATCGGATGTCCTCTGCCGCCCCAAAGCAAGGTCGCTCACTGGGACACGTCGAGAAAATAGAAATACTCTTGATACGGATCCACGCCGTCAAACATTTCGCGAATCCGTCCGTCGCGTTCGAAACCGAACTTCTCAAAAAAACGGTGAGCTCTCTCGAAGCGAGTGTCCGACCAAAACTCGACGCGAGCAAAACCGGCTTCTTTGGTCCAATCAATAGTGACCTGCATTAATTCGCGGCCCCATCGGGTTCCGCGCAGATCAACATCCAGGTAGAGCCTTTTGAATTGGCAAACGCGTTCTCGGCCGGGCAAGGGCAGGGCGGCATGGCTGCCTCGAACTTTGCCTTGGTCATCGAGGACCCAAAACATGCCACCGACATCCAGGTAACTTTTGGTCAAGTCAATTAGATCCGATTCAGCGCCCTCCAGGCAGACTCGGTCGTTGTACTCCCCGTAAACCGAATCGATCAATTGAATGACCCCGTCCGAGTCTTCCGAAGTCGCTTGGCGGATATGCATTATTTTGGGTACTTGGTAGAGTTGAAGTTGAATCGGACACATCGTACCCCAATGAAACTTGCTCGAAAATTCCCGTGTCCGGATTATCGGCTTTGGAGCTCCCATGAAAATTGCCTTGACGGGTGGAACCGGATTTCTCGGACACGAAATATTGAAGCAGTACTCGGGGGAACACTCGTTTCGCTGTTGGGCACGGAACCTGGATTCCGTTCCGATTCGAGGTGAAAAAATCGAATGGATTCCCGGGCAACTCAATTCGGTCGAAGATGCCGAAATTCTCCTTGCCGACTGCGATGCCCTCATTCATGCCGGCCTTTATCGAACCAGCGAAAGTTTTCGCGGGCACGAGAACGACCTGTCCCATTACCTGGATACCAATTTGCTAGGCTCCATTCGCCTTTTTGAGGCCGCCATTTTGAGAGGCCTTTCGCGAATCGTCTTCGTTTCCACTTGCGCCGTTCACGAACGCATCCTGAATGATCGAAAATTGGATGAGACACATCCGACTTGGGCGTTTAGCCATTATGGTGCTCACAAAGCGGCGATCGAACAATTCATTTACAGCTTCGCTGCCAAACACCCCGAGGTTTCCATTTCCGGAATTCGACCCACCGGCATTTACGGAGTTCATCATCAACCCGCCAAGTCCAAGTGGTTTGAACTCATTCGTCAAGTTGTTTCCGGGGCGACCGTCGAAGTCCAGGGAGGCGGAAAAGAAGTTCACGTTGCCGATGTCGCCAAAGCGATCGGAATTCTCCTTCGTGCCAACGACATCTCCGGAGAAGTCTTCAACTGCTATGACCGATACATTTCCCAACATGAGGTCGCGACGATCGCCGAAGAGATTCGCCAAAATGGCGCGACGATTGTTGGCGAACCGAAATCTCCAAAGAACCAGATTGAAACGGGAAAGCTCCGCCAACTTGGTATGGAGTTCGGCGGAAGGGACCTTTTGGTAAAAACGGTGCGAGACCTAGTCAGCTTATTCTGATCTTCCTCAGCTTGAACCGACTCACGCATGAAATACCGGAGCCCGAAGTATTGGCACGGAATCTCGCACGTTCGACAAGCGTCAGCCCTGTAAAATAAAAAAGCCAGCCGCATCAGGCAGCTGGCTTTGGATATTTTTTCGAGGATCCGATACGGCCGGTCGCCGCGAATCGATCTCGTCAAATTGTTTGGATTAAACTTGGAAAGATTGCCCGCAACCGCAGGTTCGCTTCGCCATCGGGTTGTTGAATTTGAATCCTCGTTGCTCGATGCTTTCGTAAAAGTCAATCGTCGTGGTATCGAGGTAAAGTGCACTCTTCTTGTCGACGACAACCTTCACGCCATGCTGCTCGAGCACGTGATCTTTCTCTTCGTCGAATTCCGTTTCAAGATTCAAGCCGTAGTTGAATCCGCTACAACCACCTGAAACGATTTTGACACGAAACAGTGCTGTGTCCTCGTCCATCTCTTGTTCTTTGATGAACGATTTTACTTCCTGTGCTGCACGTTCAGTAATCGTAAGCGCCATCGCTTTTTCACTCCAACAAAGTTCTAAATCAATCAGCTTTTACATTATACTAATCGCCCCGAATAGAAAACCGCTTTTCCCGTTTTTGCGGTTACCTGGGCGATTTTTCGCCATTCCGCCCGGTTATAGGACGATTCCAAGGCCCTAACACAAAGCCCATTGGGCAGGACATTT
The DNA here is from genome assembly GCA_964434955.1 of uncultured Pirellulaceae bacterium. Lineage (GTDB taxonomy): Bacteria > Planctomycetota > Planctomycetia > Pirellulales > Pirellulaceae > JANQLU01. The sequence goes on from CAYSXI010000175.1 coordinate 5,987, forward strand.
GGATAACCGCGAAACTGTTGGAATCCAAACAGTTTCAAGGCCAATCCGATCTACGGAAGACACTCATTTTACTGCGGTGGCGACGACTCCCAGCCGGGTACAAATAAGGCTTTCAAGCAGATCTGGGACCAGCTTTCGAACCGATCGGCATCCGCAAGGAGCGTCTCGACATCCTCAAAACCGGCTTCCAGAATATCTTCCTCTCGAGGCTGAACATCCGGAGATTCAACGTCCAAGATGTGGACCACGCCAAGGTGGACTTGTCCCACTTCATTGGAGTCATCGTTCAGAATCCCGACGCAAGTCTCCTGATAGTTCGTGTTGAGAATCAGCTCTTCGTCCAATTCTCGACGCATGCCTTCGGCATAGGGGTCCTGGTGATTTTCATCCAAGGTCGAAATGTGCCCACCAATTCCAATGCTACTTTTCGCGTGCAACCGAGACTCGCCCTGGCCTTTTCCTCGCGTGTAACGAAACACCTTGGTGACTCCCTCATCCTGCCAGCGCACAATGACGTAGGGAATTAATTGCTTGAAACTTGGATCCGTTTCCATCTCGCTCCGCGGACGGTAACTCGTATTCAAAGGATCGAGCAGCGTTGGAAGATAGCGTTCAACGTCGGTCGAGAATCCTTGGAAGTACCCCGCTTCACGAAATAATTCCGTCGGGACAACCATGACATGTTCTGTTTGAACCGTAGACATTGCGTTCCTTCAAAAACAACGGACTGATCGAAAGCCTGATTTTAGATGGTGGCCAGCGATCTCAAAACCCAAGGCAAAATGACATTATTTGAACACGCGCAATTTCTCGGTGCTCAATTCGAAATTCAATTCCGTCCCTTCCAGTGATTTTCGAATAATGCTCTCGTAGCTGGCCTGTTTCACGGAAATCTTGACTCTTTTTTGAAGCACCTCATTGAGGCTGGGATCAAACTCAAGCTTGACATTGAGCCTTGCTGCGACCGAATTCAGCACGTCTCCAATACGAGCCTCGGTATCCAAATCCACGCGTTTGATTGCCTTGGGGTTGTTTACAACGCTTGAGGATTTCTTTGCAAGGACCAGCTGCCTTCGAATCCGATAATGTCGAACAGGGTCTGTCGTTACGACAAGCTTGCTTCCCTCGACTTTCTTATCTGCATTCGGCGACTCCGCCTCAACGATTTTTCGAACTCCCGGGTTCGACCGAAGCGAATAAGCATGAGTATAGGTCTTCTTCGGGTAGGCTTTTGCTACCTCGAAGGATTGCCCATCCTCGGCAACGACGATGGTTTTGCCGAAGCCTACGGCGAGCAGGCTGATTCGGCATAGCACACTCGATCGACATAGCCAGCCTTCGTCCCAGAGGTCATTGGGCAAGTCGATGGCTGAATGCAAATCCAGTTTGTTTGACTTAACGATCTCCATCGCAAGCCCCCGCGGTCGCGAAAGCCGCTCCCATTTGAGTGCCTCTTTGCGTAACCACTTCTGGCGCACCACGCGATTTGAAATCTTGTTGACCTGCTTTCGATTCTCGTGGTATTCAAAGTAAAACTGCGCGGCCGGTTTTTGCGGGCCGAGGTAGATGACATCTTCAATCCGGATTACCGCCAGTGGTTTGTCATGCGGCACCGTTTTGACCTGCTCCGCAACCAGGTAGAGTATTTGAAGAACCGTCTTGTTTTCGACTCGCAGCTGAATATTGGCTTCTGGATCGACCCGCCGATCCAGGAAAATGCTCACGCCTTGATCGTTCGCCAGCTTGTTCAAGAAATTGCGCAGCGTCTGATTGCTTTGCGTGACCGTCAGCGGTTTGGCCAAAGCACGATTCAGTTCGGCACCTGTTTTTCGCTCCTGCGGGGAGCGCATTGATTCAACGTTCGATTCCGATTCATGCCGGTGCAAGCCCTCGGACTCGGCGGATGCATGAAATGCGAATATCGTCAATAGAAAAAGCAAAGCGAATCGTGCTGGCATTCCACAAATCCCTAATCGATATATCCGTTACGGTTTGCCAATTCCGCGTCCAAAACCCCTGTTTTCCAGCTGAATCACCGGGCAATTCTCCAGCGGATCATTGTGACCGCGAGGGTGCCCAAGTAAACTCGAACATTGGCCCCCAGTTGCATTGTCAACCAGAAAAAATTCACACCGGAGAACCGGTTTCAATGAAGAACGATCTTCATCATCCCCGGATCGACCTACTGTATCAAAATTACTTGCGAGACGAAAACTCAGCCAGTTTCGTTCGTCAAGTGACGCAGACCTACACGATCGGGACGCTGGAACGCTTGGCTCGATACGGCCAGCGTATCAGCCGCCGCGCCGCCGTCCTGGCGATTGGATTCATCGGCGACATTTATTGTAACGACATTTTGGGCTTTGCCCTGAAAGATTCCGATCGGGCCGTCCGCTTGCTGGCCGACCACGGAATTCGGTTGATCTGGTTCCGCATTGACGACCCGGGACTTCGAACAAAACTCAACAAACTCTATCGACTCAACCAGTGCGAACGATTTGAAGAAGCGTTGCTGCTGGCCGACGAGATCATTCTTGCGGACGAGAACATTTCGGAAGCTTGGAATCAACGAGGTATCGCGAACTATGCGCTTGAAAACTATTACGAGTGCTGCGGCGATTGCTGGCGAGCCCTGGAATTGAATCCGTTTCAGTTTTCCGCGGCCTTGGGCTTGGGGCATTGCCACATGCAAATGAACGAAGTCCCCGAGGCGATTGAGAGCTTCCAAGTGGCCTTGGACATCAATCCCGATCTGGAAAATGTTCGAGCACAGATTGACCACCTTCAGCGGATCCTCGAAGGGCAATAAGCGAAAGGCCGTTGGACCATTGTCCCCGCAAATCGCGGTCAAGAATTTCTTGCAAACCGCGGAATTGCCGCCAAGAAACATCAACCGAACGCGAATAGCCGCTTGTCATTTTTGGGCATTGCCCAATTAATTCGCTTCGTTCGGGGGTCACGATGTCCAAGCTCGCCAAATCCGCTTCCTTTCCAGATACGCATGAAGTCATCGTCGGATACCTGTTCTGGCTGCTAGGCTGCTTTGGCCTCCACCGCTTCTATTTCGGCAAACCCATCAGTGGGCTTATCTATCTGTTTACATTTGGATTATTGGGGGTCGGCTGGATCGTCGACTTGTTCCTGATTCCCGGCATGGCCAATGAAGCCAAACAGACCTATTGCCGTGGACAACACGACTACACAATTGCCTGGTTGCTGCTGGTCTTTGGTGGAACGTTCGGTGTTCACCGAATGTATACCGGTCGATGGATCACCGGCGTCATTTATCTTCTGACCGGCGGATTGTTCCTGCTCGGGTATTTGTACGATTTCTTTGTCATGAATCACATCGTCGACGAAGAGAATCGACGCCAATACCTGGCCTATGCCTAGAGGGCGCGTGTTCGGGCATCAGACACGGGCATCAGAACACGGGCAGCGGTGATTACATGAAAACCCGACGGTTGTAGATCACCCATTCGACGACCAAAACCACCAGGGCCAGTATCACAAGCCACTTCCACCATTCTTTGCGAACGCGTTTTCGATTCTGCGAATTCTCGATTTCTTCAAATCCAATTTCGAGTTTTTCACGGACGCGCACATTGCTTTCACGGCGATCCATCAAGTTGACAGCGAACGACTGCGATACGTCATTTTTGTCTTTGCCACTGATTTCGTAGACACCGATTTGATTCGTGTTTCCGTACACAAACACATTATTCGGATTGCGCGTCACATTGGTTTTGTCGCCGGCCGGTTGTTTGACATCAATGGAATCAAACGCTTCCTCGACTTTGAGAAGTACAATATCACCGGTTTGGATCTTTTGATCGGTCTTGATCTCTGACGAGCCGCCCAGATAACTGACAATGTTTTGCATGATCAACGGAAAGCTCAAATCATTGGGCCAATCGGTGTTCAACTGGTCCGTTCCGTCGTCGGCGGTATCAACGATTGACATTGCGAGAAGCAAATCCTGAAACCCATCCCGGGGACCAATCGCCATTAGCGGCCCCTCCGTGGTTTCAATTAACGGAATCGTCGCCGAAGGCGTATTGGTCAGCGAACGCGCTTCCACGATCACCAGATCTCGCAAAACGATGTATTGGGTGACCGGGTGGGAACGGTTGTAATCCAAAATGCTGACCGGATTGAAAGGATCGGAAATCGCCCATCGGTCTCCCGGGGGCACGGCATTGATGTAGAACGTGTTGCAGGCCGGGTTTTCTTTTGGCGCACATCGATCAAACACAATCAGGTCGTAGGTGCCCTCGGTCATCGCATTTGCGTAAACTTCTCCCTCAAGAAATGAAGGCGGTTCAAATTCGATCACACTCGTCTTCAAGTTTTGCTCAGTTTGCATCCCAAACTCAAGGAACCGATTTCCATCGGTCAGGACCAGAATTCTTGCCTGGCGGGGTCGGTTCAGAATCGCGTAAGCTCGATTGTCGATATCAAGCACATCCTTGTCTTCGATTTCCAATCTCAAGTTGATGGGCAGTGTGTATTTGTCGAGTGCCTCGGTTAAATCGAAACTGATGCCGGTCGCTGCGTTCGACTTGATCTCGATTCCTTTCTGCGAATCGAAAAGTTCGTCGTTAGCGTACAAACTCACCGAAACGGTTTTCGCTTCATTCGTGAAGTTTTCCAGGCGACCGTAGGCTTGATAGAGCTCTTTCTCGTCCGAATTTGTCGTAACGGAAAATGCGACGATGGCAACATTTTCGGGATCTTCCGGGCCGCCAATTGCGTGATATTCCGGTTCCAGGCCAACCATATTGAAATCCGGGACGTCGAGGACTCCCCCGTCACTAACGATGAACAACTTCGCTTCTCGTGCGTCGGCAACCTGGTAGTCCCGCGAGTCTTCGCGATTGCTGGTTCGGCCGGGATTCGCCAAACCTGACGCCGTTTTGAGGGCCTCATTTAGATCGGTTCGGCGTTGCGACTGACGTATCGCTTCGACACGGCGCTTCAAAAGCGACTTATTGGTGGTGTACGATTGAACGGCAAAGGCCTGATCCGAAAAACTGATAACCATCGCTGCGTCACCAGGCGACATAACATCGATCAAGTTTTTGACATGTTCCTTGGCCTTTTCAAGTCGGCTCTCGCCGTCCTCAACGGCCGCCATACTCGCAGAGTTGTCGATCAAAAAGATAAACCGCTCCCCCTGCAACT
>CAYSXI010000176.1:0-11065 GCA_964434955.1 uncultured Pirellulaceae bacterium
AACCGACAGCGTCTGGCCGGTGATCGACAGCGCAAAGACGGCCCCGACGTAACCGACGGGGATCGCGATCAAAGTTTGCAGGACGTGACTGATCGATTGGAAATTTGAGTACAGGACCAACATGATCCCGATCAACCAAACGCAGCCAAGCAGCAAGATCGTTCTCATTGCACTTTGCTGTGCCAAATACTGGCCGCCGATTTCCGCGTAGTAACCTTCGGGAAGGTTAAATGATTCAAGGGATTCCTCAATTTCCGCAACCGCCGAACTCAAATCACGATCGAGGGTATTTACTCGGACGATAATTCGCCGCTGCGACTCATCCCGAAGAATCCGGTTGGGTCCCTGGGCTTTATAGATGCGAGCTAACTCGGAAACAGGAACGCGAGTCCCATTTGGTAATTCAATGGGAATCCGTCGCAAGTATTCAAGATCCTCTCGGTGTTCGTCATCGTAACGAACGAGGATGTCGAACTCCTTCTGGCCGACGAGCATCTTGGAAATCACTTTCCCGTTGAGGGCGGTTTCCAGCAGTAGATGGACTTCGGCCGTATTGACCCCGTATTTCGCAAGTTGCTCAGGAATCACCTCGATTCGCAGTTGGGGAATCATCTGTTGTTGTTCGACGATCGGGTTCGAAAGGCCGTCGATCTGGCGAAGTCGATCCGCAACTTCATTCGCGATCGTGCGAAGTCGCACCAGGTCTTCCCCGTAGATTTTTACTCCAATCTCAGCAGTGACCCCGGAAACCATGTGGCTAATCAGATGCTTGATCGGCTGCTCCACTTCAATTTCCACGCCCGGGACATCTTCGACCTGCTTTTCCAGCAACTTTGCCAGTTCGTCCTGCGTCAGCCTGTGATCGGGAACCAGGGAAATGGTTATTTCCGTCACGTTGACTCCCATCACATGCTCATCGTTATCCGCTCGTCCGTTTCGGGCCGTGTACCAGGTAATGATCCCCTCCGGGTTGTCCTCCGATTGAACCAGTTTATCCAACCTCTCGGCCGCCAACTTGCTGGTTTCAAGAGAACTCTTCAGCGAAGCCCCGGCGGGGAGGAAAAGATTGACTTGGCTGGACCCTTCGTCGAAAGGCGGCAAGAAGTCTTTCCCCATCATCCAAACCTGAATCGAACAGAACAAAGTGACCAACAGCGTTACGGCGATGGAAAGCCCGAACCCAACCGGCGTCAGGCTAAATCTTACGATGTACTCGAATACCCATTTGAGCAATCGCAAAACGAAACCATCCCGTTTTGCCTTGATCGCCCAGCTCTTGGGCAAAAGGTAGTATGCCAACACCGGCGTCACGGTGAGAGAAACGACGGTCGAGGCGAGAATCGAAACGGTGTAGGCAATCCCCAAGGGCGCAAACAATCGCCCCTCGATCCCGGAAAGTGCATAAAGTGGTGCGAAAGCCAGAATCACAATGATGGTGCTGTTCAAGATCGCGCCGCGGACTTCGCTACTTGCTTCGAAAACGACTTGAAAAGCCGATACCGGATTCTCGGATTGCGCGTTCTGCTTTAATCGCTTGAAGATGTTTTCGACATCGACGATGGCATCATCCACCAGCTCGCCCAAAGCAACGGCAATTCCGCCGAGCGTCATGACATTGATTGTCATGTCGAACCATTGAAACACCAACAGGCTGGTGATCAGCGATAACGGGATGGCCGTCAACGTAATCACGGTGGTTCGAAAGTTAAACAGAAACAAGAAAAGTACAATGACGACAAGGATCGTCCCGTCCCGAATCGCATCGATGACATTTCCGACGCTGTAGTCAATAAAATGTCGTTGTTCGTAAGTGGCCTCCAGTTCCACGTCTGGCGGGAGTGCCGCCCTCAATTGATCCATGGCTTGATGGATTTCCTGTGACAGGCGACGCGTGTCGGCTTCCGGTTGCTTCTGAATCGTCAGGACAACAGCTGGCCGACCGTTTACCGACGCATCGCCGCGTTTGACCCTTTCGCCAATCACGACTTTGCCAATGTCACGGACGAGTATCGAACGAACCGGCTGTTTCTTGATGACCAATGCACCGATTTCTTCTGCCGATCCAACGCGGCCGATTCCGCGAATCAAGGTCTCGTTCGCGTTTTGTTCCAGGTAACCTCCGGCAACGTTGAGATTACTTTTCTGGATGGCGGATTCAACCTCTTCAACCGAAATTTCAAACTGATGCAGTTTGTGCGGGTCGATCAAAACCTGAAACTGCTTGGTGCCACCGCCAATATTGAGAACTTGGGCAACGCCTTCGATCTGCATCAGGCGTTTACGAATGGTCCAATCCGCGATGGTTCGCAACTCGATCGGATCGGTGCTGCCGTCCTCACTCCATAGGCCAACCATCATGATCTGGCCCAACATGGTCGAATTGGGAGCCAGCAAGGGTTGGTAAGGTTCGATCTCGCCAAGAACACTCGCGAGGCGCTCCTGGACAACCTGTCGCGCTTGGTAGACGTCCTGATTCCAATCGAACTCGACCTGAATCACCGAAAGCCCAATGTCCGAGGAACTTCGAATGTTTTGGACGCCGTTGCCGCCATTCAACGCCGATTCCAAGGGAAAGGTGACGAGTAACTCGACTTCTTCAGGCGAAAGCCCTGGACACTCGGTAATGATTGCGACTCGCGGACGCGTGATCTCGGGAAGCACGTCAATCGTTAAAGAACGGGATGAGATTAGCCCGTAAACGATCAGACCGATGGCTGCGACGACCACCAGAAGTCGACTGTTCAGCGCGAATTTGATTATGGAATTGAGCATGTTTTGATCGATCGATGAAAGTTGTCTGGTCTAGTGATGGTGATGATGCCCGCCATCACCCGAACTGTTTTGCAGGCCGAACAGAAGCTCGGTCGCCTTGTTGACGGCGATGACTTCCCCCGGTTTCAAGTCGCCATTTGCCTCGATGACGACTTTCTTTTGATCCATGTGCAAAACCACCAGATCAACTGCCTCAAACTCCATCATGTGTTCATGGGGAACACTTTCGTCATGTTCTTCTTCGTGTTCATGTCGGCGGAAGGCCAAGTAACGGACGCCGTCGACCGCCACGGCCTGGCGAGGCAATACGATCACATCCTTGAATTGCTTGCTTGGGATCGCGACGTGCGCCCGCTGCCCGGGCTTCCAACGCCATTGAACAAAATGCGATCGCTGATCCTCGCCGATTTTTTCATTGTCGATGTAGATGTAAAACGGAAAGGTGCTTGATTCAGGGTCCGCATGGTTGGCGACAAAAGCGATTCGCTGATTTTCAAGTCGAAACTCATTTTGGCCTGTGCCAACGAATATGGAGATCTCGCTTTGCGACTGGACGGCTTGGCGGATCGAAGGCAAGTCGCTTTCAAAGGCATGTCCCACCACGACCAGCCGTTGGTGATACTCCAGTTCAACAATGTGATCGCCCGTTTTGACGACCGTTCCCGTTGTCGCTTTGAGCGCTCCGATAATAAAACTCTGTTCTGTCTCGGGAACCTGATTTCCACCAGCTTGCGGCGGCACGAGTTCATGTGGAACAAAAATCGTCACCCGTCGAATCAATTCTTTGTTTTGCTTGATCGACTCGATTTGCTTTTGTGTCAATCCGCGAATCACCAACTCCTGAGACTTCGATCTGGCCCGAGCTTCCAGGCGTTTCTTCTCGTATTCCAATTCAATCAGACGCTTCTGTGGCATCACGCCCTGCTTGATGAATGGATCGATCCGTGCGATTTCCGAGTTGACGATTGCAATGTTCTGCCAGGCCTCAAGGAATTCGGTTTGCGCCAGTGCCAGCGACTCGCTGGTTAGCTCGATCTCACAAAGCTTGTCACCCGGCTTCACCGATTGCCCTTGAAGAACAAAGACCTTTCGCAGGAGCCCTTCGAACCGAGTTCCGACGTGCAATTGGCTGACACCCGGCATTTCGCCGACGACTGCCGGAATATCATAGCTGGCCCGGTACTCGCCTTTCTTGGCAACGCCCACAAATACGCCAAGCCCATCGTAGGCTGCCTCCGTTAGCGCGACGATTTCTTCTTCCGAATGGTCCGCTTCGTCGTCGTGGGGATCTCCCGCTTCCTTGTTTGCGTTTGCCCAGGACGATGCGATCACGTTTCGCATCGTGTTGAAGGGAATGAGCAAGCCAATCGCGATACCAACACCAAGAACGCAAATGGCCGCCAAGGGCAGCATCAGCTTTTGTTTCAACATGTCAAACTTCTTTGCTTAAGAGTGCCACAGTTGCGGCAAATGGAATTCGAAATTCAGAATTCGAATTCAAAGCAAGAAAACGCCGAGCTTGGCGCGCGCAGCCGTCCTGTCAAATCGAATCGGCGGCGATTCCGTTTTCGCAAAAATGATCCCAGGTGCTTCGGGAACCGAACACGTTGGTTCGACATGGGAAATCAAAGAGCGGTCGCCAGATGAGCCTTCAACAACAAAGTTCTTCGTCACCCAATAGACCAGGTGACAATCGCATTCGCAGTCGTGTCGGTGGTCATCTTCGGCAGGTTCGCCGTCAGACGAAGAATCGACGGAGGGCCCCAGATCGCCGAAATGGTAGTGCCCGCCGCCTCCATGATCATGCCAGTGGCCATGTGAGGCGAAGCCATCGGAACCATTCTCTTGTTGAACCATTCCAAGGCCCGAGCCGGTGGTGACCAGTGCCTGATGCCAGTAGTTTCCTTCCAGGCAACCGCAAGTCGATGCACCAAGCTGGTACACGAAGCCGATCAGGCAGAAAATGGAAACGAAATGGTTCATGAATGTCTCGAGAAGCAGGACCCTGATATTTTAACTAATCGTTATTCTTTGCCAAACCAAATCGGGACACCAAATATCAAAGAGCCACCAAAAATCGTTGAAATCGTCACAAGCGGACTGTTTTACCAAATGCGATTCTCACTTCAGAATCGTTACGATCCTGTCCGAATGATCATGATGAGCGGCAAAACCACCCAAGTTTCACACCCGTGGACCGGTCGTGAATCTGTCGCATCCACTGTGTCTTGGAGCCACAACATTATTTTCCCCGTAATCAAATCTCGGATCTACCTGGCCGTTCTGCTGGCTGCGTTGGTATTCGCGCCGGGCTTGGGCGAGCGTCAAGCTGATGCGCAAACCCAGGCAAGCGAGAAATCCGGCGAAACGGCTTCGGCCCTGAATCTTGATCGGGCCGTCGAAATCGCAATCGAAAATGATCCTGCTCTGCGAAAAATTCAGTGGCAGATCGAGTCGGCACAGGGACAGAAAATTCAGCAGACGCGGCGTCCGAACCCTCAAGTTGGAATCATCGCGAACGAAATCTTCAATGAAGGAAACGGAGGCCAGCACGGCGCCTACATCTCGCGAAACATTGTCCGCAACCAACGATTCCAACTGAGGGGGAAAGCGTTCGAGCAGCAGATCCGAAGCTTGCGATTGCAGTCGGAAGTCCGCCAACTTCGGCTCGCACGCTCGGTGACACTGGACTTTTTGCTACTCGCGAGAATCCAACGAGAGAAAACGCTGGTACTCAATTACATCGAGTCGTTAACTTCGATTCGCGGAATCGCGGAAAAACTGGTTGCGGCTGGCGATATCGCTCCCTTCACAGTCAGCAATATTGATCTTGAAATCGAAAAGCAGCGTCAAGGAATTGTCGCGCTGGATTCACGATTGCACGCCGTACAAAAACGACTGGAAACGCGACTGGGACGAGAACAAGACTCGAGCAAACCTGCTGCTTCGATCGAATTCCATTGGCAATCCGCCGTTTCATCGGTTAATGAAAATCAACATCAGGAAATTGAACGGCAATTGCTCGCTTCGCATCCGCAACTGGTTCAAGCCGACGCGATCACCGAACAACGCCGACATCAGATTGGAATTGCGGAAGCAATGCGGATTCCCGACTATCAGATTCAATCGAACATCAACTACGACATGGAAAGCGAGCACATCTTTGCCGGCTTTCAACTTGGCATTCCGCTTCAAGTGAACGATCGAAAGTCAGGCGCGATTCGAGCGGCCCGAGCGGATCTGCAAACGTCCCTTGAGAATCGCAACGTCATTCGCCGACAGCTTCGTACCAATCTGGCGACGGCCCTTGGCAACCAACAGGCCGTCCGTCGACAGCTGAAACGACTTCGCGGTTCCGTCCTCGCAAAAGCGAAGCAGAATGAGGCGCTTGTCCAAAAAGCCTTCCAGGCGGGAACCGCCAGCTTTCTTCAGTTGAAGTCATCCCTTGATACGCTCCAACAAACGAGAATCTCCGAAGTCGATCTCGAGCATCAGTTGCTAGTTTCCCAGGCAATGGTCGAAACACTTTCAACCGATCAATGATCCGATCGTTGAACCTGGCCTAACCCAAAAGGTTTGCCAAATCCCGACTTTGATTCAGGTTGGAAATCGTTACCGGTCGAAAACGAAAATATTACCCAATTCGATTGACCGCTGGATCCAAGATTTCCCGAACGAGCCCAACTGTTTCACTGGAGTCCGAGATGTTCACGAATCAAAATGCTTTCGTTAAGCGACGATGGACCGCAAAAGGAAAGATCATTCTTGTTGGATTCATCAGCTGCATCATCCTGCAAATCGCGCTAGCGGAGATTCTTTCCCGATAACGAAATTGCTGCGGTTCAAATGAACCCGGATTTAATCGTCTGACGAATCTGCGCTTGAGGCGTCGGATGCTGGTTTGCCATCGGATTCCGGCTTGCCGCCCAAGATCTTGTCTTTGCCGGCAACGTCTTCCATCGCTCGCAAGATGATGCCACAGGGCTCGCGGTCATATTTGAAATCGTCAAGAACAAAAATGCGTTTGCTTCCCTTCTCGTCATATTCAATGACGCAGATGCCTTTTTTCTCCCATCGATTCTTGTTGATGACTTTCACGCTGGCCAAGTCAAATGACTGCCCCCAACTGGTGGTCAGAAATTTCCCATCCAACTCGATCCACGAACGTGCATTGGTGAACCAGAGCAGGAGATTCGGGATGGCAAAGATCAAAGCCAAAGCTCCGGTGCCGATCGAAAAGTAGATCCCCTGTTTGATCTTCTTCGGCTCTTTTTTGGGGTAAACGTTGTTCTCGGTTTCCTCAACGAGCTTCTTCGGCCATTCGCCGGCACTTACTTTTTCCTCAACCAGTTTCTTCCATATTTTATTTCGCTCCCCGTCATCGTTCGGATCTTCCGTCTCAATACCGAAATAGGCTTCCGAGTAGACTAGCTTCTTTGGGTAAGCGTAGAAGCCATCGTAGGCACAGTAGATTGCCCAACCGAAACCGACGAGGGCGATGAAAATATATCGCCAAAGATACTTGCGGACAAAATTTGCTCGCGTCTTCGCCATCTTCAACCTGCGGGAAAGAAAGACCAGGAAACAGAGAATGGCCTACCGGGCGGAAACCCGATACGCCACTCAACATTTCTAGTCTAGCACGCTTCCGCGAGGATGATAATTGCCAAACTCAAACTTCATCCGAAGCTCGAATCCGTATCAAGGTTGATTCACAGGTGCGATCAGAGGCAAGCGTTCACGCGATGAAACCACGACCCCTCCTGGCTTCTCCACGGTGATCGCAAACAACGTTGCCGTGTCGACCTTGATTTTCTGATCGATCATCACAATCGTTTCGCCAGTCTCTTGATCCACGTCAAACACCCCGCCATCGACAGGATACTTTTCGTCGCGATTCTTGTCGAATATCCAGAGCTGGTACTGCTCTTTCGTCGGATCGTTTGGTTTCAAGCCGGTGAAGGTCATATAACCCTGCTGCAGGTCATCGCTCCAGGCGACCTCGCCCAACTCGCCCTGCAAAGATTTATCGGGCGATGCCCATTTGACTTTGACCAGGTCGTTGGGAGGTGCAGTTTGCCACCGCTCACGAAGTTTCGCTGCTGTCAGAGTGATCTCCTGATTCGAATCGGTGGGCTTGCTTGGCCACCAGGCAATCAAAACGAGGAGCAGACTCGCGGCGAGCGTGACTCCCCAGAGCAAATCCCGCCTCGAAAACGGCGGCTTGCCGGATTCAAGTCGATCATGGTGCAATGACTTTTCCGGAGCCGGATCAACCGCTTGCATACGAATTGCGTCGGCGGATTGATCCGTCAACATCGTCGCCTTCGCACTCTCCATGACCTGAGATCGCAAATGACTCGGCAGTCCCTCGTTCGCCTCCTGACCTACGGCAAGATCTATCGCCGCCGCCGTCAAGTCGAAAGACAAATCGTCTTCGATGGAATGTTCCTGGAACAGCTGCTGAAGTTCAGATGCCTGATGATCGTCGAGACCGGCAATCGCGCGATCCGCCAAAAGTTCGAGGTATCTCTCGTTGGAGTAAGCTTTGTTCATTGGACCGCTCCTTTCCCCGAAAGGACAGTATCGAATCCAATTTGCTCTCGCAGTTTGATTAATCCGCGTCGGATATAAGACTTGACTGTGCCCAGAGAGAGCCCCGTGAGTTCAGCGATTTGAGAGTGACTCAGCCCATCAAAAATTGAAAGCTTGATCGCTCGGCTTTGGTCGTCAGGCAGACTGTCCAAAAGCTGCTTCGCTCGATCTGCTTCCTCCGCAACGGCAACCGTCTCGGAAACATTGCCCTGGGCGGCCGTGATTCGGTCGAGCTCGACCGCTTCTTCGACATCTACTTTTTTGCCGCGTTGACGATCAATGAGTCGACGTCGAGCCACCATTGCCGTGAAGGTGGTTTCGGATGCGACATCTGGCTTAAAGTTTTTTGCACTCTTCCAGAGGTCCAGGAAGATCTCCTGAACGGCATCTTCGGCATCGGCGTTGGTCTTGGTGAATCGTCGCGCCAAGGACCAAACAAGTCCGCCGTAGCGATCAATAAACTCGCTGACGGCGGACGTTTGCCCTGAGGCGATTTGCTCGAGTAAAGTCATCTGACTCATCATCTCAAATCGGTTCGAATCGTTTTACTTCTTGGGAAGAATAACCGCATCGATAACGTGGATGACACCATTAGAGCATCCGATGTCAGTTTTGATAATGTTTGCGCCGTCGATCTTGAGACCGAAAGTCGCTTTTGAGCCTTGAAGCGTCTTCGCTTCGCCGACCTTGATGACATCGCCAGCCATCACTTTTCCACTCACAACGTGGTACTTCAAGATGGCAACAAGTTTGTCTTTGTTCTCTGGCTTGAGCAATGCTTCAACGGTACCTTTCGGCAATTTCGCGAATGCTTCGTCGGTTGGAGCGAAAACGGTGAATGGACCGTCGCCTTTCAAAGCTTCAACGAGGCCAGCTGCTTTGACTGCTGCAACCAAAGTCTTGAACGAACCGGCAGATACAGCAGTGTCAACGATGTCTTTTTCTGGAGTCGCGGGAGCTGAAGTCGCGACGGTATGCTTTTGGCTGTTCTTGCAGTTCTGAGCAAACGACTGGTTAGCAACGAATACGGTGGCAACAACGGCAACGGCAACTACGATTGAGTTCTTCATTTTCAATAGTCCTGAATCATTTCAAAGTTTTGAGTCGTAAAACGCGGGCAAGTTTGCGATGGAGCTTTTTCATCTCGCAAATCTGCCCGCCCGAGAAGCGCTTCATGATCAGCTTTTCGCCGGTTTGAACGATTCAGATTCACAAATTCAAAGAAATATTTTGGAAACCAAAAGCTTGTTTTTTTTGATCCATAAAAGCAATTTTGGCTGTTAACCGACGACGCATACCACGGGATTAAAGCGTTGGGCAGCGAGATTTTTCTGATAGCGAGTGCACATTCAAGCGACATCGCTCCAACGTATTTGCCCGATTGCATTCAGGCAACATCACCGGTGATTTCCACGGACATCCGTTCAGTTGCGTTGCTCGACAGTCTCGTCCGCCAGCGGATCGGAAGGTTTGGCCTGCGACCCTTCGCTCGTATTCTCAAGAACGATTGCTCTGCCGGTTTGGGCTTTCATGATACGGTTGAGTTCCAGAAATCCGACGATCGTTCCGACCAGGGCCAACCCGGCACAGATCAAAGGCACGCGTTCAGCTGGCACGCCGAGATTCCGGACACCGAAATACAGCAACCCGGCCGCCGATATGAAAACGAACGAAAGCGCGTTCGCCGTTCCAAAAAACCGGCCCCTTTCGTTGCTTGGCGAGAGATACTGGAGAAGCGATTGCAGCGGTACGATGTAAAAGCCCGCGAAGAAGCCGACGAAGAAAACCAAACCACCGAGAATGTTGTAGGTCATCTCAGGCAAACCAAATTTGCCCATCATTCCCATGGCGGTGAAACACAACGTCATCCCCACGGCTCCGGCCAACGCAAAGTAAGGACGAATGGTTTTTCCCGAGGCAATCCCAACGGCAAAACTTCCGACCACGATAGCGATCGCCAAAAGCCCCATGAGATTCGTTATTTCCGTATTGCTGATTTGCAGAACCGAGCGGAAGTCGGGAAGCAACAGCAGTGCAAGGGCTCCGATCAAATAGAATCCGGACCAGGAAAACATCACCACCATCAAAGGCCGGTTGGCATCGCGAAATGTCTGCATATGGGGTGCAAAAAAGTTGGCCGATAGTTTCAGCTTCGGATCGACCGGATCCATCTTCGGCATCATCAGCGCTGCACCAAGTCCAAGAACACTAACAAGCACCAGCGCGAGCCCGATTGGCAATCGATTTGGCTTCTTATTTGGGTCCACGACCAGTCCCGTTTCAGTCGGCGAATCAGCTTCGCTCTGCTGGCCTTTTGTTTGCGCGGGCTCCTTGCCCTTCGTTTTCTCTTTTGCACCTGTTTTTCTATTTTCTTCCGTTTGCTTCTTTGCCGTTGTTTGGGCTTCGGCGTTCGCCCGGTTGATGGATTCCGCTTTTTCTTTTGCTTCAGCGACCGCCAGGTCTTTCGCAGGTATCGTCGGATAGTAAAGGTCAGCCAGCGGCCCAGCGGCGAGAGAGCCAATGATCACGGCGACGTTGCTAATCGCATTAATGAGTCCGTTTGCCTGGCTCAGGCGTTTTTGCCCAACCACGTCAGGAATCACTCCAAACTTGGCCGGTCCGTAAAATGAACTTTGAATTGCCAACAAGAGTAGGGCACAAAGGGACTTCCAGACGCTACCTAGCAACAGACCCAGGA
>CAYSXI010000177.1:0-11034 GCA_964434955.1 uncultured Pirellulaceae bacterium
GCGAGCTACTTGTGTCTTTTGTGTTGGATAGTTGGAACAATCTGCGGCCAAAAGGCACAACACCCGCAGCCTGAGAAACCTGCATGCGACCATAATAGTAATCATGGTTTTCAGGAACATGATCCACGGCAACGTATGCACAAAGACTACTTCCGCCAAAATTTAGAAGTGCGGTATTGATCGTTTTAACGGGATTCCACTCGGCGTCCTGTTGCCCAACTCCACGAATGGTGAAAATCAAGCCCAATACAATAATGCAACCGATTCCTCCGACTAAGGCCCGCTTGAATGCCACCGGTTTGAAGTATTCCGCATAGGCGAACAGACCGCAAAAGGCAACGAACATCAAAGTCGAGCGGTCGCCATGAAAACCAATCGCAATCAGGGCGACGATCGTAAGCACGACATCAATCGGCGAGAATCCCCATCTTCGTTTCGACAATCGCTGGCGAGCGATAATACACGTCGCAATTCCAGCTCCCAACGTCACCTGGCCAATCTGAAATACGATGTTGGCTCGCAAGCCGTGAACGTCGGTCCCGATATAACTCCCGAAAACCACGCTGGGGCCAACAATGAAGACATAGGCCAAAAACATGAGGAAACCAACTCGAACCAGCGACTTGCCGAGCAGCCCCCAATTCTTCCGAGTCATCATATTTAACGGTGCATCAAAAAGTGCTGATTTCTGGCGCGATTTCCCAAACGCATAGAAACCGGTCAAAAACGCGCAGAGGCAACTCACCGTCATGACAGTGGTCTTGGCGACGGTGTGAGGACAGTGAGCGTGTCTGAAAAACCAGATTTCCGTCTCGTTGCCAAAGAACCCAAAAGTCCAATAAGTCAGATAAGTGTAATGGATGACGGAAAAAGAGAGGGCGAAAAGGACGTCTGGAGTGATCCAGTTAATCGGGCGTTTTTCCTGGAGCTTGACAACTCCCACCATCAGCAGCACGAACAATGCAAGGACGAGGCAGCTGTTGATGAACAGCTTTTCGGGTTCGTCCGGGGCAATGGTGTACATGCCAAGGCTGACAAACCCGAGAAACGCAAACAGTAATGCAGATTTTCGCCGGTTCATGTGTCGTTGGTCGCCACGGAAACTATCGAGCTAATCAAAAGATCCCACTGATCGTTTTGTACCCGATCAACCAAGAATTCGATACAGCTTTATTCGGTTCCAGGCATATTCGGAAGCCAATTTGTCAGTTTGATTCCAATTATTCCGAATTCCTTCGGCCCGGTTTCAGCTTTTGCCACCCGGACCGGAAAATCCCGATCAGTGAAGTTGGCAGCCACATTGGCCAGCGGTATCGCCAACCGGGGATTCGCATCCGATTCTCTTTCAGCCACGCCATCAATTCACGGCTTTGGGTAACCTGACCAGCCCTGGCTAGATTGAACAGATAAATGCCAACACTTCGGTCATAAAATTTCTTGCAGCCCTCTCGGTGCTTGGCCGGGGCGTTTTCGATCAAGTCGGCCAAGCGGCGATAAAAGGTGAAGCGTTCCGGTTTGATCTTCCGAGACGCCTGGCCTGACATACTTTCGGGATAAATCATGTAGTCCGCCAGCGGTTCACCGATGAAGCCCAGTTGTGGCTGCTCCAGGGCGACGCGAATCCACAAGTCGTTGTCGGCCGGGCTGGCAAGCTCCTCGCAAAAAGCTCCAACTTTTTCAACGAGGGACTTTCGAACCAAAATGGTTCCTATCCAAACTGCCGTTTGTCCCGACAACGAATCGAAGGCATCAATGACTCGATTTTCATGCGATATCGATTTGGGGTGGGCGTGGTCTCGTGACAAGGATTTTTCGCTAACGGCACAGCGATAAAATCGGGTCGCACACCAATGCAAATCTGCATGTTCAAGGAGAAAATCAGCTTGCTTTTGGAGCTTGGTTGGATGCCAGACGTCATCGGAGTCAAGAAACGCAACCCACTCACCTTCCGCGTGTGCGAGCCCGTTGTTTCTTGCCGCGCTCACTCCTGAATTCGACTGGTTGATTAGGATCACCCTCTCACCCATCGCTTCGACAATTTCCTGCGTTCGATCTTTGGATCCATCGTTGACGACAATCACTTCATACGGCGGCAACGTCTGTTTGAGAACGCTTTCCACGGTGGCCGAAATGGTCTTTTCCGCATTGTAGGCGGGAATGATGACGGAAATTTTGTCGGTCATTTCGCTTGTTTGATTCATTGGATGTTCTAGCCTCGACTCATCCAGGAAACCATTTTCAGTTTCCATTCCTGGATTCGCTGCCGAAGGGTCAAGCGAGATTCCTCTTTAATCTGCTTGTCGATGATGGCGAGCTTGTCCGCTTCAATGATTCCAGCATCGACCATTGCGTTCAGCCATGGGCCGACCATTTCGCTAAATCCGGAGCGAATCATTTTGACACCAAGTCGCGAACATTGAATCCGAAAGTTTTTTCGACGGAGGTCGTTGTAGGCATTCTCATCGACAAGAAGTTGATGAATGTCACGGAAAAGCAATTGCCGATTTTCCAGATGTCGTTTGTCGCGCTCCGCGCGAATGCTTATTCTTGTTGCCAAGCCCCGGCGGCAAAAATTGTCGGCCTCACCGTGGCACATGCCAAATGTCATTTGCTTGGCGATGGCGCGAACGTGCAATTCCCAGTCTTGCCAGGAAAGCAGATCCTCGCGAAAGCCTTTGAGCTTCCTGATTGACTGGATCGGCCAAAATGACGACGTGGTTTGCCATGAAGGTTTGAGCAAGAATGCAGCCAATTGATCGTCCGCGGGGCGGAACCAGACCTGGGAAAGGTCACCGGGAGTCTTCTTGAAAAGTTCGGTTGGAAATACGTAAAAATCGCGTCCCGGATTTTCTTGGGCAAACTTGAGCCGGGCTTCAAGGCATTCTCTGGAAAGCAGGTCGTCGGAGTCCAAGAAAATGGCCCACTGGCCGCTGGCACGATTGAGACCCTCATTGCGGCAGGCCGGCGCGCCCTTGACGGAGGATTGACGCCGCCAGATCTGAATCCGGTTATCATCGGCCGCAGATCGCTTGGCAACTTCCAGGCTTTGGTCAGTTGAGCCATCGTCGACCATTAGCAATTCCCAGTGTCCGTACGTCTGCTGCTTCACGGAGCGAATGGTCTCTTCAACCAGCGATTGACGATTAAAAAGCGGTACGATAATCGAAACGATTTCGGGCAATTTTTTTTTCTCGGCTTGGCCTACGCCCTTTTATTGTCGATCCGCTGGATATCGCGATTCAAATTGGCTGTCATCTGGATTGGTTTCCGCTTCGACTTGGCCGTCCGGTAGATGGAGCCCGATTGAATTTGGGATCAAACCGCTGATTTGTTGTGCGGGTAATTTTTGAGGATCGGAATAGCGATCATTAAAATAGCATGGGGTAGTTGTTGGGCCGGGCCGCGCCGTTGCTTTTGTGAAGGACAAATCGAAAGCGTAAGACCATCCGACTTGGCTAGGGGCCAATTCAAACATCAACCCGAGCCGTGGTAATGGTCGTTTCGTCCAATTCGCGGTTTGAATGATCGTTCATTAGGAAGGCTCGAAGATCGAATCTCCCGGTAGAGAAGATTCGATTCGTTTTCGAGCAGCGCCGGACTTTTCCGGCAATTAATTTGACCTGCTACAGCCGTATTTGTCTTACAGTTCCGACAGGCTTTTTTGCGTGGCTTCCTGTTTGGCGAGTTCCAAGTCATGGTCGACCATAATCTCAGCCAGTTCTTTGCAGGAAACTTTTGGTTCCCAACCGAGAAGTTCTTTGGCTTTGCTGTAATCGCCTAACAGCAAGTTAACTTCCGTTGGCCGGAAGTATCGTGGATCAATTTCAACGTAGTCTGACCAGTCTTCGACCCCCAAATGATTGAAGGAAAAATCAAGGAACTGTCGAATCGAATAGGTTTCGTTCGTCGAAAGTACAAAATCGGTTGGCTCATCGTGTTGGAGCATTAGCCACATGCCTTCGACATAATCCTTGGCGTAGCCCCAGTCACGTTTGGCATCCAGGTTCCCGAGAAATACTCGATCCTGCAGGCCCAGTTTGATTCGTGTTGCGGCGCGGGTGATCTTGCGAGTTACAAAAGTCTCACCGCGTCGTGGCGACTCGTGATTAAACAAGATCCCATTGACCGCAAACATGTCATAGGCATGACGATAATTGACGGTTTGATGGAACGCATAAACCTTGGCACAAGCGTAAGGGCTTTGTGGTCGGAAGGGAGTGGCTTCGGTTTGCGGGGTCTCAATAACGTCCCCAAACATCTCAGAAGAAGAGGCCTGGTAGACTCGGACCTGCTTCGTCTTGTTCAGCTGTCGAGCGGCTTCCAGAACATTCAAGGCGCCAACGCCAGTCGCCTGAAGCGTGTAGGCAGGCGAATCAAATGAAACGCGTACATGACTTTGAGCGCCAAGATTGTAAATCTCGTCAGGCTGGATATCCAAAACAAGATTCGTGATATTTTGGCCGTCGGTTAAATCGCCGTAGTGAAGGAAAAATCTGGCGTCAATCACGTGCGGGTCAACATAAATGTGATCCAAACGTTCCGTGTTGAACGTGCTCGCACGACGAACGATCCCGTGTACCTCATAACCTTTTTCCAAAAGAAGTTCGGCAAGGTAAGAGCCGTCCTGGCCAGTAATCCCGGTGATCAGTGCTTTCTTGGTCATGTCCGATCAAGCCTCCCTGAGACAATCTAAATTGTATTCCTTCGTAAAGTCCTGGTACGTTCGTTCGATTCCTTCTCGCAAGCCAATCGTTGGCTCCCAGCCGGTGTTTCGAATCATGGTGATGTCTGTCTTCTTGACGGGCGTTCCGTCCGGCTTGGAAAGGTCGTTCGTAACTTGACCTTCGTAGCCAACAATCTCAGCAACCAAGCGTGCAAGGTCCTGAATTGCGATGTCTTCACCAGTACCAACATTCACTAGGTTAGGCGGATCTTCCAAATTCACCAAGTGCAACATTGCCTCAGCCAAGTCATCCACATGTAAAAATTCTCGCCGGGGCTGCCCAGAGCCCCATATGACGACTTCTGGAGACGATTCGACTTTTGCCTCATGGATGCGACGGATCAATGCCGGAAGCACATGGGAATTCTCGGGGTGGTAATTGTCACCCGGCCCATAAAGATTGGTTGGCATCGCGGAATGAAAAAGTTTTCCGTATTGTTGCCGGTAAAACTGACACATTTTCAAGCCGGCGATCTTTGCAATGGCATACGCTTCGTTCGTCGATTCCAAAGGGCCTGTCAAAAGACTGTCTTCAGGAATTGGCTGCGGTGCCATTCGCGGATAGATGCAAGTGCTTCCCAGGAACAAGAGTCGTTCGCAGCCATTTTCGTACGCCGCGTGAATACAGTTGCTAGCAGTCGCTAGGTTGTCGTAAATGAATTCCGCTGGATATGTCTTGTTTGCGTAAATGCCGCCGACTTTCGCTGCGGCGAAAATGACTACTTGCGGACGTTCGTCATGAAAAAACTGATTGGTTGCTGCCTGATCACGAAGGTCCAGTTCTGAGCTTGTGCGAACCACCAGCTCAGAGATTGGCTCGGACTCCAATCGACGGACGAGGGACGAACCAACCATCCCGCGGTGGCCGGCGATATAGACCTTCTTGTTTTCAATCAATGAAGTCACGACTTACAGGCTGACAACAGGAATCCGAAAGATTTAGTTTGACAAATTTTAAGCATTTCCATAGGTGCGGTTGGCGCGTACTCCGTCCCTTTCGGTGACAGGACCGGTCAAAAAACGCCTGCAGTCAACATCTTGTTGTAGTACTACGAAGGCGAGTTCAGTTGGTGACGAGATCCGTATGTTCGTCCTGCAGTCAGCTTGTGTTCGAAATTGGATGGATCAACAACGCGAACTGGATAGAACGGTTGCGGAATCAGCCCAGGGAAATGGAAAGAGGAGAGTCGATACGTCCTTGGCAATGAAAATGCGGCCGACTGTGCCAATAACCTCAATTTACCATCGCCTCAAATTTTCATAAACACCTTGTGAGTAAACGGTTGGAGCTTGTCAGTAACGCGGCAACACCAGCGAAAAATTCGGCAGAATCCTAACCACCGGAAGAAGAACGAGGCTGCTGGCCCGGTCGTGGAAACCAGAGCCGAAAGTGCGAGGTTAGGCGAGGTAGGCGGCCACGGGAAGCTTTCTGTGCGGGAAATGTTCCCGGAGCCCGATTTGGCTACCGGGCGACACGATCGGGAGTTGTTAACTCTGCTAAGCAGGCGCGGCTTCCAATGAGGCTTCGTCAGGCGTTTCGCCTTCCAGTTGGCCGTCAAACATTTCCTTGATTTCCGTTTGGCAGAAGTACGCCATGATGACGCCGTAGAAGACAAACTTGGTGAGCAAATACAGTCCAATTACCACCATGAAGAATCCACTCAGGGTGCGAGTCATCGACGTCGCCAGCTCTTCTCTTTCCGCCGCCGTCAAATCAGACGCGAGGTTTGGGTCCGCCGCTGAGGCTTGAAAAAACGAAGAAATCGGCCCAAGTACTTCGACGGAAGAGATGCAGGCGACGCCAATTGCCGAGACGTGGTAGAACAAGGCGACGCCACAGGTGATCAAGGCGAATCTTCGTGCTTTGGGATGCCGAACGATCAGCATCGCAACTCCAAGTGCAAAGGCGATTGAAACGCCAAATTTTGTTGCCTCAAGGTAGATGTAACAAGGCATGTATTTGTTTCGCGTTGCGATGGCTTGAGCTTCCATCTCGCGGATCTTTTTCTTCATTTTTCGGGCGCGAAAATCATTGCCCATGTGACTTAGGTCCGACTTTTCGTGCTTGGTGGTCAGCATGGTCGTTGTGGTGCTGACCGCGCTCGTAAGCCCAAGAACACTGATCAATGCAAACAGAATGCAGATGACCGTCAGGCCCTTTGGCCACGCCAAATTCGGCTTGCGACGTTTGGGCGGCTCGGTTGCCGTCGTTGGCTCGGGTTTCGCTTCTTCTTCCAAAGGAGTCGTTAGAAATTTTTCGGAAATTAGACCTTGGGCCATCGGTTTGCTCGCGAGAATTCAAACGGCGAAAAAGTGATTTTTCATTGGAGTCAGTCAATGAAAATCTAGGTTTCATTTACCCTTCGGCAATGATGCAAACGGTTTCTCGGCATTCGACCAAAAGCCGACCAAGGGAACTTGACGGTTGCAACGAATATTCGGCCTTTGATCCGGCCATCAGGCGGGTGTTGCCGGGAAATCTTGTGCCGCGTCTGATTGGTTGTGGTTCGCAGCCGCGTCCATCGTGCCCGTCAATTCGGCGCCGCCATTTGTTCGCGCCGTCTCGATTTCTCCCGCGGAATGAGAAGAGATTTCCGACTCAATTTCCTTCTGCAGCGATTTGATTTCGCGACGCCGGGACAGGTAAACAAAAACGCCCATCATTGCAACCAGCAACAAGACCAGTCGAAAACCAAGGGCAACAACAAAGCCATGTTCGGTCGGTAACGCAACGTCGGAGAATCCGCGATACAAGTAATCGAGCGCGAACTCCATCCCTCCGATGCCGCCAGGCAAGGGAACCGCGTTGGCAACCATCGCGATGGGAGCAATCAGGAAATGCTGAGTGAAACTTGGGTGAGCATCGGAAAGGCCGGCCGCCACTCCGAATATGGCACAGGCAAACAACACATTGATACAGATGCTAAGTCCAATTCCGTTGAACAGCGGGATCGGATTCTTTCGATAAGCCGAAATGACCTTCAAAAATCGGGCAAAAACGCCGCCGACCCATTTGATTCGAGTCAGTGACTTGAGAAAACCGGACTCCGCGAAATTCGGAATCAAAACAAAAACCAGAAGAGTTCCAACGCCCAACAGTGAAAAAATGGTGACAACTTTTCCGCAAAACAATATGGCTTCAAGATGTTTGGGATTGGTGGATTCGAATCGGGAAAAATCGCAAAGCGAAAATGCAATCGCTGCAAAGCTGAACATGGTTACCAGGCCGATGAATCGATCGGCAAAAATCGAGAGGATCGCCTCCGTTTTCTTCTCACCCACATGCTTGGCAACGAAAACGCTTTTCAGGGCATCGCCCCCCAAAACGCCCACCGACATGAGATTGAACAAATGGCCGAGAAAGCCAAGCCGGATGGCATCTGCCAGTCCGATCGGAACGTCCAAAGCTCGGACCAAAATGTACCATCGGTAGAACCCGAGCAGGCAAGCGGAAAGCCCCGCAGCCAAACCGAATGCGACCCAGTGCCACTGTTTGGGGGATTGCGCAAATTCATCGAAATTCGCGTCCTGGCGTGCCTTGTAATAAAGGTAGGCGAGGATCGCGAAGGAAATTGCGAACTTCAGGATTTTGATTGCAACAGATTTCAAGAGCCGGCCGCTTGGATGGCAGGATGGGGTGATTGCACGTAAATGCGGCTCTCAATTGTTGCACATGCTTCCGTAAAACGATTGGCCGAAGGCCCTCAGCCAAGGCCTTCGTCACTCGGGAGTTCGGTTGTACCGGCTCTGGCGATTTTAACCGTGCCCTAACCTGCCACGCCTGATCCCGGCGCTACTCGGCCCACTGCAACTCGCTCGGAAGCTTCACCGCCGCAACTGCCATGAAGGTTTTGATGTATTCGTTGAAGTGCGAATAATCGCATTCGCCAAAACCGTCTTCGTACATTCTGACAATCGCAAGCCCTGCAGCCGTGATTCCGCCGAGAAGGTCATCAAGGGTGTGTCCAAAAGCAAAAGGCTCACCGGTCTCGACGAATCTTTGTTTTTGATCCTCCGGCAAGTCCCGCTCGTCCGAGTAGGGAATCTTGTGACGCACCTTGAGACGTCCAGCAATCATCTCATCTTCGTCCATCATGTAGAGAACCGGGTTGCATATGCCGGTCATCATCCGACCGCCCGTCTTGAGAACTCTCGCAACTTCCTTCCAGACCTGGCGCGGGTTTGGCGAAAAGCAGATGCTGCAGGGATTGAAAACAAGATCGAAAGTGGCCTCGTCGAACATGTCCAGCTTGGCCATGTCACCCTGAAACAGGTCGATCGAAAGCCCTTCGCGTTCGGCCACTTCGCGGTCGCGATTCAACTGGTTTTGCGAATTGTCGAGCGTGGAAACATTGGCGCCGGCGGCCGCGAGAATTGGGGCTTGCTGCCCTCCCCCGCTGGCCAGGCAAAGCACTTTTTTGCCTTTTAGATCACCAAACCAGCTTTTGGGAACCGGCAAAGTTGGGGTCAATACGATTTTCCAGTCTCCCTGCCTCGCGCGTTCAATCGTTTCCGCGGATACGGGTTGGGTCCATTCGTTTCCTTTGTCAACTTGTCGATCCCAAGCCTGCGAGTTGTAATGGATAACGTCCATGGTTTGATTTTTCCTAGTCTCAAGGTGTCAATTGAAAATAGATGACACGTTTATCGAGGATACGTTCGCCGAAGCTTTTTCGATGAAGTATACCAAATTCGTTATTTCTGCCGACGATCGTCATTGGTTGGACGCGGCAATCAACGAATGCTGTGGCTATGGCTCGAGCGTGATTGCATGCGATGCGGAGATTGGTGTGAGTCAGTATCCGGAATCGGTTGAATCAATCGATGGACGGATTGCATGCGAGATCATGGCTTTCGGTTTCGCATTCGAATCGTTGGGAAAAGCCATCGCAAATCGAATTGGCCAGTCGGTAATGACTTGTGCCTCCACGGCCGTCTTCGACGGACTTGCCGAAGGCGAAGAGCGGCTGCCCCTTGGAAAGCAACTCCGATTTTTCGGTGACGGGTTCCAGAAAAGCAAATTGATCGACGGTCGCCGATTCTGGCGGATCCCGGTCATGGATGGTGAATTCGTGGTCGAAGAGTCATTGGGTGCCAGTCGAGGGATCGCCGGTGGAAATTTTCTGATCCAGAGTGTCGACCGGGCGTCCGGTTTGAACGCTGCCAAGCTTGCGGTACAAGCAATCAACCAGATCCCGGATGTCATGATGCCGTTTCCGGGCGGAGTCGTGCGAAGCGGTAGCAAAGTGGGATCGCGATATAACAAATTGAAGGCATCGACTTCCGACGCATTTTGTCCGACACTGGTGGGCCGCACGGAAACAAAGGTCGTTGCAGGCGCCAATTGCGTTTACGAGATCGTCATCGACGGAGCGGATTTTGATTCGATTGCAAAAGCGATGGCGGTTGGGATCCGGGCCGCGTGTATTGATGGCGTCCCGGCGATTCACGCGGGCAATTATGGCGGGAAACTTGGGAAGCACCATTTCCACTTGCGCGAAGTGATGGAGGCGTAAGTGATGGCGATCAACCCGCCCCGGAAAAATGGAATTCCCGAAGACGACAACTTTAGTAAGCCGTCTCCGATCCAGATGGCGCTGCGGCGATTCTTCTCTTACATTTCGGTAGAACTGACCGTCGGTTTTCTCGTCTTGGTTTCGGTCGGCCTGACACTGACCGAAATGTCGATCGAGGCCAAGCAGCATTACGCCGGAGGCGAGCTTTCGTTTTACGACAGCCGTTTGTTTTTCTGGATCCGATTGATCAACGATTCGATCACGATCTTGTTCGCCATTGAGTTGGCGCTCCGGTTCTGGGCGGCGGCTTCCAAGAAAACTTTTTTTCGAGAGTTCTGGGTCGATATTGTTGCCCTGATCCCGATTTTGAGACCACTGCGCATGGCGCGTGGTTTGAGGTTGCTTCGACTGATTCGAATTTTCCGTCTGTTTGGCGTGATGACCCGATTGAGCTCGAAATACCCGTTTTTGTTCCGTCGTGGCTCCATCGATTTTTTTGTCGTTTGCATCATGCTTGTGGTATCGGTGCTATTTGGCACCGTGGCGATGATGCATTTCGAAAGTCAGGCAGCAGCTTCGAGTGTGGAAGCGATTCCCGAGGATGAACAGTTTTCTTTCGAGAATTCCCTTTGGTTTAGCATCTACACCCTGTTTGCTGGAGAGCCGACACCCATTGTTCCAAAGACGATTGCGGGGCGCGTTGTTGCAGTATTTGTTATGTTCATGGGTCTTACCATGTTTGCCATTTTCGCGGGGACGGTTTCGGCATTCATGGTGGATCGAATTCGAGCGTCG
>CAYSXI010000178.1:0-11010 GCA_964434955.1 uncultured Pirellulaceae bacterium
CGTTGCCCGCCAGTCGTACCGTTTTGAGAGCTGGGTTGTTGAACACTGTGAGTGGCGTCAAAGCAGACAGGGACTCCCAGACCGCGCATGGTCACCAGCGATCGCATGTCATTGATTAATTGCCCGTAACCAAAAAACGTTCCGCGCTCGGTCAATACAATATTGCGGCAACCGGATTCGCGAAGCTTATTCACGACATGCTGCATATCTTGGGGCGCCATGAACTGCCCCTTCTTGACGTTGACGGCTTTCCCGGTCGCGGCGGCCTGAACAAGCAAGTCCGTTTGACGGGCCAGAAAAGCAGGAATTTGAATCACGTCACAGACCTGGCCAACGGCTTCCGCTTGAGCTGCTTCATGGATATCCGTCGTAACCGGCAAGGCAAACTCATTCGCAATCGAAGAGAGAACTTTGAGGCCCTCCTCCAGGCCCACGCCACGAAAGGAATTCAGGCTCGTACGGTTGGCTTTGTCAAAGGAAGCTTTGAAAACGAAGTTCACCGGCAAGCGGCCGCAGATTTCCGCGAGTTTTTCGGCGATCGAGTGAGTGATGGAGTGATTTTCGATCACGCATGGGCCGGCGATTACCGTCAACGGCTGTTCCGTGCCCAATTCAAAATCGGCGATTTGTGCGCGGACGTCAGAATTTCGCTGTGAGTGATCCATCACATTACTTTCTGTCAATTTTCGGGGCGCTGCATTCCTTGTTGCGAAATCCAATCGGGGCTTACCACGACATTTAGATGCCGCGGCAAGACTTCGATGTCAACCGGAAGCATGCCCCCGGGGTCCCCATCCAACTGGTAGGGTACATTTTCGGATTTCGACTCGATTCGAATTCGACGAACCGACTTGAATTCGGTGTCTTGCCATTTGCGGTGCTGCCTGGTCACCACACCCAATAAATATCTCACAGCGTTAAATAGATTACCACCTCGGAATGAACATAAATCCAGGCTGCCATCCAATGGATTTGCGTCGTCGATTATGGGGAGCTGCATTGCGTAGCGAGGAACATTGAAGACAAAAAGCCAGCGGGAAGTCGCCCAGTCTTGATCGTCAATCTTGTAACGAAGCTTGGGGTATTGGTAATTTCCAACGGCACCGAGAATTGGTCCGGCCCAGCTCAAGTGCCGGATTCTTCCTTTACGGTTCCTATGAAGCCGTTGAACCACGTCGGCATCAAATCCGCAACTCGCCATCACCAAGAATGTTTTTTCATTGGCTTTTCCGGCATCCAGGAAGCAGTGCCAGCCACCGGAAATCAAATCGGCAATCGATTTCGGATCTCCCGCAATGTTTAAGTACTTGGCCAAAAGATTTTCGGTGCCCGCCGGAAAGATCGTCAGCGGAATCCGGGGAGAAAATCTCTCGGCGAGCAACGATATGGTTCCGTCACCGCCCACCGAAACAATGGTCCTCAACTGATCAGCCGAGTCGTAGGCCAAAGCTGTCTTCTCAAGCGTTTCCAGATCGTAATGAATTTCACATTCGAAATTTGAGGCTTTGAGAATCTGGGTAGTTTGTTCGATTTTTGCACTCACGTCCGATTTGCCGGCGTTCGGGTTCACCGAGAACAAGATTTTCCGGCGATGTTCGCTGATCCTGGAAATCCGTTCGCTCATGGGTTGCTTTCTGAAGCACGAAACCTGAGTTGTGCAATTTTGCTTAAGTTGTTCGCCCGCGTTGCAGAATTGAACATCGCTTCAAATGAGAGGTGAATAGGACAGCCATGGATTATTGATCGGGCGACAGGAGCCTGACCATTCTTACGCGTAAAAACTCGGGGAAAACGGACATCGTATTTTTTTCAAGATTTTTATCTGGGCCAAACGACTTTTGGTACGCGGCGTGCATTCTAAATCAAACGCTGGCCAATTTTAGAATTGGTCAAGCTGGCCGTGAGGCCTTCGACGACACAATTTTGGAAACATGGTAGCCTTGCCCCTGGCCATTTTCCTGCCGAAACGTTTTTGGCGCGTCAAAGGCCTCACCTTTCATTATTCTTCATTATGGAAACGTTGACCAATCGATCCCCTTCGATTGGAGACGTCGAATGGCGCCTTTGCCGTCTTGCGAATATCTTGGCGGAGGCGCCATTTTTTTGCGCGCCGGGATTACGTAGCCGGTTGAGCAGTCGTGTTGTGTTGTCGGTGGGGTTGGAACCACTCGCTGGCGCTTCGTGCTTGTATGGTTGGCGGTGCGTGAGTGTCAATCAAGACGAGACCGCGCGGCTGTCGATACACTCGCTGGCGCTTCGTGCTTGTATGGTTTTGTGTGAGGAACCACTCGCTCGCGCTTCGTGCTTGTATGGGGCAGGGTGGGATCAGCGGTGCGGTTGCGTGAGACTGCTAGGCGGAGCCAATAAACGAGGGTAATAAAACCTACCGGATTTTGCCCCAGATTTTTTCCATCAGCTTGAAGCAATCGGGATCAAACTGCTTCATCTCGGCGCGGACAAAAGGGTAAAAATCGTTGACGCCCAAATAAGCTTCGGTAGCTTCGGCGAAAAACTCTTTGTCATTGTTCATGCCGTAATGTTTTACTTGGTTGCCTCGATGATCCAGGATCCGATTGTATTTGCCACTTTCTTTGGCTCGATCGAAGACCTCTCGAATCTCCCGATGATTAAATCCCAACACCTGATCGTGATAAGCATGGGCCAGTTCATGAAGAATGACATAGGGATGCTTGGCCCACATGGAGGGCTTCGTCAGATCGGATGAACGCGGAATGTGAACGTGTTTGGCCAACGCAGGGTCATGGCCGTTGTTGATTAGCCAGCCCTTACCCGGATGGTACTGCATGCTGCTCAGTTTTTGATTTTCATGCTCGAGCCAGATCGGCAGTTTCTGCAACTGAGCGAATTTGGTTTGCGGCAGAATGAACTTAATGCGCTGCAAATGGTTGGCGAGTGCCTTTAGCGCCAACTCCCCTTCGTCTTTTTCTTCGTTTAGCAAAGTCTTCTCGACCTTGACGGACCAACCCTCAATATCTCGAACCTCAAAGGACTCGCTCGACGTTCTCGCAAGGTTATTGCGAGCCTTGTTTTCGAGAGCCTTGTTTTCAACCGTCCTGGGTTCAACTGACTTGGTTTTGGTAGAACCCGATTCGGGCGGTTTGGGTTGGCAAGATTTGGTTTCCGGAGTCGCGCTTGTGGGCGAAGTGTTTTCGACAAACGGGGTTCGTTGTGCTTGGGTTTGGGCGTGACAAAAACCTTGCGTTACCATCCAGAAAGCGAGAAAGGAAATCGTTAGCGTTGCCGGTGTTTTCGTCTGATTGGTTGTTTGAATCATGATTGATCTTCTTTTTCAGCAGCCAGCGGCCCGTAAAGATCGGGACGGCGATCGGCAAGGCGATGAAGTTCGTATTCGCCGGGCACGTTGATGGTCGATTTGTTCCGAGCGCGATGCGGATTGAATTCGGCGTAGAGAATGGATTCGTCGACGTGGTCCGCGTGTGCCAGGTCGTTCCCAAAGCAATCCACGATGCGACTTTGGCCGATAAATGAAAAATCTTTTTCCGTTCCCACTCGATTTACGGCGACAAAGTAGACGTGATTTTCCAGGGCCCGCGCGTTAACGATATAGCGTGCCGTTCCATCAGCGCCTTTGGGCCAGTTGGTGGGTAAGGCAATGATGTCGGCGCCTTGCAACGCTAGGACCCGAGCCGTTTCCGGAAAAGACGTGTCGTAGCAGATATTGAGGCCGACGCGATAAGTGCAGCTTCGGCCGTTCACTTCCAGGACCTCGAAGGGGCGATTGCCGGGGGTGGTAAACCGGTCAACGCCGAGGAAGGGCAAATGAGCTTTGCGATAGATCCCGATCACACCCTTGGGCCCCAACAGAGCCGCCGAGTTAAAAACGCCTTCCGAGGCGTCCTCGAGGAATCCTAATACGACATGCACGTCGAGCTTTTCACAGCATTCGCGAAACGCTTCAAAATATTCGGAATCATGCGAAGTCGCATAGGACTTGGCTTCATCCAATGACGAAAAGCAATATCCAGTTAGCGCGCACTCAGGGAAAACGATGAATTCAGCGCCTTGCTCCGCCGCCTGGATCGCGTGCGAAATCATGGTGTTCAGGTTTTGAGAGAGTTCACCGATCTTCACGTCCATCTGGACGCCGGCAATCTTGATCTTTTCAGTCATCGACTCACCGAAGTTGCTCGATCTGAGCTTTTAAGTTTCGATAGCCTTGATTGCGTCCGTTAATTTGAATGAGTTCGGTAACGAATCGCAAAGCTTTGGGCTTGTCCTGGCGGGCGTGATAAAACGTGGCCATGGCCAATACGTACTGTTCGGTTCGCGGCATCAGCTCATAGGCTTTATTGAGATGGACCTCGGTTTGGTCCAACTCGTTCCTTCGGTAAAAAGACATTCCGGCCATGTAATGGAGATTGGCCAACGCGCCATTGTCAGCATCAACGGCTTCCAAAGCCTTTAGATCATTGAGCAAGATTTCGTGCTCATCGTTCCGATGCTCCTGGGCTTCCGCCAACAGTTCCTGGGCGGATTGCATTTGGGCCTGAGCCTGTTGTTGCAATCCATTTTGGCCAAGTTGTCGGGCGTTGACCGCGAGTCGTTCGGCTTGACGCTCCAGCAGGACCGCCAGATTCCAGCGAGGCCCTTGAAGTTGGTCTTCGATTCGAATGGCGATTCGATAATGTTCGATGGCCTTTTCAATCTCACCCACCGTTTCGTAAATGCTTCCCAATGTTCGATGGGCCGAACCGCGTTCCTTGACCGCCTCGAGCGACTTGATCATTTCGTCAAAGGCAATCTGGAAACTTTTGTTTTGCTCGGCGCTGGACCAGCGCTGGCGCCAATCCATTGGAATATTGAGCAGCACGCGAGCCGCTTCAATTCGCACCCCAAGGCTTTGGTGCCCCGTAAGCGGGATGACGTTTTCGAATGCCTCGTTCAAACGATCCCGCAGCCGGCTCGGTTGATCAATGCTATCGATGACTCCCATGATTCGTGTGATCTCGACTTCCACACGTAACAGGGACGCCTTAACCACGTGTTGGTTTTCATCTTCCAGAGCGTTGACGGCCGTATCGTATGCCACTTTGTCCGGGTTGTTGGCAAGTCGCATTGCGGCAGAGGCCCGAACAAAGAAGGGCGTGGACTTGCGCGTCACCAATTTCCGCAGTTCCGGGGTCGAATCGTCGGTGCCCTTCCAGGCTTTGTCAAACGAGCCCGCGTAATGATCCGGCTTTTCGGAATTGGGGAACCATTGATTGAGCGCGTCGACCATTTGTTGGTCAACGCGTCGTAGTTCCGCTTCGATTTCTTTGTTGCCGCGATCTTTTTGAATGATCCAATCCAGGTACTGGTTCAGCTGGCCGCGTGTTTTTTCGTCACTGATTTTTGACTTGTCCAAGTGGCAACCGGAACAAGCGTTCGGTGCATTGGTGGTCAGACTTAAGTCGGGCCGTGGGACACGCAGGCTATGGTCGCGCCGCGCGTCGACCGCCATGTACGTTGTCGCAGGCATATGGCAGTCAACGCAAAAAGAACCCGGGGTGCCCGGTTTATGAAAATGGTGCGAGGGAGAGTCGTATTTGGCTGCCGGGTGCTGATGACAGGACGTACAAAGCTTGTTCCCATCGTGTTTGAGCTTGAGTGAATGCGGGTCGTGGCAATCCGTGCATTTGATGTTTTGATGGTACATCTTGCTTTGGATGAAGGAGCCATAAACGTAAACTTCGTCCCGGATCTGGCCGTCACAATGATAGAGCCCCGGAGCCATCAAGCTGGTTTCAAAATAATCGTTGATGTTGCAACCTGCGTAATACCCGTCGGCAATTTCTCGCCGACGCGAATGGCAGGGCGCACAGGTTTCGACTTGGGCCAAATTGGATTCCGTTTTCAGTTTGTGCAGACCGAGTCCAACTTTTCGATTCCAATTGAGTTTCTTTTTGTCGGCGAGCTGGACATGGACGCTGCCGGGGCCATGACAGGCTTCGCAACTAACATCGATCTCGGCAAACGTTGTATTGAAACGGTCGTTATTGACGTCAAAGTTTTTCTTGAGGTCGGTCGAATGGCAGAAAGCGCAGCTCGAGTTCCAGTTCTGTGTGATGCCCGTCCAATGCAGCGGATCACCTGGTTTCAGTTTCTCGTCAACATCGGGCGGTTTCAGGTAGAACCATTTCTTGGCTTTCGTATCCCAGGAAAGTCGAAGCACCTGGACTTCGCCAATCGATTCGCCATCGCCCGAAGGCGTGATCTCGACCATGTATTGCTGCAAGGGTTCGTAGCCAAAAACGTACTTCACTTCGAAGTCGGCCATTTTCCCATCGGGGCCTTCCGTGTTGACCATGAACCGTTTTCCGTCACGGAAAAATCGCGACTCGATTCCATAGTGCTTCAATTTTTGGTCATTGAAGTCCGCGAGAACCGTTTCGTCCGTCGCAAGATCCATCGCTTTGTCGTGATGGGAGCCCTCAAACAACGCATGCTGTGTCTCGTGGCATTGAATGCAGGAGTCGCGTCCAACGTATTCAGCCACGAGGTTGTCAGGGACGCCTTCGAAATAGTCAGAAAACAACCAGCCGCCAACAACCGCAATCGAAGCCATGCCGGCAAAGATTGAGATGAGCAAGCCCAGCTTTATTTTGCCGTCACGTTGGTGGGGAAGCTTTGAAGACATGTCGCCTGAGAGTGATATAAAGAATCAACTCATTTTAATTGAAAACGCTTGAGGCAACTAGCGACAAAGCGATGTCGAATTCATTGCACGAATGGTTGTTGAACGTTTTCGGATCGAACGGTCCGTTGACCCGCGAGATAATTCGACATTGTCTCCAGCATCCCACGTTTGAGTTTACGGATGAAATAAAACTTGCAGGCGGGGCGGCTCACGAGCGAGGAAATCGTTTTTTGGAAGAACTCATCGCTCGGCGCGCCAAACTGGAATTGCTGAATGGCGCGTGGTTGCTGATGACCAACCACACACTCATGGAATCTCGAACCCGAGTTTCGATGGTCAGCTCGCGGATCCCCAGTTCGGAAGCGGTGTCACGAGACTGGATGCGGCTAGCGCGAAATTTCATGCTGCAGATCGACGTTAAAACGCAGATGTTCACAGCTGGCTGGAAGACGACGACGTGGGACATCGTGACCCTGGTGTGTAACGAGCGCAAAATCCCTCACCTGGAAATCCATCCCTGGCGCTCAACAGGGAAATGGATACGCCTCATGAATGCTCGCGATCAGCGAAAGGACTTGACGGTTGCGACAGCCTTTTCGCTTGGGGGGAATTCAAAAAGCATCGACGAGATTCAGCTTGAATTGGCGCACGAAATTCGTTGCCTTTACGTTCGGCCATCCGGAAATATCGAGCGTTGGCTGGACGAAAACTTGGTTGCCAACGGTCGCCGCGTTTTTGTTTCCAATGTTGGCAGGCCAAAAAAATTTGGCCGTTGGTTGGGGGAAGGTGCGGTCGGATGGGTCTTGGCTCAAGAGGAATTCAAAAAGATTTCCCCACCGTTGGTTTCCAATCGCTCGGTGCCGAAGCCATCGACAACGGTTCGTTTGAATGCCGACATTTGTCTTGACGATTTTGTGAGTCATACGACAAGAGGTGTGCGAAAGCGTTGGGCCAACCAATCGGACGCGACTTTTTGGCGGCAATGGATTCGAGGGAGCCGAAATTATGCGACGTCACCCCTTGAATCGTTAATGCGAATACTGATTTCCGCGCGATTGGTTGCTTCCAATCGACTGACGCCTACTTCCGCATGCGTCTGTTGCTTCACCGAAGTGCCAATCAATCAGCTGGATCGGTTGAGAACGTTTCGGTCCCACTTGGCCCGTTGGGATTTCCTCCCATTTGGAATTGCCGTGCGGAAATCCACATTGTTGGATCTTGGAGCACAGAAGGTGTCTTACGTGGAGCCGGGCGCGAATCGCGAATCTCAATTGAATTGGTATCAACAACGAAAGTATACGGCGAGCAAGAACGGCGAAAAGTTCGATTGGTCCAAGGAGCGAGAATGGCGATTGCGGGGCGACTTGAATCTGGGCCGACTGAATGCGAACGACCTTTTTGTGTTTGTGCCAACGCCGGAAGCTGCTGCACAGATTGAAGTGTTCAGTCGATTTCCGATTTGGGTTACTGGTTCAAGGGAGGACTCGAAGGGAGGCGGCCTGGTACGAGAAGAGGAGGCCCGTTCGTTTCTACGTTTGTAAGTGTTGAATCAATTTCGTAAAATCGATGCGGATCGGCTTCCGATCTTTTGATCTTTTATTCTTGGAGGCAAGCATGGCCACAGTCACTACCCAACCCGAAGTAAAACAGACCGAGTGTTTTATCAATGGCGAATGGGTTCCTGCCAGTTCTGGTAAAACGTTTGCCACGGTCAATCCGGCAACGGAAGAGGTAATCGCAGAAGTTGCCGAAGGCGATGCGGCGGATATTGATGCGGCAGTGAAGGCCGCCCGCAACGCGTTTGAGTCGGGACCTTGGAAGCGGATGGACGCTCGGGATCGTGGTCGATTGATGTACCGGCTTGCCGACCGGATCGAAGAGGAACTCGACGAAATTGCGGCGTTGGAATCTTTGGACAATGGGAAGCCGATTTCTGACTCACGTGCAGCCGACGTACCACTGGTGATTGATTGCTTGCGGTATTACGCAGGATTTGCGGACAAAATCCACGGGCAGACGATTCCGATTCGCGGAAATTATTTTGCCTACACCCGAAAAGAGCCAGTAGGTGTCGTCGGTCAAATCATTCCCTGGAATTTTCCGATGCTGATGACCGCCTGGAAATGGGGTCCCGCTTTGGCGGCAGGTTGCACGATCGTGATGAAGCCGGCGGAACAGACGCCACTGACTTGTTTGCGTATGGCTCAGCTGGCAAAAGAAGTTGGTTTCCCGGATGGAGTGATCAATGTGGTTCCTGGCTTTGGGCCGACGGCGGGCGGTTCGATTGTGAAACATCCAGGAATCGACAAGGTTGCCTTCACGGGTGAGCATCTGACGGCTCAGATTATCATGCGCGAGGCATCCGATTCGTTGAAGCGTTTGACGTTTGAGCTGGGTGGGAAAAGTCCGAACATTGTTTTCAATGATTGCAATCTGGATGTGGCGGCAGAGAAGTCGCACTTCGGTTTGTACTTTAATCAGGGGCAGTGCTGTTGTGCTGGCAGTCGCGTGTTTGTTCAGGAAGACATCCACGAGGAATTTGTCGCCAAGGTGGCAGAACTGAATCGCCATCGCAAACTGGGAGACCCACTCGATCCACAAACGGATCAGGGGCCTCAGGTCGACAAAAACCAATACGACAAGATCATGAAGTACATCGAGCTTGGAAAAGAGCAGGGAGCCGATCTCGTGACGGGTGGAACCAGGCACGGCGACAAGGGATTTTTTGTTGAGCCAACCCTGTTCGACAAAGTCACCGACGATATGCGAATCGCGACGGACGAGATTTTCGGTCCGGTGATGTCAGTTTTGACGTTCAAGGACGAGAAGGAATTGATCGAGCGAGCCAACAACACGATCTACGGATTGGCCGCGGCGGTTTGGACACGCGACATCGCGAAAGCTCATAAAACTGCTAGCGAGCTGAAGGCCGGAACCGTCTGGGTCAATTGCTATGACGTCTTCGATGCTGCCGCACCCTTTGGTGGTTATAAGATGTCAGGAATGGGCCGGGAGCTTGGTGAGGAAGGCTTGAAGCCTTACGTCGAGACAAAAACCGTCACGGTTTCGCTTACTTAAGCTTGGCGACAATCGAAAAGCGGTTCCAAAGCCAACGAAATTCAGCAAAGCCACCTTCGCGGGTGGCTTTTTTCGTGAACCGAATCGGAATCGGCTCCGTACGATTGCCGATCAATGCGAAGTTCTCCAAGTTTGGAATTCGGCTTGCATTCACTTGCCAATTCCTTTAATAACTCCCAGTGAAATTGCAGTAACGAATGGCGTCGGGAGTCGCCATTATTTCATCGAATCCGTCAAGGAAGACGCTTGCGATGTCTCAGAAAAATGACAACTGGCCGTACTCGTTCCTCGTGCTTGGGCTCTTGGTTCCCTGTTTTGTCGGATGCAAATGGATGAATTTGCCTGACAACGAAAAGCGGCCAATTCCCTGGCTGCCCGAAAGCTCGCAAATTCGTTACCAAGACGCCGGTGAGGAGGATTTTCCGCCTGGGTTTATCCAAGATTCCAGCCAGGAAAATACGGCCAACAAGTCGTCGAAATCAGCCGATCAAGTCGATCCGCGGCATTTGATTTCCAAGATTACCGTGGTCGGAAACAAGACCATTCCCACGCATGAGTTGATGCAGAATATTCGCACGCGAAAGGGTCGTTTTTTCGATCCGGATCAGCTGCAGCAGGACGTTGAAGATCTTTCGCGAATGAAGAAAATTCTTCGGGTCAATCGGCCGCTGTTGAACAAGACTCCCAATGGGGTTGAAGTCACTTTCGAGTTGATTGAGCGGCGTTTTGTGAACAAAGTTCAGTATCTTGGAAACCGCCAGATTCACGACTTCAACCTCAAGAAACAGGCGGGAATTGAAGAAGGCGAGCCATTGGATGTTCACGAAGTCAAAATGGCTCGGCAAAGGCTTGAAAACTTTTATCGCGAAAAAGGCTATCCGCGAACCCAGGTTGAAATTCTTCAAGGCGATGAGCTTGAGGACAACAATGTTGTTTTCTTGATTCACGAAGATCAGAAGCAGCGTGTGCTTTGGACCGAATTCGTAGGGAATGAGATCGCAAGCGATGCACGACTTCGGCACTTCATTAAATCCAAACCAGGCATCCTTTGGGTGTTCGGCGGAAATTTGAATCGAGATCAGATTCAGCAGGATCAGACGCGGATCATCGCGTACTACCGAAGTCTCGGGTATTTCAATGCTCGCGTGGGTCGTGAGTTGGTGGAGCGAGACAATGGCTGGGTGAGCATTCGCTACATCATTGACGAAGGCCCTCGCTACAAGGTTCGCAATGTTTCCTTTGCCGGTAATCAACGGTATCGCGGCGAAGATCTT
>CAYSXI010000179.1:0-10777 GCA_964434955.1 uncultured Pirellulaceae bacterium
CCAGGCGATTGTGATTCGCCTGGACTTGAAGGACTTTTTTCCCTCGATCTCAGAAAGTCGCGTCGAAGCATTCTTTCGTGGCATCGGTTGGGACCAGGCAAGCAGCCAGTTACTGACTTCATTGACGACCTACCAAGGAGCTTTGCCTCAGGGTGCTCCGACCAGTCCGCGACTCAGTAACCTGGTAACTTATCGAATGGACGTGCGGCTGGCGGAAATCGCGGAGTTGGCAAACGCGGTCTACACACGCTACGCCGATGACATAACGTTTTCACTTGCCGAACCTGAGTTCGATGTGAAAGACTTTGTTCGGCGAGTGATGTTCGTTGTTCGCGAAGAAGGCTTCCAGCCCCACATCAAGAAAAAGTTTGATGTCCGCAGGCGGCATCATCGGCAAATCGTTACCGGATTGGTCGTCAATGAGATACCGAAACTGCCTCGCGAAACACGTCGTTGGCTGCGATCGGTTCGTCACCGTGCGACGCTCAATCAACAGCTTGGATACCTGGGACCCAAGCCGACGTTGACCCAGGAGCAGCTGGACGGATGGAATAGTCTCGAAGCGATGATTCGGTCCAAGTCAAAGCCGACCTAAGAGTTGGAGTATGGCCATTCGAACTCAGTTTCGATGCCGAGTTGTTCACGAGAATGGCGGTAAAATACGTTGCCTGCGGCGTTTGGGTTGACTGAAAATTTGTACACCAGAATATTTGTGACAAAGTGGGAGTGAACCCGGCTCAGTTGCTTGATTTTCGCCAGAAAACGGTTTAATTTCTCAAAAAATAGTGTTCGTGGTATTCGTTTTGTTTTTTGGGATAGCTGACTAGCTGAAACAAGAATACTTGCTGCAGACAGACGAAAATCAAAGGAAGAATCCATTTGAAAGGGAATGAATCGTGCTTGTCCTGAGTCGCAAGGTAGGCGAAAGGATTCTGATTGGTGACAAAATATCGGTCACCATCGTCAGAATCTCAGGCGGTGGAGTTCGGTTGGGTATCGAAGCTCCCCCGGAAATGGCTGTAATTCGGGAAGAATTGAAAATCGCCATGGAAAAAATGGAAAAGGCTGAAAACGAAATCTCCTCTTCGTCGATTGACGAATCAAAGTCAGATTCCTGATCCGCTATTCTCGTCATTGCTAATCTTGTTGCCGTATTCCGGCGTTTGTATGGGCGTTGAGACGCCACTCCATTCTTTGAATTTGCTCGGGGCGGAAGCATCTTTTGGAGCAGTTTCCAGAAGAAGTGCCTCGGGAACGTTTCTAAGGCTTTCCGGTTCCAGCCTCTCACAATCGTATTGGCATGATCTTTGGGACTTTATCCAGGTCGACCGAAACTGTTCGGGGTTCCCGTTGTTGAAATGCCATTGACTCAATCGCCTGGCAGCGTGCTGAGAGCGATTGGATATGTCCCCAAGGACTCAGCTCTGAATGCCCAAGGTGGGACATGGACAGGCCTGAGTAGCGCCGATCCGAATCGACGGTGATTCGCCCCAGCGCATAAAAAAAGCGGCCGCTTGGGCCGCTT
The DNA here is from genome assembly GCA_964434955.1 of uncultured Pirellulaceae bacterium. Lineage (GTDB taxonomy): Bacteria > Planctomycetota > Planctomycetia > Pirellulales > Pirellulaceae > JANQLU01. The sequence continues at coordinate 1,526 of CAYSXI010000179.1, forward strand.
TGTGATAATCCAGTTTGGTTGCGTTTGGGTTTAGAACAAACCGCCACCGAGGCCACCGCCACCGAGGCCGCCGCCGAGGCCACCACCACCGAGGCCGCCGCCGAAGCCACCGCCGCCGAGACCGCCGAGGCCACCACCACCGAGGCCACCGCCACCGAGAGCACCGCCACCGAAGCCACCGCCACCGAGAGCACCACCGCCCTGGCCCCCACCACTGAAGAAGGTGAAGGTCGTGACGTTAGAGACCTGGTTGAACTGTGGAGATGGAGAAACCAAAACGTACAAACGATCTGCCGTGGTCGCACTGGCGGTCAAGTTTGCACCTTCAAAGATCTGCGAAACTTGTGGCTGGTAACCGATGGCTCGTCGAGCCAGGTTGCGAACCATCTGTTGCTCACGGAAAACATTTTCGCCACCGCGGTCACGCAGCAAGTCAGCTGCCGCCGAAGAGGAGGCATAGTCCGAAAGCGACTGCGTAAGGACAGCTCGGTTGTTAACCATTTGTTGGCGAGGAATCGCGACGATTTTCTTCGAGTCGATCGTGCCGAGGCGACGACCGTCTTTCAGAGCAAAGCCGACAACGGTTCCGTCTTCGCCAATTTCCAACTGTCGTTTTTCACTGGTTTCATCTTTGGTTCGGAAGTTGCGATAGATCGAGACGGTAACTTTGCCGCCAGCGACTTCGCCCCAAACCTTTTTGACATACAGCTTGTAGTTTCCTTTGAAGCCTTGAGGCAAAACATAGTATTCTGCCATCTCAGCATCTTTTTCTTCTTCGGTGTAGAACGCATCGCCCATCCAAACGCCACCAGCAACACTGCGTGGGTTCGAACGCGAGCAGATGGTTCCCATGGGTTCTTCGACGAACAAGTCGAGATCCGCTTTACCGGTCCAGGAAACCTTGACGATGCAGTCGCGGTGCAACGCAGCGTCCAGAGATTTGTTGAAAGCGGTCAGCTCTTCTGTTTTGCCTTCGCGTTCCAAGTCAATCTTGAGTGCTTTCGCTGTCAGGAATGCTTCGCGAATAACTTCGCGATTCTCTGGCCAGGCTTGGCCAAGGATGCCAAGGCAAGCCCATTTCTTGCCTTCGCGATCTTTTGATCGTTTGGCTGCATTCAATGCGAGAACGTAAGGCTCGTGGCGGGTTGGAATCGATCGCGAAATGTCCTTGGCAAGACGAATCGCTCGTTTTTCCATTCCGTTTTTGCTCATATAAAGTGCGGCAGACATTGCGTTATCAATGTTGTCGCTAAAGTCGACGGTCGACATGATTGCTCGTTCGATGTCCGACTTTGGAGAGTTGTTGATTTGCATCGCAATGATCAACGCGTCGTACATCCAAGGCTGATCCTGGTTGTGGATCATTGCCGATTCAATCAGAGCAACGACTTCTGCGTGTTGCTTCTTGCGAGAAAGCGAGCGAACGGTTTCACGCATGTCAGCTGCAGAGATCTTGTTCTGAGAAAGATGGCGGCTCCAAGCCTGTTTGGCCGATTCGCCTTCTTTCCGTTCGACATTGATTTTCTTGGCTGTCTTGCGAGCTGGTTTTTTGTCGTCGGTTGCCTTGGTTGCAACTTCAAGACTTTCCTGGATGCAAAATGCACCACCCGGGCCACCGCCGCCGAGGCCACCAAAGCCTCCACCACCCTGGCCAAAGCCACCGCCGCCAAAGCCACCGCCGCCGAAGCCACCGCCGCCGAAGCCACCGCCGCCGAAGCCACCGCCACCCAAGCCACCACCGCCAACGCGGTTGAACTTAGGAGCAACCAGGTCACCGACGTTGTAAACGTTGGTCACCAAGTGGTTTTGTGCTTCGTCCGTCGTCATGATCTGCAGAACTTCGTCTTTCACAACGTAGGTGCAGTCGTATCTCTTCAGGAACAGTCGCAGAGCCGATCGCAGCGTCACACCCGAGAATCGAATGGTGACAAGATCGTCCTCACCCAAACCTGCGTCGATGGCCGACTGGTCAAGGAAGATCTGGATTTTGTGACGATCATTGATGTCTGCAATGACATTGCTGAATTCGGTGTCAGCAAAGTCGAGGTCGGTTGGCTCTTCCAAAGCACGCAGAATCTTTTCGTCGTTCTCGTTACCGAGGAGACGGATGTTCTGGTACTTGGCTCGCATTGCTTTCTTGCGGGCCCATTCTTCTGGATCTGGGAACACCAATGGTGGTTCCGCAGCAAAGGGCACGTAAGATTTTTCCGCTTCGTAAAGCGTGTCGAGGAATTTCTGCTGACGAATTTCGCGAAGTCGCCAAACGCGAGCGAAGTTCGCCGCGATTTGCGAGTACTCATAAATTGAGTTCGCTTCTTCTGACTCAGGAGCCAGGTCCGTACCAGAAATGGCAACGTCTTCCGCTGCTTCGTAGTTACGTTCGTTGAGTAGCGAGTTGAAGTTGTCAACCAAACGAGCCAAACGCAATTCGCGACGCTCGATGTCGCTCAGCAATCGCTGCCGCTGGATTCGAGCTGCTTCATTTTGCTCAAACTCAGCAACCTTGGCGTCGAACTTGTACTTCGCCGTGCTGGCCGTCTTGATGCCTGACTGCAGTTTCTGGCGAAGATCTGATTTCGTTTCCGCTGGAAGAATGATTGACGCATCAACCATTTCCATCGTGTTTTTCAGTCGTTCCATTGCCAACGTCGGATCGGTTTCGAATTCCGCTCGAGCTTTGGTCAATTCGTTGTCAACGATGACGATGATTCGTCGGATTTCAGCCTTCTGAGCGTTGACTTGGTTGTTCAACTCGTCTTCCTGACGTTTTTCCTGTTCTTTACCGATCAGTTTCAACAGGTCATCGTCTTTGTCCTGCTCCTGGAACATCATCGAGTAAACCAGCAATTTCGCGCCAGTCTTGATGGCTTGTTCCGAAGCAACGATCAGGATGCGAGCTGCTTCGCGAAGTCCCGCAGAACCGACCGTCGGCATGGGCATGCCACCAGTGGCTCGGACTTTGTCGATCAACGTTGGCAAGAACGAGAAGTCTTCATTCGAAGTTTCGCTTTTGACAACAAATTTCATTTCCGTTGAAATATTGGCGACATCGCCTTTAACTTGGATGTCAACCTGGCCGCGTTTTGCCAACGTGCCAATAACAACCGTGTCGCGATCTGACCGAAGTGGAGGCATTTGTTTCGGGAACATTTCAGAAACGTTCTCGGTCGTGGTCACGGATTGTGGCCAGAAAACCTGGCCGTGGACGGTATCAGCCAACATGGCTGCAGAGTTGTCGATTGAGGCCAGCTTGTCGCTATCAAGTGCGATGTTGCCACCCGTGTGGTTTGCCAACGAAGCAAGGAATTCAACGTCACGTTTTGGGCCAATCGCAAAGCTGGAAACGACGATCTGCTTTTCGACCAGTGCGTCAGCCAATTTGGCGAAGTCGTCATTGCCAACCAGGTTGGCTCGACTGATTCCATCGCCGATGTAAATAACGTTGTGAGCTTTCTTGGCGTCTTTGAAGCTTTTGGAAGCCGTGTCCAGCAGGGCGACGAAATCCGTTGCTCCCAGTGGAGTTCGCTCTGCAAGCTTTTCCAAAGCCTTTTCGATCTTGAGGCCAGAAGTCTTGACGAAGCCGTCTGTCATCTCAACCGGATCCAGATCCGCAGCGAAAAGACGAACCGTGTCGTCGTCGCCCAAAAGCTCGATCAGAGCATTGGCGAGACTCAGGCTGTCATCGCGGAAGATTCCAGTTTGGCTGGCCGAAGTGTCAACAAAAATGACAACTTCACTGGCAACCGGCTTGGAAGATTTGAATTCGGGTTTGATGGCCAAGGCGAATTTCGTGTCGCCGGTCGAGCCGTCATAAGTGGCCATCCGTGCCTTTTCGGCATCCTGAGCCGAGGCCGAGATGCAAAATGCAAACAAAAGTGCAGGAACGAGAGCCAAAATCGACGTGACCCCCAACAAACTGCGTTTGGACATAACCAAAACTCCAGCAGATCTAAATGAAAAGGAAGGGTCTACTTCGACCCGAAACCTATGCCTTGCTTAACTTAAAGGACCTAAAGTCCCAATTTTGACGCTATGAAACATTCTATTTTGAGGCAACTCAAATCGCTACCTAAAAAACAAATTTTACCGGGTTCCACTAACCATTACGGTCAATCGTTCCCAGAAAAACGTGCCTTTGCCACATAACCGTTACAGGCGAATCGTCGAGCAAATCCTCTTGGAACACCTGCCGTGAAACAAAAGGGTAAATCGCCGATTCCAAAGGGCAATTTCAAAACGCCGAAAATGGGCTTGAATGTTGAATTTAAGCAAAAACAGGGCCAATCAAGCTGTCAGCCGGGTTGGATTAACCAGATCGACCGAAAATGCCCGAATTCGCCCAAAAAAACCAAAGTCAGCCACCGTTGATCGATCAAACGGGTTCCTCAGGCTTGTTGCGGTTCAATACAGATGCTGCCAAATCGCACAGAAACGAGGCAAATGAAAAACGGCGTCAGCTTTCTAGCCCGAATCTGGGAGGAACCGATTCGTGGCCGCGAGGATGCTGACGCCGATCAAGGGATTTTGCTGGAAAACCGAATTAGCGGCTTTCGATTTTCGTCGGCTTCTTGGCCGATGAGGCGCCTTCCTTTTGCAGGGCCATGAAGTTCAATTTCCGGGCTCCGTCGTCCAGCATGTCGGAAAAATGCTGAATCCTCGAAGCAATATACCGGAGCCGTTCGGCTTCCCTTTGCCGAGCCTCAATCTCCTCCAGCCGCTTCAGTCGCTCCTGACCTGCTTCGATCTCGTCCCGAACAAAATTCCAGACGTGTAACAAGTCCATTCCACACAACTCCGTTTCAATGGCATACAGCGTTTCGGATACCCAGTACTCCGTGTCGGAGAAGAACGCCGAACGGAAGATGGAGGCGTACCAGGATTTGGCGATTCCCGGGATTTGCTTCAGGTCGTCGAGGGTAATTGGAGCGGGTTGGATAATTTGATGTGCGTGCGATGCATTCCTGGCTGGCGCGTCCTGCTTGATGTTTTCTACAAGCGGAAGCGAAATCCACTCACTCAATGATCGGTAGTGGTTCCAGTACTCGTCATCATCTTCGACGGGATCGAAGATTTCGGCTTCGTTGATAACGCTTTCGTTTTTCGCAACATGACCAGGAAGTGCGATGCCACTGCCAACAATACGATCATTCGAAGACTGCCTTTCGATGGTCGAGGATTGATTGAAATGATTGAATTGGAAAATGATATTGATTTGTCGTTGACCCGAAGCAGGAATACGAATCGCGGGATTACTTGGAGGCATCATTCCGGCTGGACTCGGGCTCTGAATCGAGATTTCCTGCGCCGAATCGGCGTCGAAAAGCTCGTTCAACGACTTCTTTTCCGCCGCGGAATCTTCGATGGCATCCGAAGAATCCTCGGGCGTTTCCAGTTGGTTTTCAGGCAAAACCGGCTGGATTTCGGGCGGCGTATCAAACTCGGGAACATTGGATTCCGAATGCGACCGTTGGATTTCATTCGGGTCCAACTCAATCAAATGCGAAGCATCGTCGAAATTCGGCCAGTTTGGCTCCAGCACGGCTGGAGGAACCGGTCCGGAAATCAGGGTTTCGTAGTCGCCAGGTTCGCCTGAATCGACCGGCTGGTGATCCCAGTAAAACGAGTGGGCCAATCGACGACCAGCTTCGTCGAGCATCGAGAGGAGCCGCGCGTTCAATGGATTTGGCAGATCCATCTTGAGGTTTGGTAGAGCGATCGGGGGCATCTCGATCGAGTGTCGGATCAAGGGTGCCGGAATTTGCAGGTTCGCCGAATCAACCGGATTCTCTTCTGAGTTTGCAACACGGGAATCGTTAGCGGTCATTGGCAGGGACGGACAGCCATAGTCACATCCGTTGTTGGGAAATGCCATGGGAGCGAATTCATCGATCAACGACGGATCTTCGTCGATGCTGGAAATCGAGGATTCGCTGAGCTCAAAGCTTTCCAGCTCCGCATCCACTGGCATCTCAAGTGCTTGAATTGGATCAAGCCGAAGGTCTCCCGATTGGTCGGGAGTGACAAACGACGGAATCGGACATTCGTCATTCACAAACGCATCCGCCGAAAAGAATCCCGAATCCAAGTTCGGGCTGCCCATGGAAACGTTGACACTCGGTGTCGTTTCGTAGCCAAGTCCCAGGAAACTCCACTGGGTTTTGTCTTGACTTGTCTGGGCCATTGAAGCAACGGCAAGACTTCCGCTAAGTGCCGCAACACCCACTGCCGTAGCAAAATATCTCCACCATGAACAAAGCATGGTTAGTCCTCCAAGACGTTTGATGGTATCCATTCAAAAGAATGTCGATCGCCATTTCTCGACAGTTAAAGCTATCGGAAGAAACAAACTCTCTGTATTGAGCAATCCAGGAAACTTGGAGAAACATTTCGCCCTGTTCGGCGCCTATGTCAAATGAAAAAAATGGGGCAGCGATAATCGTTTTTCCGATTAGTCCGATTGCCGGAATTGATTCAAAAAGAATTCCGTCCAACTAGCAGCATCATGGACCTTTTCCGGCTACTACAATGACAACAGGGTCCTCCGGTAGACCATCAAGTTGGCGACCAAAAAACGAACGGATCAAGTCAAAATGTGGGTTCCCTGGTTTGCGATTGCCGTGACCGTCGCCGCGTTTGCCCTGATCCAATTCCGCCGAAGCGTCCCGCTCGATTTCGTTTTTCTGGCGGCGATACTCGCCGTGACACTCGCGGGCATTCTCACGCCCGAAGATGCGGTTCGCGGATTCGCGAACCCGGCCGTGATTACCATTGCCTCGTTGTTTGCCATTACGGCCGGCTTGAAAGTCTGTGGATTGCTGGACTGGATCGGAAACAAACTACTTGGAGACGTGACGACGGAGTTTGGTGCGCTTTGGCGTTTGGCGCTCGTGCTGGTGTCTTCGTCGGCTTTCTTGCTCAATACCGCCCTTGTCGCCATGATGGCGCCGATCGTTACCAAATGGTGCCGCAGCAATGACGTGTCGCCTTCGCGATTGTTGATACCCGTAAGCTATTTTGTGATCCTCGGAGGCGTTTGTACCCTGATTGGGACGAGCACAACGCTGGTGGTTAACGCGCGGCTACAGCAAGCTCATCAGGAAGAAAAGTTGGCGCTTGCTCAATTGAATCAAGCTTCCGATGGAACTGACGAACGATCGACGAAGTCGGCCGAGGACATTCTTCGGCAGGAAGAAAAAATTGAATCTCTCCGGCCACTTGGAATGTGGGAGTTGGGAAAAGTGGGCGTTCCGATTGCCCTGGTTGGTGGGCTCGTGCTTTTCTTTCTTGGTCCCAGACTTCTACCGAATCAAAGGAGTCGCGTTGGCTCTTTGGGAGAGCAACGACGAGAATACCTGGTGGAAATGGTTGTCGACCCGGAGTGTCAACTGATCGGCAAGTCGATACAGGATGCACAGTTAAGAAACTTGAAGGGCCTGTTTCTCATCGAAATCGGCCGGAAAGACCAAGTGATTTCGCCGGTCCGACCGGAAGAACCGATTCAAAGCGGTGATCGGTTGGCGTTCACGGGGCAACTGGATACGATCGTCGAGCTCGAACAAATCGATGGACTTCGGCATGTCCAGGAAACTCCCAATTTGAAGGGGAACAACTCACTTAGGCATTTGTCAGAAGTGGTGCTTTCGCCTTCTTCGCCGGTCGTCGGCCAGCGGGTTCGCGAATCTGATTTTCGGGCAAGATACAATGCCGCGATCATTGCGGTTCATCGAAACGGCGACTTGCTTCCCAATAAAATTGGGGACATCGTTCTGCATGCTGGAGACACCTTATTGCTCCAGACCTATTCGACCTTTACCAAGAGATTTCGAAATAGCCGCGACTTTTACCTGGTTAGCAGCTTCGGCGAATACACGGATCCAAGAGCGAAAAAGAAGAGACCGATTGCCGCAACGATTCTTTTCGTCATGCTGGCTTGGCTGGTCATCGGCAATGTTTTTCCGCAAGTCGGTGCCAATCTGACATCGCCAGCCATCATTTCGCTGGTTGCGGTCGTGTGCCTGCTGGGAACTCGTTGCCTTCGCGTGGATCAAGCCCGAAACGCGATTGACGTTCAGCTGTTCGTTACCATCGCATGCGCTTTGGGGCTTGGCTTGGCGTTGGAACGAAGCGGGGCAGCGGCGATGATTGCCAACCTGATTTTGCAGCAAGTCCATCATCCGTTGATGCTTCTGCTATTGGTCTACTTATTGACCATGCTGCTTACGGAAATGATCACAAACAATGCCGTCGCGGCCCTGATGCTTCCGATAGGGATTAATTTGGCAATCCTTGGCGGCCACAATCCACGGCCATTTATCATCGCCATTTGCATGGCGGCGAGCTTGGCATTTCTGACACCCATTGGGTATCAAACCAACCTGATGGTAATGGGACCCGGTGGATATCGGCCATCCGACTTCTTTAAAGTAGGGCTGCCTGTTTCACTCGCTTCGGCCGCAACGGCCATCTTCGTGATCCCCATTTTCTGGCCCTTCTAAATCGTTGCAGCAATCAACAAGTATTCGAGCGCTACGGGGTTTCGCCTGGCTCGGGAGTCAATTCCAGTAATTCCGATTGCTGGTGTTCGATGTCAAAAAGCAAAAGCCCTTCGACCGATTCGTCCATTTCGCAGAGCTGTTTCCCTTTTGAATCAAAAGCAGAACTGCCGCCGCCGGACTCGATGATCGAATCGGAGTGAGCAAAATTCGAAACAATGACAGGTCGCTCGTACCGTTTTGCGATTTCGGATAATCGCTGATGCGCTCGACCGATCCCTGCGGGTGTCTTGGCAACGCATGCGACGAGACAGCAAACGTCGGGAGACAGAGCTTGAGCGATGTGGGTGTCTTTCGTGATCTCAAAGCAAATCGCCAAACCCAACCTGGCATTTCCCACGGTAACCTGGCACGATTCCTGTCGATTGCCGCAAACAAAGAAAGGTCGTTCTTCGGAATGAAGGTGTTTCTTGAGAAACAATTCCCGTTGACCATTCGGCCGCAATAGAACCTGGCCGATTCCAATGCCGCCGTCCGAGTGACAGGGCACGCCAACCAGTAGATGGATATCATGTCTGATCGCCAGTGACTGCAGCGAATCAAGGCGAGCGTCATTGCATTGGAATTTCAGGTCCTTTGGAAGGTTTAATTCATATCCCGTCAAAGACAACTCGGGGAACAGTACGAGTCGAACCGATTTTGTCGCCGCGGCTTCGACAAGTTTCTTGTGAATTTCCAGCTTCTTTGAAAACCCCGAAGC
>CAYSXI010000180.1:0-7232 GCA_964434955.1 uncultured Pirellulaceae bacterium
AATCGAATTGTCAAACTGAACCGGTTGGTTTTGCGCGGACACAGCCGCCGTACAAAAACCGACACAGAGTGCGGCAAGAGCAAGTTTTTGGAACATGGCGAATCCAGGAAATGAGTCTGTTTGGGTCACGACTTCGATCCGCTCTATCAAAACAAATCGGATCATCCTATTCATCGACCGATTCCAAACACGCGATCAATTCCTTCAACTTCTGCTTGAAAGATCAACCAGTTTGACTAACCGGATGCCCAAAGCCAGTACGTTCGATTCAGGCCGCAGGCTTTAACACCTTCGAACGGACCGTTTTGAGTCGGCCTGGCGGTCCGGGAAGACTTGACCATTGCGTTGGCCTTCGATTTGCCATGGATCGGCCGAGCCGCGGTTCCTTTTCCCAAGTCACTCGGAAACCAGGCTTCCCCCACGGTTCCGACCCTCTGATGACGCGGGCGTAATTTGGTTGAAAAAACGCGCGAACGCAAAGTCATTTCCTGGTGTCTGGTTGGATGTTCCCGGGGTGAGTCCGGGATGGAATCCGGGCGGAGAATCGCCGGTTCTTCCCAAAAGGAAACTGATGAATTCTGGTCAATTCCGGGGCCAATATGGCCTTGAACTTGTTTCAGTCCCTCGATAAACTCTGTCTTTTCCAAATGGAAATTGCCTCTGTAGCTCAGTTGGTAGAGCAAGCGGCTGTTAACCGCTGGGTCATAGGTTCGAGTCCTATCGGAGGCGCTAAAAACCCGCATTCTGTGCGGGTTTTTTTGTGCGCGCAGCCAAGCAACCACTTGCGGAAAACATTCGTGGCAGCCATTTAAATGCCCGCCAATCGTTGGCGCTACGAGATCTTAACTCGGAACGGCGGAGGGAAAGTTGATATAACGGATTCTGTCCACCGTTTTCGATTTCCGTTCCTCCATTCCATCGAGCTAAACGAGCAGAAATTTGAGCGCCGAATCGCTGGTTCTTGAACTGACCAACATTTTCAAAGGCCCGCCCGATGCCCTGGCTTTTTCTGCGATTCGAGCAATTTTTGACGTTTGGCCAAAAGGCAATTCACGAGATCAAGCCATCAAGGATGCTGCCGTGGCGCTTCAGGCCTGGCCGGACTCGGCGCGGTCAATCTCGGTACGCGGACATGTTCTCGAAGCTTACGCCCGCAGCCCCAGTTGGAGTCTCGTCAGGCAACTAGCAATCACAGATTTGCTTGATCACGAGAGCGAGCTGCTCGCGGGGATCGATTTCCAAAATATGCGCGCATTCTCCGCACCTCGAGGACTGAAGGCCGACCACTTCAAAGAGGTCAGTCAATCCAATCGCTTTCGAAACGTCGTCGAGTTCTCAGTCGGCGGATTTGAACCGGCATCCGACTATGTCGACGAAGAAGACGGGGATCTTCTTGCCGAACCCGTCGCTGCCGCAAACGGCCTCGATGTGGAAGCGATTTATCAAGAATACTGGCAGGCGCTTGGCCCTGGTGAGTGGTGTGGTCGACTTCGAAAGTGCAATCTCTATTGGCCCGAGTTACTTAAGCTTTGTGGGGACAGGGGCTTGCCTGAATTGGAACACGTGGAGATTGGGTTTTCGTTGGCGGCCTGCCCTCCTGAGTCGTTGGCGAAACTGACGCGAGAACGTTTCCCAAAACTTCACTCGCTTGCCTACGGGCGAGAGGACCGAACGCTGTTCGAACACTTTTCCGAAAACCGAACTCTGGCCGGTCAGCTTCGTCGGCTTTGGCTTTATGATTGCACCTACAACAACAAAATTGAAATTCTTGCGGAATGCGATTCATTGCAAGGTTTGAAGCACCTTTCGCTCAATGATTACCAGGTTGAATGCGAATCGATCAGGGCCCTGAATGAAACGGAGTTCGCCGATCAACTCGCTACGCTTGAGTTGCACTTTCCACGTGGAAATGACGATCCGAATGAAAAACTAGACGAAAGCGTTTGGCGGAATCTTGCATCGTCGCGATTCTCACAACTTGAATCGTTCCAGCTTCAGATGTTGCAACCTGGCGCTCCGAATGACCTTTCGGTATTCGCAAATGCAAGCTGGCTCACTGGGCTCGTTGATTTGCGTTTGAAAATTCCCAAGCTTGAAAATGCGGGCAATGTCGTCGCGCGATTGGATGGTTCCAAGCTCAAAAAACTATCGCTGGACGGCGCGGAGAATGCCGACGGGATCGCCCGCGCAATTCAAGATAACCGCTCGCTCCAACGATTTGATGAACTGGAGGTAAGTTCTCTGGGTGCAGATGGCGTCAAGTGGATTTGCGATTCCGGGATCCGGTCGGTTCAAAAGTTGAGCCTACGTCTCGCAAACGAATTCAAGGAGGATGTCGCAGGACTGCTTTCGCAATGGCCAGTGCTTCAGAAAACCCGAGAACTGAACCTCAGTTTCTGTGACCTGGGAGACAAGTCTCTCGAATCGCTTTTGAATGGAAACCCGTTCGAACAATTGCGGTTATTCAATCTTGACGGGCACCAACTGACCGAGGCCGGCATTGGCTACTTGTCAAATGCTTACTGCCTTAAGTCATTGTGGGTGCTGAAGGTCGCTCCTGGCATCGGCGTCGGCTTTAGCGACCAAAGCGCACATCAGCTTGCCAAGTCCGATGTCCTTGCGAGCCTTCACCATTTGGAAGTCGACATGCAGGCACTGAGCCGCCATGCCGAAACCGGGTTGGCGAATTCACCCAACCTGTCTCGACTTGAGTCCATTGAAACCATGAACCAGCGGAAGGTCTGGTCGCAGGGCAAACATCTTCGCGCCGTGTTACGATCAACCGCGGCAGCGCCCTATCCCGGAAACTCCTGGGAAGAGGATCGGTAGGTAGTTAGTCCCGATTCGGAAATCAGGATTCTCTACTTGTTGCGAATCCGGTCCATCGCGGTTTCAATATTGGCGCGACTATTGAAAGCACTCAAGCGGAAATAGCCCTCACCGGCGGCTCCGAACCCACTGCCTGGCGTACCGACAATGTGGTTCTGCGAAAGGAGCTCATCGAAAAAGTCCCAACTGGATTTTCCATCAGGCGTCTTGATCCAAACGTAGGGCGCGTTCTCGCCGCCGAACACTCGATACCCACAGTCCTGCAAAACGTTTCGCATGATGGATGCGTTTTCCATATAGAAATCAACCAGGCTCGCGATCTGTTGTTTGCCAGCGTCGCTATAGGCTGCCGCCGCACCCCTTTGAATGATGTAACTGACGCCATTGAATTTGGTACTGTGTCGCCGCGCCCAAAGTGGTTGAATGGGCTGCTCCGCGCCGGACGCGGTTGTTCCTTTCAATTCCGAAGGAATAACAATGAACGCACAACGCGTCCCGGTAAACCCGGCGGTCTTGCTGAAACTGCGCAACTCGATTGCAACTTCCTTGGCCCCAGGAATTTCATAGATACTTCGCGGGACATTCGGGTCACGTACAAACCCTTCGTAAGCCGCGTCATAAAAGATGATGGCTTTGTTTTCCCGCGCGTAATCGACCCATCGTTGGAGCAATTCCTTGCTTGCGACAACCCCGGTCGGGTTGTTGGGGTAGCAAAGATAAATCAAATCAACTTTCTCGTCCGGAATCTGGGGCTCGAAGTTGTTTTCCTCGGTCACCGGGAGGTACACGATCCCTCCATAACGTCCTTGATCGTCGGCTTCGCCCGTATTCCCCGCCATCACATTCGTATCGACATAGACGGGATAAACGGGATCGAGGACCGCAACCTTATTGTTGCGTCCAAAAATTTCCAGAAGATTGCCGCTATCGCATTTCGACCCATCGGAAACAAAAATTTCGTTTGCCGAAATGTCGACGCCGCGAGAGCGATAGTCATTTTCGACAATTGCGTTTCGCAAGAAGTCGTAGCCATTTTCGGGTCCGTAACCGCGAAACGTCTCACGCTGTCCCATCTCATCAACGGCAGCGTGCATCGCTTCGACAATCGCTTGCGGCAACGGTTCGGTCACGTCGCCAATCCCCATTTTGATGACGGGAGCGTCAGGATTTTGCTCGGTAAATGCCGAGACTCGTCGTCCGATTTCCGGAAAAAGATACCCAGCCTTAAGTTTCAGATAGTGTTCGTTGATTTCTGCCATCGTTCCGCCAATCAATTAATGGAAAACAAAAAGCTATCCAAACGACACGCGTTCGCCAAGCCCCGGATGAACGCTGAAGAATTCGTCAACGGCGAGTCACCGAGTCGATTGTCCACGAAAAAACGCGCCAACCGCAGCAGGACTTGGATGCGATCGATTCAATTCCGGTTATTCAAGCCCTTTCAAAAAGTCCTTCAGCGAGGTGTCACTCGCCGAGGCTTTTTCTTTGGAAGGGTCATCATCGGAAAAAAGATCAAGCATTGATTCGCTCGCCAATTCTTTCGCGCCATCTTCACTCAACGAAAGCTCGTTCAGGACTCCCGTATCAAACAGATCGGAGGGACGACCTCCAACGTCTGGATCGTCAATCCGGACTTCGCTGAAAGAAACGTTGTCGTGTTTCGCTTCGTTCTCGGAAACCAGTTTGCTTATTCCAGTCGTTCCTGTATTTGTCGCAGGAGGTTTTGATGCTGTCGATTCCGGCTTCATTTCCTTGAGTATGGGCGGCTTGTCTTTGGTTGGCTTTTGATTGGTTGGCTTTTTGTCACGAGCCGATGACGGAACCTGGGGCTTTTGCTCGGCCGAGGCTTCTGATGCTGGTTGCGGTTTCGCCGGAATGAACTCCTCCGGGCAATCGGAAATCCGAAAACCTTCGTCGACCAAGCCCAACCACTTTGTGATTTCGTCGGTACCAAGCCCTTGGGCGCGGTTGATTCGGGTTTCCGTCCGACAATCGCTTCCGGGTAGTTCCGCCATCACCTCGAGGCGGCCGGCCGTTGAATACCGAAACTCGACATCGAGAAACGTGCCCTTGGGCAACCCTTCGGGCAAAGGTTCCACGACACATTTTCCGATGTGGGTTGCGCCCTGTCCGTTGTCGGTGCCACCTTCAACGACTTGCACCAAAACCTTGCGTTGATCTGGCTTGGATGTCTGAAACCTTTTTTTGTTGGTTGCGGGAAGGCGGTGGTTCTTGGGAATAATGATCTGCCGACGAGATTCCCGAGTCTTTGGATCAAGGCCCAAAACACCGAGGTCATGCGAATTCACATTGGAAACAGAAATTCCCTTACCGGCCGTCGCTCCATGCTTCATCAATATGCCCGCGTAAATCGCCGCCCCATGAGCGACCGCTTCATCCGGCGAAATCGAACGATCGACAGAAAGCCCGGACTCTTTCTCAAGCATGCGAGCGACCATCGGCATTCTGGTAGAGCCACCCACGAGCAAGAGCTTTGTCAAATCGCTCCATTTTTTTCCCGCGTCGTTGAGCAACCTTTCCGTGGTAAGTCGCGTTCGTTCCAACAAATGTCGGGTAACTTCCTCGAATTGTTCACGGCGGAAGTCGAGGCTCACTCGTTTTCCTTCGGAGTCCATTCGAATGATGGTCTCTTTTCGAGCACTCAAAGATTTCTTGGCCCGCGTACATTCTCGCATGAGTTTTTCGGCTGCGCCCGGATCGGCAGCACAGTCAATTCCGAACTCTTCCTGAAATTTCTTGGTGGCAAAATCAAAAATGGCCCGGTCCCAATCCACGCCGCCAAGATAGACATCGCCTGCGGTCGCCAAAGCCGAAAATTGCGAGCCATCAATTTCCATCAAAGTGACGTCAAAGGTTCCTCCGCCCAAATCATAAACCAGAACAATCTCTTTCTCGGAAGCTTCGCCCGCGTCTGAAAGGAAACCGCGTTGAACTCCATAAGCTAATGCGGCAGCCGTCGGTTCATTGATGATGTCGATCACATTCAATCCGGCGATCTTCCCCGCATCCTGAGTCGCTTTCCTGCGGGGTTCATTAAAATAGGCCGGAACCGTCACCACGGCGTCTTGGATCTCGCCAACCCGAAGCTCCGCATCATTTTTTAGTCGGTGAAGCACAAGCGACTGGATCACTTCCGGACGAAGTCGCTTTCCCATAATCTCTTTGCTGAAAAAAGCACCTCCCATGTCGCGTTTCGCGAGTCGCGCGAGCCGCTCGGGTTCAACCTCGCCAGCCAGTTCGGCTTCGCTACCAACGATCACACCATCGCGATCAAAAAAAACGATGCTGGGGGTCGTCGACTCGCCTTCGCTGTTTTCGATCGTCATCGGCCGCCCCTGCGAATCAACAAAAGCAACCGCCGAATAGGTCGTCCCGAGGTCGATACCGACAGGAACCGATTTCTTGTTCTCACTCATGGAATTTTCTTGTAGCTCGGCACATTCTTGAAATTAGCAACACGGATTCACCGGCAGCCAAAAGTTTGATAGGGCAACATTATATGGCGTCCCCTCCCGGACTTCCATTTGCATCGAAGAATGAACGTTTTCACACGCTTCGCCGGCGACTTGCAGGTCCGCTGGCGTATCCCCAGGGGCATGAGTCGCCCATAGAAAAATCGCTTTGGAATGTTAAGTGAGCATTAAGGTCGTTTGCGAATCAACTTCATTTCTCGCAGATCCATGACCGCATTTTTCGCTTTGCGAACCGGTTCAACACGGAGACAATAGTTGCCCGAGCCCAACTCCACGGATCCAACTTCGCGTTCCACGAAATTCTGAAAATGCCCGGTGTCTTTGACGGTAAACTCCTGGTACCGCACGAGGGCTGGAGCTGCTTCATCAACGTACTCACCGCGATAGATGCAAATGGCGACGCGACTCCCGCCTTGGCCTTTGCCACAGCCCTGAAATATCTGCAGATCAAATGAACCCGGTTTGTCGACATAAAACTTCCATTCGGCCTTGTCACCAGGTTTGGCCCAGAAACCGAGCGTGTTCTTAATCGTCTTTGGTTCGTATCGGAGAACCGTTCCCAAAACGGTCGAGTCACGAGAATGCAGTGTGATGGCATTGTCTTTCTCAGTAATCCTCTTGGCTGAGCCTTCGGGGATGGGAGTCAGAATCAATGCCTTGAGATTCATGACGGCCGCTTCAACTTTTTCGAGCCCTCGAACGGTGATCGTTTTTTCCTTGGTGTCGGCGAAATAGATTTCTCCCAGGTCAGCGGTTTGATAGGTATACCAGCTGCCGGTCCCATTGATTTCGCCTTCCAGTTTTTGATCGTCGAAGTCCACACGAACCTTGGTCCCGGCGCGATTCCCGGACAATGAATAGGTCAACTCGACGCGGTATTTCCCCCATCGACTTGGCTTGTAATTCCAA
>CAYSXI010000180.1:7332-10742 GCA_964434955.1 uncultured Pirellulaceae bacterium
TGAATAGGTCAACTCGACGCGGTATTTCCCCCATCGACTTGGCTTGTAATTCCAACTTACCCGATCGTCGAGATTCGACCAGAATCCAATGCGATGGTTGCCAGGATGAGTCTCGAGCTTGGCGGTCTTACCGATGACTTTCGCGTCCAAAGCACTCAACACGATCGTGCCATCGGGAAACTGCTTTGATTTCTCGGCATACAAGACATCCAGATGCTCGAATTTCGATCGTAAGTCACTGCCATTAACGACGTGAATCTCACTCGCGTCCCGGTTAAATTCGAACTGAAACCGCTTGCGAGGGTCGAATTCTTCGCCAACTCGAACGATGTTGGGAAAGGGAGTTGGAACACGCAACCTGTCTTTGAACGGAACCTCCAGCTCGAATATCGCCGCAGCGTTGCGACGCTCGACGATCTTCCCCCAGCTGGTCGAATGGCCTCGCGTCGGTGCGGTTCGATTCCTTCGATAAAAGTCCAATTGCGCCTTGAGCCGCTTTTCGACTTCGGGGAACTTGGACGATACGTTCGTGGTTTCTCCCGGATCGTTTTCGAGATCGAAAAGCTGCCCTCGGGACTTGGGATCAACGTCCGGAATCGCGAATTCTTTCAAGTGATCTCGCGTGTAATTGTTGCCGCCCGAACCTTTGTGGTCCAAATATTTCCAACGTCCTTGTCGAATCGCCAGCGCCAGGCTCATCGTTTGATGAATCGTAAAATCACGAACCGGTTTTTCCTGGGTTGGATTCGCCAGGAGACTCGACAAGTCGAAACTATCCTCGGCCGCGTCATTGGGCAAACGTTGCTTTGAGATTGCCGCGCAAGTTGCCATGATATCGGTCAAGCAGACCGTTTGCTTGCAAACTGCCGAAGACCTGATTTTCGCCGGCCATTGAACAATCATGGGAACACGGTGTCCGCCTTCCCAGTTGTCACGTTTGATTCCGCGCCATGGATGGGCTCCATCGTGTTGATGCGTTTTCCGCATGTTAATAATTGAACCCACTTCCGGACCGTTGTCACTTGTGAAAATCACAAGCGTATTATCATCGACGCCTTGCTCTTTCAATGTCTTCAAAAGCTCGCCGACGATGTGATCCATTTCCAGGATGAAATCCCCGTGAGGGCCCATTCCCGATTTACCCTGAAATTCCTTTGCCGGGAACGAAGGTAAGTGAACGGCCTGCATGGAGTGGAAAAGGAAAAAAGGCTGTTCCTTGTTTGATTCGACGTGTCGCTTGATGAACGCTTTGCTTTTCTCAAGAAAAACCAAATCGACTCGTTCGAGATCAAAATCGTCGGCAATCATTCCCCGCCGGTTGTCTCGAGAATAGGGATGTTTTGGCAGCTTCGATTTGTCGAGCAGCTGGGTGGGAGGATTGGGAATCTTGTCGCCATTCATGTAGGCGTACAACCAATCCGTTGTTGGACAACAAACGGTTCCAAAAAATTCGTCGAATCCGCGATGAATGGGGCCGTCTGGGGAAGCGCGTGAATAGTCGACACGCTTAACGGCATCCAAGCCATTTCGATTGATGGCCTTGCCCTGTTTGTCGAAAAATGTCATGCCCACATGCCATTTGCCAATGCAGGCCGTTCGATATCCGGCCTTTTGCAGCATTTGCGGCAAGGTCAGGCGACCTTTTTCAATCAAACAAGGTCCGCCCACGCCGGTAAACACACCGCGCATTCCGTTGCGAAATGCCATTCGCCCGGTCAGAAGACTGTATCGGGTTGGCGTGCAAACGGTCGACGGACTGTGTGCGTCCACAAAACGAATCCCTCGTTTTGCCATCTGATCCAAATTGGGCGTTTGGATTTTCGATTCCGGTTGGTAGCAACGCACGTCCCCGTATCCCAGGTCATCTGCCAGGATCACGACGATGTTTGGCAACTTTTCCGAATTTGGCAAATCCTCGTTACCGAAAGCTAACGAACCAAAAGCGATCCAGGAGGCCAAACCCAAAGTCAAATAAACCAATCGCATCTTGCATCTCACATCGTTCGATTTGTTTCTAGTTTGCCGCAGGTTGAAATAAACCCAAGTTGAATTTACAACGAACAAGTCGGCCCCAACATTCTAGTTGAAAATTTGATGATCGAAAAAACGTTCGAATCTCCCGAAGAAGTGGTCGCAGACATCGGCGATGGCGCTACCGTGATGATTGGTGGTTTTGGCGAAGCCGGTAGTCCGATCGAGCTGATCCATGCTTTGATCGATCTCGGGTCTCGGGATTTGACCGTGATCAATAATAATACCGGCAGTGGGCGTGTCGGTTTGGCCGCATTGATCGCGAACCGACAAGTTCGCAAGATGGTCTGCTCTTATCCGCGGACCGCCAATTCCATGGTTTTTCCCGAATTGTATCAGGCGGGTGAAATCGAATTGGAACTTGTCCCTCAAGGAACATTGGCGGAAAGAATCCGCGCCGGCGGTGCGGGAATACCGGCCTTTTATACTCGGACGTCCGTGAATACACCCCTGGCCGAAGGCAAAGAGATCCGTCAATTCAACGGCCAAGAGCATGTACTTGAATTTGGCCTTCGTGCCGACTTTGCATTGGTCAAAGCCAAAACGGCCGACCGCTTTGGAAATTTGCTTTACAACAAAACGGCCAGAAATTTTGGCCCGGTAATGTGCACGGCTGCCGAAGTCACGATTGTTCAAGCAGAATCGATTGTCGAACCTGGAGACATTGATCCCGAGGTGGTCGTAACCCCCGGCTTGTTTGTCGATCGGATGGTCAAGGTTTCGGAGCCACTTCTTGAATCGGTCCTGGTTGCCGAAGGAGCGACGTACCCATGACCGAACAAGCCCTTGGGTGGACACGCGAAGCAATGGCAAAGCGTGCTGCGTTGGATATTGAAGACGGCTCCTACGTCAATCTCGGAATCGGAATTCCCGAAATGGTGGCCCAGTTCATTCCCGAAGGAAGGCAGGTGATTTACCACACCGAGAACGGCCTTCTTGGCATGGGACCCGAACCGGCCGAAGACGAACGGGATCCCGAGTTAATCAATGCGGGAAAGAAACCGGTCACGGCGATTCCCGGAGCGGCGTTTTTTCATCACGCCGATAGCTTCGTCATGATCCGCGGCGGCCACATCGACCTTTGTGTTTTGGGAGCCATGCAAGTCTCACGGACCGGGGACTTGGCCAATTGGTCGACGGGAGCGAAAGATGCCATCCCGGCGGTTGGCGGGGCGATGGATTTGGTCGCGGGGGTGAAACGAATCCACGTCGTTACCTCGCATACGACCCGCAAAGGCGAACCAAAAATCGTTGACTCCTGCACTTATCCACTAACCGGAAAATCGGTTGTTGATAGAATTTATACGAACCTTGCCGTGATCGATGTCGGGCCGGACGGACTGGTTTGCACGGAGTTGGCGCCCGGCGTCGATTTCGAG
>CAYSXI010000181.1:0-5041 GCA_964434955.1 uncultured Pirellulaceae bacterium
TGCCTCGACACTGGTCGTCGTCGGGTTGGTGTTGGGCATTTCCAAAAATGATGTCACTCCACCTTTGGCGCAGGCTCGAGTGGCATGCTCCAAATCTTCCTTGTGCTCCAGTCCGGGTGACCGGAAATGAACCTGGTCGTCGACCACACCTGGAATCAGGAAAAGCCCTTCGGCCTCGACAACATCTGCATCCACTCCATCGGCCGATATTTGCGCCTCGATCTTCGCGATCTTTCCGTCTTCGACGAGAACGTCCGACTTTTCGCGCTGCCCCTGTCGTATGACGGTCGCACCACGCACCAGCAAGTTACCTTCCGTTTTCCCCATGCTTCTTTTTCCCTGCACTTTGTATCAACCACGGCCGTTAACTCGACGCTATCTTGGTCGGGCCCATCCACGTTAGTTGACCATTGTTTGCTCAATTTCGGCAGGGGCAATCGGCCGGAATCCGTTTTGCGGAGAATTCCTGAAAATTGACTGTCGAAGTTTTCGCAATTAGCGTAAGACTTGGAGTTCGACGGCAACCAATACTCTCAAATCAACGTCGTAGGCCCAACGAATGGGCCCATCGCCCTCATAAAAATAACGCTGCGGAGATCCGAAATGTCGAAGTTTCTTTCCCATGGCCTGATTCTGGCTGCCATTACCTTGATGCTTGCATCGGTAGCCCAAGGTCAGGAAAAAAAAGCGAAAGCCATTCAAATCAAACATGGCGACGAATTGATCATCATTGAGGTCGATTCAAAAACGGGTGAATACAAAGTTCGCCCTTATGATCCCAAAGGTGGAAAAGTCATTCACTTGATCGGTAACCTTGCCAAGCAAGAAAAAGCCTCTGGAACCACCCAAAAACAAGAGAAGAAGCGAGTGATCGTCCGAAAAACTGACGGGCCAAAGTCGGGACAAGCACGGGCGATCATGATTGATGACGCCGGCAAAGTCATCGAAATCGAGAATGATCACGTCATTCGGATTCGCGGCGAGCAGGGAAGTGCCCAGAGCGGCGAGCCAAAAAAAGTCATTCGGAAACGACAAGTGATTCTTCGAAAAGGCGACGGCAACCAGGAACAGGAATCAGCCAGTGACCACCGAGTCAAAGGAAAGATCCCTGCCGAGGTTCTCGAGGTTCTCAAAAAACATCACGTCGAACTCGGCGACCATGATGTCGACGTTCGCGTCCAAGATCTTGGAAACGGAAAAAAGGTCTTCATTCGTTCCAACAAAGACGACGGCGGCCGCAAAGAAGAAAAAGAAATCGAGTTGATTGTCGAAGGCAAAGGCAAAGTGAACCTGGGTCACTGGAACGCCAAGAAGGGCGAATCGAACTCGTATCCACTCGTGGACGAAGATGCACTGGCCAAGTCCATCAAATTGGCATTTGGAAAGAACAGCAGCGTTCAAAGCAGTGGCGCTAAAACCATCAAGGTGCATGGCAAAAAAATCCAAGAAAAAGCCGCTCATGGGATTGTTATCGTCAGCGACGCCGATGGCGAAGTCAAAGATCTCATGAAACAAATCAAGATCATTGGTGATGTCAAAGACATCAAAATGGGCGACTTGAATCTCCATGGAATCAAGAAAATTCACGGCGTTGATCTCGACCCGAAAAACATCAAGATGGGTTTCCACGTCATCCCAGGCGGTAAGCATTCAGAGATCCACAAGAAAATTGTGGAATTGAAAGATGGCAAGAATCTGCAAATGGGTTTCCACGTTGTTCCGCAAGACCAAAAGCCAGGGGTCTATGAGCGAATCATCAAAGGCGATGGAAAAAATCAAATCATCCGATATGAGATTCGAAAATCTGACGACCAACAGGATTCCAAGAAGTCAAACAAAGTCCGATACGAGTGGAAGGTCGACTCCAACTCGAAAAAAGGCGGCAGCCCAAAAGTGATCGATCTCCGCGTTGAGGGCGATCACAACAAGAAAGCGGGCGAATACTACTTCAAGGTGGACGGCGACAAGATTGAAAAATCAAAAACACGGCCAAGCCAAGGTGCTTACCGAATGAAATTTGAGCCAAAAGCCAAATCGGAAACGAAAAAGTCCAATCAGGCTGTTAAGTGGATTCATAACAAAGATGGCAAAGCCATGGTTTTTGAAACTCCTGTTCGCTCGACGAGCTCGGGATTGAACCAGCGAGTTGACAAAATTGAAAAGCGGCTAATGGGCCTGGAAAAGAAGATTGACTTGCTGTTGAAAAAAATCGATCGCTAGTCAGATCATTTGTGGACACACTCGAACCGGACGGAATTGCCGTCCGGTTTTTTCTTGCGTTCCTTCGCGAAACCGTGGACTGGGGAAACCTGGGCTCCCTTTCCCCGTTGTGAAATCAAGCGAATTCGACATACTCATAGGACCTTGAACAACGGTCCTTCCGCAACCTTCCTTGCAAACATGAGTTAGTCCCCGATGCAGGATTTCGAGAAACTTGGTGCGTTTTTTCTTGGCAAGAACTACGATTTGGAATCGGGCAAAGCATCGGACGATCTTCTGCTTTACGATTCAAAGGACCTGACCACCCACGCCGTTGTTGTAGGAATGACCGGGAGTGGCAAAACCGGGCTTTGCATGACCCTGTTGGAAGAAGCCGGGCTTGATCGGATTCCTGCCATTGTCATTGATCCCAAGGGCGACATCGCCAACTTGCTTTTGACCTTCCCCGATCTTGCGGCAAAAGATTTTGAGCCTTGGGTCGATGAAAGCCAGGCGACGCGGGAAGGAATGTCAACGGAGCAGTTTGCGGCAGCCGAGGCCAAGAAGTGGAAGAAGGGACTCGAGAGCTGGGACCAATCAGGCGAACGCATCCGGAAACTTCGTGACACGGTCGAGATGCGCGTCTTCACCCCCGGCTCCAATGCCGGACGTCCCGTCACGGTCCTCAAGTCGTTTGAGGCCCCTCCGCAAGAAGTGCTCGACGACCCGGACGCATTGCGTGAAAGAATTTCGGCCTCCGCTTCTGGCTTGCTGGCTTTGCTTGGAATCAATGCGGATGCGATTCGCTCTCGAGAACACATATTGGTTTCAAAGATATTCGAGAATGCGTGGGTCAACGGACGAAGCCTGGACTTGCCCAAGCTGATCAATGAAATCCAGAATCCACCTTTCAATCGCGTTGGGATCATGGAACTCGATTCCTTTTTCCCCGCGAGCGAACGCTTTGAATTGTCGATGACCCTGAACAATCTTTTGGCTTCGCCCTCGTTCGCAAGTTGGCTTCAAGGCGAAGCGCTCAACATTCGAAAACTGCTGCATACGAATTCGGGAAAGCCTTGCATTTCGATTATGTCGATCGCACATTTGGGCGAAAGTGAACGAATGTTTTTCGTGACCATCCTTTTGAACGAGATCCTTTCCTGGATGCGTTCCCAGTCAGGAACATCGAGCCTTCGCGCTCTTTTGTATATGGACGAAGTGTTCGGTTATTTTCCTCCGACGGCGAACCCGCCCTCGAAACAGCCGATGCTAACCCTGCTGAAGCAGGCTCGCGCCTATGGCTTGGGTGTGGTCTTGGCGACACAGAATCCGGTCGATCTCGATTACAAAGGCTTATCGAACACGGGAACGTGGTTTCTCGGTCGCCTGCAAACCGAGCGTGACAAAATGCGGGTGCTCGAGGGACTCGAGGGGGCCTCGGCACAAACCGGTGCGACTTTTGATCGCGCCGAAATGGAAGCAACGCTCGCCGGCTTGGGCAGCCGCGTTTTCTTGATGAATAATGTCCACGAAGACGCGCCCGTTGTATTCACCACAAGATGGGCAATGAGCTATCTACGTGGCCCACTAACAAGGAAGCAGATCCGAAAACTGGTTCACGGAGAAGGCAACGAAACGCCCAGCTCCCAAACCACCCTTCAAGCAGAAATTCCCCGGGCCGATAATCTGCCTCGCCCGGCAGCCGAGAAAATTGCCGCGACTCAATCACCAGAAAAAGTCGTGGCGATTCCGAAGGATGTCAACCAATGGTTTCAAGACACCGCGATTCGGATTGGCAAATCGGACCGCCTCGTGTATCGGCCTGCGGTTTTCGGGCATGGCCGCATGCACTTTGTTAAGTCAACGTACAAGGTTGATACGTGGATCGAAAAATCCTTTCTTTACCCGATTCGCTCGGATGCACCTCCCGCCGAAATATGGGACGAAGCTGAGATCATCAGCGAGCCATTAGAATTCGTTGACGAACCCGAGACCGACGGCGAGATGGCATCCGTACCCGCGACGTTGGAAAAGTCCAAGACGTTTACAACTTGGCAAAAGGAATTGAAAGAATTCATGTATCGCGGTCAGGAAATGCCGATTTGGAAGTGCGTTGATCTGAAGGTCTACAGTACTCCCGGAGAAACCGAAGGCGATTTTCGTGTTCGCCTTGAGCAGTTCGCCTCCGAAAAGCGCGACAAAGAGGTGGAGAAACTTCGCAAACGTTACGCTTCAAAATTCAAAACACTCGACGGGAGAATCGGCCGGGCTTTGGACAAGATCGAAGTTGAGAAACAACAGTACAAACAACGACGAATGGACTCGGTGCTTTCTTTCGGCTCCTCCATACTCAGCGCTGTGCTGGGAAGAAAAAAACTGAGTACATCCAATGTGAGTCGCGCGACTTCAAGTATGAAGAGTCTCGGCCGAGCTTCAAAAGAAAGAAGTGACATCGGCCGCGCGGAAGAAAACCTGGAAGAGTTGAAGGAGCAGAAAATTCAGCTTGAAGAAGAATTCCAGGAAGAAGTCGCGGAGCTGGAAGCCAAATTGGATGTCGAGTCACTCGAACTGGAAGAACTGTTCGTCAAACCGCGCAAGAGCGATATCAGCGTTGAGCGTTTCGGAGTTGTTTGGCTACCGTTCCGAATCGACCGGGACGGAATTGCCGAAGCCGCGTATTAGCCAGGGTCAGTTGCAAACAAAATATCTGGAACCCATTTTACGGGTTCCAATCGGCAGCGAATGCTCGAGCCGCCAATGGACAGGCACGGAAATCCCTGGCGCATTTCCCTGGCGCATTTCCCTGGCGCATTTCCCTGGCGCATTTCCCTGGCGCATTTCC
>CAYSXI010000181.1:5141-10741 GCA_964434955.1 uncultured Pirellulaceae bacterium
CTGGCGCTTCTCCAAACCGCGGCTTCCTGTTATCGGCCGGGAAAACGGGGCCCACAAAAACCCAAATTATTTAATTTTGTTGTCCCCGTTTTGCCAAAAAATTCGGTTGGTCCCCAAAAACATCTACCCTTCGGTATCCGCTATAACTGCGACTGTACCATGCCTTCAATTTCCCGGGTGAAAAATGATCAAATCGACCGATTCGTTTGCCGCTTTCATTGCCTTAGCCTTCTTTTGCGTATTCGCAAATCAATCCCCTGCCCAGGACCAGCAGATGGAACAGGCAAAGGCTCGCATCGAAAAGCAAATGAAACAGATTCTCGAGAACGACAAGGACGGGGATGGAAAAATCTCCAAAGAGGAAGCTCCCGAGCGCCTAAAACGCAATTTTGATCGCATCGATCGGAATTCTGATGGCTTTGTCGACCGCAAGGAAATTGACGAATTGGGCAAAGTGCTCCTTCGCAACTTGAGCCGTAGAAACAAACAGCAAAACCGTCGCCCGAGAATGCCGGCAGTCCCCGACGACGTCGAACTGAAAAAGGATATTGCTTACCGAGGTCTCTCGGAAAGCGATTCGAAGAAGGACCAACCCAAGCAAAATCCAGAATACTGGAATCTGGATCTTTACCTGCCAAAAGAAAAAGCGGAGCAACCGCGGGCCGCAATTGTTTTTGTACATGGCGGAGGATGGCGAAGCGGCGACAAGGCTGGCGGTGTCTGGAGCGCCTACCCAATTCACTTTGCACAAAAAGGTTACGTTTGTATCTCGATCAACTATCGTCTTTCACAGGTCGCTCCTTTTCCGGCATGCGTTGAAGATTGCAAATGCGCGGTTCGCTGGTTGCGTGCTAATGCAAAGAAATACCATATCGATCCCAACAAGATCGGAGCCTACGGGAACTCCGCGGGAGCCCATTTGGTTTCCATGCTGGGGTTGGTTCAAAAAAAGGACGAACTGGAAGGTGACGGGCCATACCGGAACCAGTCCAGCAGCGTTCAAGCCGTGTGTCCGGCGGCGACACCATCCGACTTTACGGTTTGGGCCAAGCAACAGTTGGGCGGCAAGGACCGTTTGCTTGAAGGAGCGAAAGAGTCACTGGATGCTCGCGCAGAAAAAGCCTCGCCCGTTTCTTACGCCCGAAAGGACGCACCGCCATTTCTGATCATTCACGGCACGGCCGACCGAACCGTACCGGTTGACCAGGGAAAACGTCTCGCGGAGGCACTCACGAAAGCCGGAGCGAAGCATGTCACGCTCAAAATTTACGAAGCCGCCGGTCATGGAGTTTTCCGGCAAAAAGAAAAAGAAACCTTGCCAATGCTTGAAAAGTTTTTTGACAAACACCTTCGCGCGGATTCGGTCAAGGAAAACGAGAACGATTGATCCGCCCGCAATAACCTAGCGGCCGAAGCAGCTGAATTCAAACTCGAAACGAAGCCAAGGCTATCGTGAGCGCGTTGCCTACGAATCGAAATTGAATTCAGCCGCTACTGCTGAGCCAGGCATTAGACTTGCCAGAGTCCACTCTGGATGGGGCCGTAAAAAAGAACGGCGCATTTGCCTCGACCGGGAATCTCCATTGGGGGAACTGCGATCTCAGCTCCGCTATCTTTTGCCGCGGCGACGGCCTCCTCAATATTCCCAACAAGATAATAAGGCCGGGTGGTTGGTTCTTCGGCGTCGTGCATGGGCGCCCTGACACCAAGCATTCCACCACTGGGAAGGTCGGCCGTGCGAGCACCGCCCAGCTCCGCAATCGGTTCACTGAAAGAAACTTCAAGTGACTGAGCGTACGACGCACAAATTTTTTCAACATCCGCCGATACCACTTCAAGGTAATAAACCTGAACACCATCATTCATTTTATGTATCCTTCCGAATCGAATTGGTTGTGAGTCACAGACGATTAATTATTTGAATTTAAGCTCTCGCAAAACGAGACGCCTATTTGGCTTTTCTTTTGCCGGTCACCGACTCCACATACTTGGGATGATCGGCCATCCCGATCATTTCATACAGAAACCGGCTTGGAAAGGTGTCGCGAGGCTTCCCCCACTTCATTCGCGTAAGGGCCATCGACAAAGTGAGTCGCTCCTGGGCGCGCGTGATCCCTACGTAGCAAAGCCTTCGTTCTTCGTCGACGGATGCATCATTTTCGCCAAGGCTGCGATGATGGGGCAAAATCCCTTCTTCGAGCCCGACCAGGTAGACTTCGGGAAACTCCAGGCCTTTCGCACTATGCAGGGTCATCAGCACGATTGCATTTCGAGCAAGCTGCTTTTCCTTTTCGTCATCAATTTGCCGGTCACCGACCGCCAACTGGTCAATAAATTCTCGAAGCGTTGGCTTTTCGGCTTCCTGGCTGTAAACGGAAACCGCGTTGACCATTTGTTCAAGGATAACCATCCGTACCGCGCGTTCGTCGGGATTCGAATAGTGCCTTTCGATCTCTCGTGCGTAGCCGGTGGCGTCGATCAAGTGTTGAACCATCGCCGCGAGCTTGTTCTCTTCCAGCATCAACCGACAGTCGTCAATGATTTGCCCAAGTGCCGTCGCGCCCTTGAGGGCTTCCCGTGCAAGTTCTGACCGGACCGACGGATTCAGAATCACATCCCCGACCGAGCATTCGTGGTCCGCCGCAAGACGCTGGATCTTTTCAACACTGGTTTGGCCGATTCCGCGGGCGGGCGTGTTGATGATTCGCAAAAACGAGGCATCATCATTCGATTCGATGGCACGCAGATAAGCCAGGATGTCGCGAACTTCCTTTCGATCAAAAAACGACATGCCACCGATCAAAATGTAGGGCAATTTCTGTTTTCGAAGTTCTTGCTCGAACGTGCGTGGTTGTTCGTTGGTGCGAAACAGGATGGCAATATCACGAGGCTCAATTCCAGGCTGCTGCAGGCGGGACTTGATTCGCGACACCACTTCCTCCGCTTCCTTGGTTTCCGAATCCAGTTGGAGGATTTCCGGCTTCGGCCCTTTCGGCCGCGCCGGTTTGAGGACTTTGTCGTGGCGGATCGAGTTGAAAGAAATCAACTCGTTGGCAAGCTGAAGAATGGGGCCGGTCGAACGATAATTCTGTTCGAGATAGACAACAACCGCTTCAGGCCAGTCCTTCTTGAAATTCAAAATGTTCTCGACCTGCGCACCGCGCCAGGCATAGATCGACTGATCGTCGTCGCCAACCACACAGAGATTCCGATGCCCCGACGCCAAGTGCCGAACGATTCGATACTGGCTCGAGTTGGTATCCTGGTATTCGTCAATCAGGATCTGGTCGAATCTGCCGGCCTCTTCCTGAGTCACTTCCGGGTGTTCCCGGAACAGCTGTTCGGTGCAGAGCAGCAAATCATCGAAGTCGACCGCGCCCATGTTTTTGAGTCGCCGTTGATAACGCCGAAAAGCAACGGCAGCCAGGTGTTGTTCGTCGTCATTGGCAACGCGGACGGCTTCCTGCGGCATGACCGAATGCGATTTCCAATTGCTTATGTGAAACAGAAGCTGCGAAGGCGAGAGCATTTGCTCCGTCATTTTGACTTCGCGAAGGACCTGCCTGGCCAGGGATTCCTGATCCCCCCGATCAAAAATCGCAAACTTTTCCGGATAGCCGAGCCGTGAGATATGCCGGCGGAGAATTCGCAAGCAAAGCGAATGGAACGTTGCCAGCAGCGGCTTCTGTTTGGCCTTCTTTTTGAGGACCTTCCCTACCCGCTGCTGCATCTCTTGGGCAGCTTTATTGGTAAACGTGACACCCAAAATTCTGTCGGCTGGCGTACCATGCCTGATCAGATTGCCAATCCGAGCCGTGATCACACTTGTCTTTCCAGTCCCGGCACCAGCAAGCACCAGCAGGGGACCTGCCAAAGTGTCAACTGCCTTTTGTTGTGCCTGGTTCAACGCCATGGATTTGGCTCATTGGGAATCGAGGCCATTCTGCCTGAAAAATCGGAATCGTATTGGATAACCGATTCACGTTTTTTCGTCGAGCGGCCACGGGGAAATACGTCGACCTTGACCCGCTTTGACAGCAAAGCCTATACTGCCAGCAGTAAGAATCCCAATGCCGCACCCCCGTTTTTCAGTTTTCAGGACGATCCTGGGTGTTGGCTTTTTCTTTTTATCAACCGGACGAATCAATCTTCATTTCGGCGACAGCCAAAAGTGACGATTTGAATCGATTCCCAACAACATCCAACCATATCGGTGTGCTGAGACGCAAACGATGGCCAAGAATAAAAAAGACGAACTTGAACAAAACGAGCTGGTCGATGTGCTGACCAAAAAGTACGAAGAATACCGGCCCTACATGCCCGTCATTCTTTCGGTCGCCGGCGTTGTCATTGCGGTAATCGTTGGCGCCTCCTGGTACTTCTATAACCAGGGTCAAAAACGAGATGCACGATGGGCCGAACTTTCCGAAGCCATGCGTGCCGCCTACACCACCGAACGCGGCAACTCAAAAGTCCTTACCGAATTTGCAGACGCGCACCCTGACACCGACGCCGCCTTGTGGGCCTCGTTTGTTGCTGGTGATATCGAAATCAATGGGGTTGGCGGAGCTTCCTACACGGACAAGGAAGCGGTCGTCAAACGTTACCAAGCGGCCAAAACTGAGCTGATGAAGGTGATCGAAAGCAGTCGCGATAAAGACAAAATGCTTGAACGTCGAGCCATGTTTGCACTTGCATACGCTCATGAAGGGCTCGGCGAGTTTGATGATGCTGAGAAACTTTATCAGCAGCTCGTCGAAGAGGGTGAAGACGCGCCACTTTTCGCTGCCGCCACCCGCGGACTCGCTCGTACCCAAAGCAAAGAAATTCGAGACTTCTACACGCTCTATCAATCCTGGGAAACCAGCACTGGGGACGCCCCGGGGAAACTCCTCCCGCGAATTCCCGACATTTCTTTCCCCGGTCTGCCAGAGAAAAAGCCGGCTCCCGGCGGCCAATTTACGCCCGAAGATCCGAACAAGAAATCGGACGACGACAAATCAGGAGATTCGGACTTGCCACCAACGCCTCCGAAATCAGGCGACAAAAAAGACGATGGCAGTAAAGCCGACGACAAGAAATCCGACGACAAGAAATCCGACGACAAGGCAAAAGCTGAAAACAAGTCGGATGACAAGAAATCGACCGAGAAAAAATCGGACGACAAGAAGTCGGCTGGGGAAGACAAAAAGAAATAGTTTTCTGTTTCTTTGCTCCCTACTCTTTAACGTTACCATGAGCGCATGTTATTCATGCGCGCTCGATACTGGACTTCTTTTTCTTTCAACTTCTGCGTTGAATTCATCCGGGATCTATTCCGCAAGGAGTCGCTTGGCCAATACGGTGAACGGCTCGCGGCTCAGCATTTGAAACGCAAACGTTACAAAATCCTTCATCGCGGATTCGAGGATGCGCGGGGGGAAATCGATATCGTGGCCACCGATGGTGAAACGATCGTTTTTTGCGAAGTCAAAACGCGATCGTCTGATTGGGCGGGCCTTCCCGTCGAAGCCGTGGATAAAAAAAAACAATCGACCATTCAATCCACCAGCCAGACTTACCTTCGTCATTTCCGGCTTTTCGATTATCCAATGCGATAC
>CAYSXI010000182.1:0-10695 GCA_964434955.1 uncultured Pirellulaceae bacterium
CGGCCAGGCGTCGAATGATCCTTTGTTCAAAACATTGTTGGCCAGAGCGATTGCCAATTGTGATCCGGTTCGCGCATTCAAACTTGCCGACGAGGCGGTCAAGGCATTTGAGAAATCGGATTATCCTTGCCGCTGGGTTTTTTACGCGCATGGACTTCGAAAGGACACCGACGATACGAAACCCGGCTTCGATCGGACTCACATCGAGCAGTTTACCGAAACGATGCTGTATTGGGTCACGCAGGACATCCAGGCTTCGCCGGATGAGTATCGATTCATCGCGGATCAAATCAAAATCGTTCTGAGTTACGTCAAGGGCAAACCGACGGAAATGCAAACCATCAAGTCGGTATTTCAAAATGATGATCGAATCCCACGTTATCTGAGTGAATTTGCCTTGGGTTGTATCAATAACCGTCAGGCTTGGGACGCGCGGGGAGAGGGCACGGCGAACACCGTGACCCAGGAAGGTTGGCGGCTTTTCGAACGTTTTCAGCGGCAAGCCGCCGTCCATTTTCGAAATGCACATCGATTGAATCCAAATTTTCCGCAGCCCTGTTATGAAATGATTGACATTGCGAGAGCCGGAAACATCGGCGAGTCGGTTGATGATTGGTTCAACCATGCAACCAAAGCACAATTAGATTACATGCCGGCATACGAAAACCGGCTATTTGATCTTTATCCTCGCTGGCACGGCAGCCAAGCCGAGATGTTGAAGTTCGGACGAAGCTGTTTGGCCACCAAGCGATTTGATACCTATGTTCCGTTTTACTACTTCGTCGCTTTGATGCGGATTGCGAGTCTTAATGCGGCAAAAGGCCCACAAGCATTGGTGCCGATTTTCAGCCAACCCGGTGTCGTGAGCGACGCGGAAGCTTGCGTGAAAGGTTACTTGGAAAAAAATTCTGCCGGACCGTGGCGACTGTCGAAGAAATATCTCTACTCAATTTTGGTAACGCTTGCCATTTACGGGCAGAAACCTGAAACGGCAAAAAGATACATGGACGAGTTGGGGAGCGACTATTCTCAGGAAGCCTTTGACAGCTTTTTTGCGGCAAGCTCCGTCAAGTACCTCCGGGCGCTGACGACCGCGACATTGGAAATGGGGGATCAAAAAATGGGCGCCTATGTCAAGGAGCGCGCGGCGGCCAATACAATCGCAAAACAAAAAGAATTTCTCATTCGATTGGCCAAAAACAAAGCGGAAGCACCAAATGACGATATGAAATACTTCTGGGCAATTGAAGAAAAAATTCTGGGCGACCAGATCAAGTTCGCGGAAGGGAAATGGGTCGACAATCTATTTGAGCAGGGACTCGGAAATTGGCAGTCAATGACCTACTACGATATTCGTGTCAAAGGCCCGGACGAGCTCGACATAAAAATGAGTGCCAATTCCTCTCGTTACAATTTCAATTTCATGCTGAAGTCGCCATTCAATGGCCCCAAGATCATTGAATACACGATGGAGCAGACGCGAGAATTTCGGCCGAGCGGTCAACAGACATTGAAATTTAATTTTCGCCCGGGTATCGCGATCCAAGGGATGGGCAAAATGCCTTTCATGGTTTCGCACGACCTGAAGTTGAATCATCTGGTGTTTGGGGCGACAGGGCAGCCGCAGCGATTCGCAAAGTACGAAAAGGGGGCGAAAACGTTTCAAGTGTTCTGCGGTGGCAAGTTCGTTGAAGTTCGCTGCAACGGCAAGTTGATTGTTAGAAATCGGTTGGCGGATGTCGGGGACGCCGCGATGATTTCATTGCAGAATCAAACCGGCTCGGGCTGGGTTCGCTACAAAAATGTCAGAATCAAACGTTGGAAACTGGGTCCGCCACCGGTTGCTTTTCCCCGGAAAGAATCGGATTACGAAAGTTTGTTTGCCTACTATGAAAGAGCAACACTTTTTGAGCCCGAGAATGGAGAGCACTGGAAGCACCTGGGGATGCTCCACTATCGCAAACAAGATTTTACTGAGGCAAAGAAAGCATTTGAGACGGCCATTTCAAAAGGACTTTCGAAACGAATTGTCGGTTTTTATCTTGGCGACATGTTGGAGAGAGAGGGAAAGAAAACGGAAGCGATGAAAGAATATTTTGCCTCAGCTTCCATCAAGCAGCTGTATGAGATCGATCCTGATTTTGTCATCAAAAGTAATTGGGTGAATCCACATCGTCGAGCCGCGCTTCGCTACATTTGGTTGTATGCATCGGATCCGGCCAACGCTAGCAAGTCACCGGATGAAGTGAAGGAACATTTTTCTCAATTGGTTGGGATTCCTTCCGAAAGGAACTTCCCGACATGGATGACGAAACGCGTGAACGCGGCAAAATCTGCGGCCCAAAAACGTTTCAAACAAGCGAGTAGCGGGATGCGGCGGTTGGGAGAATTGCCGAGTGAGTATCGTAACGAGATCAATCAGCAAATTGCCGCCTACGATGCGGGGCAAAATTATACGCCCGATCCCGACCAGCCAAGTTTTTACCTGTCGGTCAAGCGCGAGCCGTTTTACTTCAGGTACTGGGACCAGATACTTCCTCAAGACCTGGCCTACCGACATCGCTGATGGCGATTGGGTAGCTCAATCGAGACGTTATTCCTTGTCCAAAGCTTCCTGTTGAAGTGGGAGAAATGAAATCCCGACCACAAAAAGCCCCAACAGCACGCCAACTGGCTCGGCAGCAAGTAGGGAAAGGCACTGACGGAATCCCGCCAAGCGGAGACCCTTGGCTCGTCCGCGGAATAAATGGGAAATCGAAAGACTTGAAGCCGTAATCAAAATCATCGCGGCAAACACCAGGTACCATTGGATCAACGGCTGTGTCTCGTCGTATTGGGTTCGGAAGTAGAAAATCAAAAGCAAACCCCAAGTGATCCCCCAAATGCCTGATGCGACCAGAACCGACCAGGCAATTTTCAATGAAGGCGTCGCGACCTGATGGCTGGAAACAAGCTCCGCCGCAATCGCCTCATTGCGGTCCGTATCTTCAGCCACTTCGGCGAGCGCGACTTCGGTATTCGCAACGTCGGCCTGATCGTCCTCCTCGTTTCCGAGGTCTGGTTTTTCTCGACCCAGCCAACCAAACACGATCGACCAGACGACCAGTCCGATTCCAAAAAACACTGCTGGCCAAAGCGGGTTGTTTTTTCCGAAGATCCGTTTTTCCAGTTCGGCCGTTTGCGGATTCCAAAACTCAAGTCCCTTCTCTCCGTTTTCCGGGAAAACGATGAGTTGCTGGCTGTCGGGAGAAAAGACGAATTGGCAAGCGCCTTCCACTGGAATCTGTGAGACTCGAGTTCTTCCGCGGATTTCATAGATGTCAATGGAAGACTTTCCTTCCGCAAAATGGGCAAATGTCTTTTCGTCCGGAGCGAATTGGAACTGGAACCCCGGCCGGTCCGGCTTGCCGAAATGCCCCAAGGGTTCCATATACCGATCCAACAAAACGATTCGCCCGTCTTGGATCGCGAGCAGATATTTGCCCGAGGGAGAGACTTGGAAGTTGAGAAAGTCGATCGTCGTCGAGGAAACTTGAAGACCATTCCTGACCTCGAATACGTCGAGTCGGACCTGGCCGGCCCCGAATTCGTACGTGGTGCCAGGACTCCAATGCCCACCCGTAAAGTAGGCGATGTAGATTTTCTCGCCATCCGGTGTCAGTTTCATGAAAACGGAAGCGTAAGAGTCGTCCTTGGGGTCTCTCGAAAATCGGATGTCGACGGGCACAAAGGATGATGTTGTTTTTTCGGTGATCAAATCGGCGATTTCAATCTGCCCTCGCTCAGCCATAATTCGGGCAACACGATTTCGGGCGAGAACGTGGTAAGCCGAATCTTGCACCAATTCATCGCGTTCAAGGACTCGCTTGTGGCGGATATCCCAGATTTTGCATTCCTGGGATAAGTCCATTGCTGAGTCGTTGAAAAATCCGGCGTCAAAATCCGAGTCATTGAATTGCCAATGGTTTCGACTTATCGCAATCTGGTCTTCATCAAGAAAATCGATGTGGTTTTGAAGCCGAAAGTTGATTTCAGCAAGTTCGATTTGAAATGCCCGAGACGCAATCAAGGAATTTCCTGATCCGATATCGTAAACCCGAATATCGCCCGTCTCGTTCTGAGTGGCGATCCGATTTCCCGAAGGAGAAACAACGATCGAGATGGGTTTGGATTCGAGGTTGGGCTTGTCCAGTGCCACAACAAGAATCCCGCCCAGAATCCCGGCAAAAGCGATCGCCAAAAAAAGTTTCGTCAGGTTGAAATGCAAATCGGCACCCTTCGATCCGTCCCAAATTGGTTGCGTTGCCAAGCTGGAATCTGCGTTGCCAAGCTGAAACCTGTGGTACCTTTATTTTAACGAAAGAGCCTACCGAATGTCGAAGTTGGGTAGCGATTCGAATGAGAATCTCACCAAACAAAATCTCGTTTGACTTTCGAGCCGTCTTTTGAAACAAGACAATTTTTGCGTTGCCGTTTTTATCTTTTTGGCATGCTAAGAATGATTGGTGAATTCTCTGAAAATGTGGCCGAACCGATTTTGCCATTCATTCGATAACGAATCTTCAATTGTTTGACGACACCGGGGGCCGGATCCCCACCGAAGCATGTGTTGAACTGTTTTGAAGGCAGCATCACCAGGGGGAAGTCACCCGCATGTTTCTTGACGATTTCGGTAACGTCTCGGATTTTGGATCCGGCTCCGTATTCTGCTTTAACAATTTCCAACTTGACTTTTTTGAAGTTCGCGTCGGCGATCAGTTTGCTCAAATCAACTTTGTTGCCGCCCAACTTCTGAGATATGGCCAAAGCGGCCTGAAGGGCTTCCGCCCGGATCGCTTCTCGTTCCATTGCGTCCACGGCGACTTGGTAGCCTTCCTGGCTCGGCCGAATTTGAATCACATTGAGCGCAAGTTTCATTTCTTCTGGTCGAGAAGCCGCCTCCATCGCCCGGCGGCACATCGAGGCTCGCTCTTTGTTTGGCATGTCAAACTTTCTCGCAAGACCGAGGTAGCCCCGCAATGCCCGGATTTGATACTTCCGTTCAGGGCTCGTTTTTGCCAGTTCAAGCAATACTGGCGCGGCAGCCAGGCTGTTCCATTTCCCAAGCAATCGACTTCCTGCATCCTGCAAAGACTCATCTTTGCTATTGGCGGCACGGCCGATTGTTTTGAGAGCAATGGGGCCGCCGACTTCTGAAATGATCTCCAGCAAGGAAACCTTAATCTCGGTGGGCGAACGCCCGAGTGCATGGGAAAGTTGCGTTGCGCACGCGTCGCGATCTGGCATGCGAACACTTGCCGCTCGGAGTGCCTTTCGGGCAACATCGGTGTCATCCGGTTGCGGGTCCTTGGTGGTCAAATCAATCAGGATTCCAAGCTCGCTTTGGATCACGGTTTCACCGAGCGCAACGATTGCCGCATGCCGGATTATTGGATCTTCGTTTTTAAGGGTGGCAATCAGAATTTGCGGCGCTCGAAGCCTTCGCTTTCCCACCAACTCGATCAGCAGTCCGAACGAATCGCTTTTCTTGTTGTCTAACCGCTTCAAAATTCCCTCGTCGATCGTTTTGCCCCGTACGATCCCGAGTGTGTTCTTTGCCGCGGCAGCCAATTCGGCGTCCGAGCCGAGTCCAATTTTCAAGAGCGGGTCAATGCATCGTTCGTCACCACGACGTGACAACGCGTCAATGGCCGAAAGTTGGACGGTCTTGACCTGGCTTTCCAGCCCTTTCAAGATGGTTGAGACAAAAAATGCATCATCACGATCCGAAACGGCTTGAATGATCAATGCGGCTCGATCTGCCATGGCTTTCGGCAGTTCATCGGAGATTGGTTGATTAATTTCCTTCCCGTCGTATTCACGAATCAATGTCAGGCCAAGTTGGAAAAACGCTTGATCACTTGAACGCAGTTGTTGGATCAATAGAGGCACGCCTTTTTCGTTGCGTGCGAGGATCGCACCTCGAGTCGCTTCGATTCGCCTTTGTTTGGGAAGTTCGGAAGTTCGAACCAGATCGTAAATCTCAATAGCCTTCGTGGGATTTCCTTTTTCGTCGGAAGATTCCGCAAGGAGAATACATGCCTCGGCGGCCGCCGATCGGATTTTTTTCGACGGCGACTTCAGTGCATTTGACAAGGATGCGAAGGCCTTGATGTCACCGAGATGCCCCAAGGCCACCGCCGCCGCAGCGCCGACCTCTCGATTCGGGTTCTCCAGCAATTTTTCCAAAGCGGGTCTCGCGGAACCCATTCGCCGAACACCAATGGAATTGATGACTCCAACGAGCAGGTTGCCTTCGAGCTCACCCATCGCTTTCAACAAAGCTTGATCCGCTTGCGAGCCGGGAATGGCTTCCAAAGCGATTCTCGACCATGAGGCCAGCTGGGGGTTCGCAAGGAGTTTGGCCAAGTCCGGTACCGAGTTTGGCGAACCGTGGACGGCTAGAAGCTTGCATGCGATCGCTTTCTCCGATTGATTCGCATCCGAACGGAGGACCGCGATCATTTTCGTCTCAACATCATTGGACGCCTGATTCGTTTGGCTTTGAACGTGACGAACGGTGCCATGGAACATGAAAAGGATGCAAAAGACCATCAACGAGATTTGATTCTTGACATTCATCATTGATTTCAGTTTGGATTAAACCGGCATGGAGATCGGACTTGGAACAAACGATGCGAAAGTGTTGACGCTTATAACCGCCAGGGTTCTCTCAATGCTTCCGAACGCATTCGGTTTGCGGCGTCGTCGTCAACAAAGGAGTTGGTTTTGTTGTCGTAGTTGACGGTCCGGCCGAGTGAAATCGCAATGTTGGCCGCATGGCATGCGATGTGAGCATTGCAGGCCGCTTGGGCATTGCCTTTGGGTTGACGACGGGTTTTGACACAATCAAGAAAATCTCGAACGTGGTAGGTCGCCGGATAGCCTCCGATTTCCGCAATCTCGCGCCCCTCCAGCAGCGTGGGTGAGCTCAATACCATCTTTCCACTGTCGCCCGCTTCGACCCAACCGTCTTCCCCTTCGAAACGCACGGGACAGGAGCCGAGTGGAATCCAGCCTTTCTCACGAAATATCAGCTCCGTTCCATTTTCGTATCGAGCCACAAGTTGGCCGTCCTTGGGCGGATGGTATTCGACCGGAGGCGGGCAGTCGTCGACAGCCCACTGACAGAGGTCAACACAGTGAGATCCCCATTCCAAAACGCCTCCACCGCCAAAGGCACCGATGAAGCCGCCACCCTTTTCAAAGTTGAATCCGTCGAGAAGTCGCTTGTTGTAGGGACGCCAAGCTGCGGGGCCCAGATAAAGGTCCCAGTCGACTTCTTCACGATCCGGCTTGGCTTGTTCGGGCAGCCACCCACTCATGATGCTTCGCATTCCGGCCGGATGCGCGAACACCTTTTTCAGTTTGCCGAGCTTTCCGCTGCGAGCGAGTTCACAGGCAAACGCAAAATGCGGAAGATTCCGGCGTTGGGTTCCCGCCTGGAAGACGCGAGCCGTTCGGCGCATCGTCTTCGCCAGGATTAAACTTTGCTGAATGTTCTTGGTAACCGGCTTTTCACAATACATGTCTTTGCCGGCCTTCGCAGCGGTCATCGCCGCGGTGGAATGCCAGTTGGGTCCGGTCGCGATCAAGACGGCATCAATATCGTCTCGATCAAGCAGGTCACGAAAATCACGATACATTTCGCATTTGTCATTTCCGTACTTTTTGTCGGCCATGGCTTTGACTGCGAGCCGGCGCTTTTTCTTGATGTCGCAAACGGCAACAAATTGAACGTCCGGTTCGTTTAGAAAACAGCCCAGATCGTAGGTTCCACGATTTCCAATACCAATTCCACCCAATACGATTCGCTCGCTGGGAGGAAGGGCGCCGTTACGACCTAACGCGGTCGCCGGAATAAATGTTGGTGCCAATGCCGCGGTTGCCGCCGCAGCCGTCGTCTTTAAAAACCTACGGCGATTTGTCTTCGAGCGATTCAAAGTCGAGTCTCCCTTGGCATTTGTCCTGAATGGATTTCCGAAGCGCAGTCTAGTTTCAATCGAGGGCATTTGCCATTAGCCTTGGCAAGTTCAAAACCGGCGCCCCCGAAATTGGCAGGGTTCGCGGATTTTGAAGCTTGAGCGATCCAACTGGACATTGGTAAAGGCACGACAAGCCCATGGCAAATAAGCACTTTTATCCGGCGATTGAGCCTTTTGACTCTGGAACACTTTCCGTCGCTGAGCCGCATCAAATCTATTGGGAGCAATGTGGGAATCCGGAAGGTGAGCCGATCCTGTTTTTGCACGGAGGCCCTGGCGCCGGGAGTACCGAAACCGATCGCCGTTTTTTCGATCCCGACTTTTTTCGGATTGTCATTTTGGACCAACGTGGAAGCGGTCGGTCGACGCCAGTCGGCGAGCTTAGCAATAACACGATGGCGGACTCGGTGGCAGATATTGAAAACCTTCGTGCCCAATTGGGTATCGAGTCATGGCACGTATTCGGCGGCTCCTATGGTAGCACGTTGGCGCTCTATTACGCGCAAGAATGTCCCAGTCGATGTCGAAGCCTCGTGCTCCGCGGTATCTGGCTGCTAAGGCCCGAGGAACTCGACTGGTGGTTGTATCAGATAAGATTTATTCAACCCGAGCTTTGGAATTCGTTCGCCCATTTCATTCCCGAGGCGGAAAGAGATGACCTCTTGGAAGCCTACTGGAATCGGTTGACAAGTGACGACCGTGAACTTGCCCTCAGCGCAGCCAAACATTGGGCCATTTATGAAGGTTCCTGCTGCACGCTTTTGCCAAACGAAGCATTTGCCGATCATTTCCGCGACCCGGATACGGCTTGGGCGGTTGCAAGATTGGAGGCGCACTATTTTCGCGCGGCCCTGAAAAATCCAGGCGTGGATTTGCTGGAAAGAGTAGAAAGGATTCGCCATATTCCGGCGTTTGCGGTTCACGGCAGATACGACATCGTATGTCCCGTCAAAAGCATGTTTGACCTTGCAAACGTTTGGCCGGAACTGGATTTCGTGATTGCACCACAATCCGGGCACTCTTCGCACGAACCGGAGATTACTCAACAACTCGTTGCTGCTACCGATCGAATTGTGCGGAGCGGCAGTCCTGCTCGCGAATCAACGGTTTAACCTTTTGTTAAGCAAAAACGGTCTTGGGCAGCCGTCAAAACGGGCAGAATGGGTTTACTGCGTTGACTGAATTCAGCGGGGAGTTTGTCATTTGTTGGATGAATTTCAAACTGGCATAAAGAAAACCTAACAGGATGAAAATCAGAATTCATCGAAAAAACAAGGGAATCAGCCAAGGACTTGTTGTTTTTCGCAAGTAAGGGGAGCGAAATAACTTGTTATTTTTGGGGAAAAGCCCTGTAACTTGTCTAACACTGTTTTTCTGATTCGGCTTATCATAGAAGAACCTTAGATCTAATTGTCTCTGATTCTACTCTGGAGGAACTACTTATGAAGAAGTTGTTAGGTCTCGCACTAGCACTTGTGGCCGCCTTATCGTTCGGCTCAGCACGTGCTAACGCAGACTTGTTCGAAGACTTTAATGCTGGCGCATTGCCTAGCGGTTGGACCGTGGATGACATTCTCGGTGGCAGCGATGTGCTTGGCTGGGACATCAACGTTAATATCGTTGATGGCGTTGACGTTCGCGGTAATTTCACGACGGGTGATGCTGGAGCAGCCCATATCGACTCCGATGCATTTGGCGTTGGCGCTGGCGCGTATAACGTTGCCTTGGTTTCGCCATCGTTCACGGTCGTTGCCAATGAAATTTTTACGTTTTGGCATATGTTCCGAAGTCTTGACACTGGAGACTTTGGGCAC
Source organism: uncultured Pirellulaceae bacterium (assembly GCA_964434955.1). Taxonomy (GTDB): domain Bacteria; phylum Planctomycetota; class Planctomycetia; order Pirellulales; family Pirellulaceae; genus JANQLU01. The sequence continues at coordinate 9,839 of CAYSXI010000182.1, forward strand.
GTCGAAATCACCAATGATGGTGGTACTACCTGGGATAGTTTGTGGACAGTTGCCGACACGACTGGAACTATCCCATCGTTTCCTTACACCGATTACACAGCCGGTGGTGTCCAGGAATCGATCGATATCAGCGCTTACGAAGGTGACACTGTCAACGTTCGTTTCCGCTACGAAGGCGACAGCTGGGACTGGTGGTGGCAAGTCGATAACGTTAGTTCGGCAGCTGCAATTCCAGAACCTGCGAGCGCAAGCCTTTTGGGTTTGGTAGCCCTTGGTTTGGCCGGTCTTCGTCGACGACGAAAATAGTCCGACATCGGACATGAATTTTTCAATTCATCTGCAATCAATCAAATCGCCCTCAAATTGGGGGCGATTTTTTTGCGCGCCCGACGCCAGGCGAGTGAAGGTTTGCCCAAGGGCGAACACGGTTTCGGGTGCCCTTGGCTCACTTGCGGCAATTGGCTCACTCGCGGTTATTGGCATGGGAAGCTACCACGGACCGGCAAACCTTCGGTATACTTCTGCCAACATCGCAAACAATCGAGGGACGGCAAGAATGAATGCGGTAGCAAACAGGATGGGCCAACACGGGCTGTTATTTTTGGTTGCGTGTATCTGCTTGGGCCAGGCGGAACCGATTCCGGGGCAAGAGAAACAAAAATCGGCATCCGTTTCCGCGACGGCTCGTCGAGAAGCCAAAGACCTGGCCCAAAAATATCGCAGGGCCAATGACGATTTGGCAAAGCAGGAAAAGCTTATTGAATCCGCAATGGAGAAAGGCCGTTACCATTCGGGTAAACTTTTGGAAATGGTGATCGCGACCAACAAGAAGTCGCTGGAAAACTACGGGTCTCGTT
>CAYSXI010000183.1:0-10682 GCA_964434955.1 uncultured Pirellulaceae bacterium
TTGGTTCGCAACCGAATTTTTTCTCAAGAACTTTGCGATGCCGTCTCCTACCAATTGCGCGAGAAAGATTTCGCGGGTTGGGGCGAATTTCTTGGAGACACGACGGTCGAGCTGTTTCAACATGATCGATCGATCCTCGAAGATGAAGACGTGGTTGATGCGATTGTTAGATTCGCAATTGCAGAAACCTGGTGCGAATATGACGAAGAAGGCGGAAAACCATCGCGATTTGATCAGGAAGGTTTCAGCGATGAGTTGCTTGCGTTTCAGCCGGCGTTAAACGCGATCAACAACTTGAGGGAAGTGCTCGAAAATCGCTTTGAGGAGGAAGACCCCCGGGTTTTGCAGCTGATTGTTGAGTTGGCCGAATCCGATTTCGATTCAATTCAAGGCATGCGCAATCAGCCCGACCATTGAACGTCGGGGCTGATAGGCTTCAACTCACCGAGGGCGAATCCGGATTACTCGCCAATCTTGTCCAGCAGTTTTTGCCGCATCGATTCAAGCGGTAGCTCGTCGTAGGTTTTTAGTGCCCCGGCGCGGTTGTTGAGCGACACGAGTCGTCCATGGATCACCGTGGGGTCCTTTGACAAACTGTTCATCTTCTTGGTGTTTCTTCGAAGCGTCTTCTGGATTCCATTCAACTCCTTTCGCAGCACGCCCGACTGCGAGAGGTATTCCGCGCGTTCTTTGTTCAAATCGTTTTGAATCACTCCCAGGTCCGCCGCGACTGAATTGGCTCGGCCATAAACGGAATTCAAGCTCACTTCCTGGTCACGAATGGCCAAGGCAATCAGATCCGCTTGTTGAAAAAATCGTCGACGAAGAATGGGGTCGCGAGTTCGAAGAGCACGGGATTCCGTAATCAACAGGTCGCCATACATGAAGTTGAGCTGCGACTCCATGGCTCCAACCGATGCATTGATCTGACTGATTTCAGAACGAAGTGGATCTGCTTTGCTTTCCAACTGCGTGCGTCGATCATCGTAGCGAGCCTGGATCGCATCCAGCTTTGGTTCAAGTGTATTACCGCGTTTGGCCAACAGGTCCGACTGTTTCTGAAGCTGTTGGATCTCGCGATTTCTCTCTTCGATCAACTTGGCCTTTTCGTCGGTTTGTAAGGCATGTGCACGATGCTGGAACTCCGCATACTTGTCTGACACCTTTTTCCGTTGTTCGTTGAGAGCTTTGAGGTCGGCATCCTCCAACCCGGCGGTAAGTAGCAAAAGCGATTCTTCCAGGGTTGCATCATTCGCTTTGGAACTGCCAACGATTTCGACGTAGCCGAGCAAGCGGCCAATGCGTCGAACCGCAATGTTCCTCCTAAGCTCAAACGTCTTTTTGGTCGTGGGGTTCTTGGCGGCTTTTTCCGCCGCCGCGTCCAAATTCTTCCGGAACGATTGAAGGCTCAGCAGCCCGCGATCAAAATTTCCGTTCGAAAGCTCGATCCAGGTTCTTAAGTACCAGGCGTCGAAATCCTGACCGTTCGCACTGGTCATTCGCTCAAGGATCGGAAGCGCCTCGCGTGAACGTAGGTGAAAGACACGATTCAGTACGTAGGCTTTCTGGAACTGAATATCAATCAGCGTCGCGTCAGGTGCTTTTTTGAAAATTTGCTGCGATTCGTTTCGCGAAGACGATCCTTGTTTCCAATAATCCTTGAGCAGCAAGCGGGATTGTTTCCCGGGTCCATCGTCGCCGGTTGCAAAACCGGTCGATATGAAAGCGATCAAGACGGCAAGAATCGGCGTCACGCCAGAGGTACGTTGGAGGCTTCCCACTTTTGGTTCCTTGTAATGACGCGCCAGTCATGGATGTCAGGGAGCTCGAAACCCGGAACATGTGGGATGGCGCATTGATTGGCCTTGCACAGGTAATGCTATCGGTGAAGCGTAAATTTGACAAGTTTTGTTACACCCGGCATCGAATTGAATTAAGAAGAAAGGCCGGAATTCGCACAATAAGGACCGACTGACAGCTTTCATGTGAACGATTCGCATTGACGCAATTGCCAAATATCGCCAAATTCTCGGTGAGGAAACTCGAGGAATTTTTTCCGAATCCCCCCGCTTTGTCGATGGATCGACGAGCTGACCTAAGCAAGGAAGCTGATATGTCAAAAATCAATCCTTACACCGCCAAACTGTTATTGGGTACCTCATTTATCCTGGCAATTTCTTTGACCAGTTACGGGTTTGCTCAATCTGGCAATGGACAGTTCCCCGGCAGCCAACCTCCGCCTTCGAAGTTGCCGACACAGGAACTGCCAAATCAGCTTCCCAAGATTGTCCAGAAATCGGACGCGAACAACAACGAATCCGGCTTTCCAAAATTGCCGGATAACTTTCCTCCAATCAAGACGAGTGATCAAGTTAACGCAGGAGTTCCTCCCCAACAGGGAAACAATGAACTTCCCAAAACCGTTTCCAACAACAATTTGATTCCTCCCGCTCCCAGCTCTTTCAAGATTCAAGACGGCTCGAATAGTCTGCCAACGAATCCAAACGCTCAACGAGGAGGAAGTTTGGGAGATGCAAACAACCAGGGAACTCCCCAGGGAACTCCTTTGCAAGGCAACGCCCGAGTTCAAATGCAGAACAATAACTTGCGAGACGGGTACTACGACCGCTACAGTCAGCAGACCAAGTCCGGTCAAAACTCGGTCCTCAACCAAGACTCGATTCAGCCGGTCCAACCAAACTTCAATGCACTTCCCCAACGCCAAATGATCCAGGATCGAAACGTCGTACCATCAAGCGTTTCAAGCCCGTTGGGAGAGGGAGAAATTCAAAGAGCTTCGTTTAGCTCGGCGACACCGCGACAAACGGTTTCGCTCGCCAAGCAGTTTCTTGATCGAATCGACATCAACAAAATTGAAGGTTCCGTTCCAGGCGAACCGGTTGCCCTGGCACGGCTGATGCAAGTCGTTTCGCCGGGCAAACGGAAAGAAGCTGTCGAAGTTTATTGGAATTGTTTCAAGGCCTATGCCAATCTTCGTTGTGTCGAATCGGAGCAGCTGAGACTTGAGCGATTGCCGATGCCCGGCTCGGCTCACGAGCAAGCCATGTTGCGGACGGCATTGACTCTCGGCAAGAGCCGACTCCAACAGGCGACCATGAATTTGGAGAAGTCGCAGCGTCAACTTTCGAAGTATGCGCAAACTCAACACCGTGATATTTTGCCGATGGCGAAGGACATGCCGTGGATCGGCCCTTACCAAACCAAGTTTGAAACACTGTCCGCAAAACGAACGTTGCCCAATGTCGCGCGCCAGTTGCATCTTGCCTTACCAAAGCAAAAGCAGTTGATCGACACCAACGCGAAACTGATTCAACAAAGCGAAATGTCGGTTCAACAGACGCTGCAGGCCTACTCCAATCGACAGGCGACGCTCTCGTCGATCCTCGAATCGATGCGTCTTCTGCAACAGAGCCACCAGCAGTTCGTTGATGCGGTCACCGAGTACAATTTGTCGACTTCCGAGTACGCATTCTCCGTGGCCTCGCCCTACCAGCCGGCTCAAACCGTCGCGGCGATGTTGATTCCAGCAAGCGAATCTCTCGAAGCGACTCCTTCGCAGATCGCCAATATGGGTAGCGTTCTTGAGCAGTCGAACGTTGCTCAGATTGGCCGGCCCGTAAACTATGAGCAACCCATCTACGAGAACGTGCAAACCGGCCAATTGGCCAGCCAGAATCGAACACCGGTTACCAGTCAAGTCAATCCAAATGCCTGGCAGAATCAGGGGCAGGCCCAACTCCCTGCGCGAGGTCAAGGTCAAAGCCAACGACCTGGGCAGGTTCAACGCATGGGGCAGTTGCCCGGACAGGGACAGACGAATCAGTTTCGTCGATAGGCAGCGAATTCGATCATTCGAAATCGACTGGAAGGTTGAAGCGAGGTGGAAGGCTACTGGCCGACCGCAATTCGCACTTTCTTCCAATGCTTTTCCAGGCGTTTGGCAGAAATCGTGATACTCGTTCCGAGTTGTTGCGCGAAAAGCGATACCCGAAATTCCTCGAGCATCCAGCGGAAATGGTCCAATTCCGGATCGGTAATTCCCTGTCGCAAATGCGCTTCGGCCTGAACAAGATACATTTCTTCAAACCGGCGAACGGAGTCGGTCAGCTCCCGGTCCTTTTCGTTTGTCAGGGTCGGACGTTTGTCGATTCTTGTCAGCATGGCTTCCAGAAATCGTGGGAAGTGTTTGAGCCAATTCCAAGGCGTCGTCTGGATAAACGATTCGGACGTCAAGTTTGAAAGCTGTTCGTTCAAGTCAACACGCGTCGCCTCAAACTTCGAAGATAAATCGCCAATCGCAAGTTTCACCTGGTGATAATGGTGTGCCATCTTGGGTAACCATTTGGCAACTTCGGTTGTAGCAATCGCAATCCGTTCCCCTGAATCATCCTGGCGGCGATCAAATTCTTCTCGGGTTGTGCATTCCGGTTGGTGATCGACGAACGCAACTCTGGCGATGAGCGTGGCCAGGGATTTCTTCAGATCATCACTGGCGAATAGGCTTGCCAATAACATCCCGTGTTTCTCAAGATCCGGGAGCCAGTTCACCTGGGACTTGATGTTTTTTCGGTTGCGAATTTGAAACAAGCGGACCAGTCCCTGTTCCGTTTGGCGCTTGGCGGCGTAACGACTATCGAGCAGACAAAGCGACACGTTTTCGCCTTGGTCTTGAATCGCCGGAAACACTTCCATCGCGACGCCATTTTTTTGAATCACCAACGACTCAGGGGTTTTGTCCCAAGTCCAGTCGGTCAACGCCTCCCCTTTCCAGTCGACCTGTTCGGCAAGTTGGCCATCATCAATCATCGACTCGCGATTGACGCTCATTCGAATTCTTAAATCGGCAATGGACCTTCCCTTGTCGAGCGTTTCGCCTTCATCGTCCACAACCTGGAAGTTGGGCTTCAGGTAGCTGTCAATCTTTTCAAGCCGAAACATGCCGGCGTCAATTTCGGTTTGGCCGATTCGTGTCAGCTGTTCGGCGACCAAGGAATGAAAGTCGCCTGTTTCATTCACGATGGCCTTGGCAACTTCGTGGGCTGTGTCGGGAGCAGGAACCAGGTTGCGACGTATTGGTTTGGGAAGGCTTCGGATCAACCCGATAATTCGGGATTCGATCAATCCGGGAATCAGCCAAGGGCTTTGCGAGTCATCGATTTGTCCCAAAACCATTTTGGGGATCCGCACGGTTGCCCCGTCATCCTGATCGCCGGGTGCGTACTTGTAAGTGACGGGCAGTTTGGATGCGTTTAACTGGATGTGGTCCGGGAAAGTGGTTTCGAGCTCGTCCGTTGGAACCGACTTGTCGGATTCCAACTCCGGGAAAACGTCTTCCATCGACAGCTTCAAGTTGGCAGCCAAATTCTGATCTTGCTTGGTCGCCCTTTTTACGCTTTCAACATCAAACACATCTTCCGGAACGCGTTCTTGAAAAAATGAGATCAAGCGATAGGGGTCAACCACGAAGTCTCGATTGCGGGTCTTGTCGGCCAGGGACTTTGCCGACTCCAACAGTGAATCGTTGTGCCGCGTGAAATCGAACTGCGTTTTCATCTCCCTTTCAACAAGGGCTTTCTCAATAAAGATGTCACGGCTTACGGGTTGATCAATCTTTCCAAAGGGAGTCCGCCGAGAGGCCACGACCGGAAGTCCAAACAAGGAAACCCGTTCGTGGGCCATCACCGTTTCTCGTTTTGTACTCCAATGCGGCTGCGTGAAATTGGATTTGACGAGGTGTTTGGCTAATGGCTCAATCCAGGCCGGGTTGATTCGGGCGACGGTTCGACCATAGCGGTGGCTGGTTTCCACTAGTTCCGCAACCAGAATCCACTTGGGTTTGGCCTTGAAAACGTTGGAGCCGGGCCAGAGTCGAAACTTGATTCCGTGAGCTCCGGTGTATTCAAACTTGTCGGACAACATCGCGATGCCCGACAGGTAGCCGGTCAACAAACTCCGATGGATTGAATCGCTTTTGTTTTCGCGAGACTTGATCGAAAGTCCTGAATCGCGCACGACGGTTTTTAGTTGGTGGTGCAGCTGTTGCCACTGCCGCAAAAGTGAATAGGAAAGGAAATTCTGCGCACAGGCTTTCTGAAGTTTTGAGCGGGACAACGAGTCCTTCAACTCGTGAAAGAAATCCCAGATCTTCAACAGCGTCAGGAAATCAGATTCGGGGTCCGCGAATTTAGCATGTTGTTCGTCGGCAGATTTTTGTTTATCCGCCGGTCGCAATCTCGGATCCTGAATTTCCAACGCCGAAGCAATGATCAGGATTTCCGCAAGGCAACCATTTTCCTCCGCCGAAAAGAGCATTCGCGAAATTCGGGGATCGACGGGGATCTTTCCCATTTTTCGGCCGAGCGGTGTCAGTTCATTGGTTTCGTTGACGGCCTTGATTTCATAAAGCGTCTTGTAGCCATCGCGAATGGCATCGGCGCGGGGCGGATCAATGAAAGGAAATGTCTCGATCTCACCGAGCTTCAAGAGTTTGGCTTGCAGGATGACCGAAGCCAAGTTGGTTCGACGAATCTCGGGAGTTGTGTATTCGGCGCGACTCTTGAAGTCTTCCTCCGAATAGAGTCGAAGGCAAGTTCCCGGGCCGATTCGTCCACACCGACCGGCCCTCTGGTTCGCGGACGCCTGAGAGACCGGTTCGATGGGAAGTCGCTGTACTTTGTTGCGCGGCGAATAACGGCTAATCCTCGCGGTACCACTGTCAACGACGCAAGAGATCCTGGGAACCGTGACGGACGATTCGGCGACATTGGTCGCCAAGACGATTCGCCGGTTTTTTTCCGGATTGAATATGGCGTTTTGGCTTTCTGTTGAGAGACGAGCATACAAAGGCAGGACATCCACTTTCTGCAGGCCGAGTCGATTTAGCTCGCCCCGCAATTTTTTGTGGGTGACCCGAATGTCCTGCTCCGTCGGAAGAAACACCAGGATGTCTCCCGTCTCTTGCTGGTGAAGATTCAGCGTTCGTTCAACCAACCAATCGATCGGTTCGACGGTGATCTCATCGTTTTCTTCGGGAATCGGTTCGTAACGCGTTTCAACCGGATAGGTCCGCCCTTCGATATTGAAAACCGGTGCGGGTTGGTTGTTTGCGTCGCAGAAATGCTCGGCAAACCGCTCGGTATCGATGGTCGCGGACGTGATAATCAAACGCAGGTCCGGTCGTTTGAGAAGAATGCGTTTCAGGTTTCCGAGCAGGAAATCGATATTCAACGAACGCTCATGGGCTTCGTCAACAATCAACAACGAGTATTGATTCAGAAACCGATCGGTTTGTGTTTCGGCAAGCAGGATACCGTCAGTCATTAACTTGATGTGGGTCTGCGGATTCGACTGGTCGTGAAATCGGATCTTGAATCCAACTTCGTCGCCGACTTTTGTTTTCATTTGCGAAGCAATTCTCGCGGCGATACTCCTGGCGGCAATCCGTCTCGGCTGGGTGTGTCCGATCAGTCCCTTTCGTGCATAACCGGCTTGTAACGCAATCAGAGGAAGCTGAGTTGACTTTCCACTTCCGGTTTCCCCGCAAACGATGATGACCTGGTGCTTTTCGATTGCATTTTGAATGGATTCGACGTGTTGATAGATCGGAAGCGACTTGTCGAATTTCGGGTGGAAACTTTGGGCGTCCCGCCACTCGAACTGTTCCTTTGCTTGCGCCAGTTTCTGTTGCCACTGACGCAATTGTGAATCGTCCAGTTTTTTTGCTTTTTTAATGCGGTTCAGCCAGCGCCGCAGTCGGAAACGGTCGTGCAGAAGCGTACCGTTCGTCGATTCGTGAAGCTCCCGCCAGTTGATCTGGGCGGCTTCGAGGGAATCGGATATCGGCTCGTCAGCATTCATGAATATCGTCGGGGTCTGAGTTCATTTCAGAATAGTTGATCGATGATTTGACACTAGGCCGGTTCAGTCCGTGCCATTGCCCAAAATCCGAGATCGCGTGGCTTGATTGGCAAAGACGTTCTCACGGACGGCGCCTTGGCCGTATGCTATCACCGCGATCTGCAAGGCACCCGAATTGATAGCAAAGTGGGGCCAGAAGGGGAGTTTGTTCACCAAAAGCAACGAAAAATGGCAAATTTTGACGACTGTGCAAAGTTTTGCGAAAGGAAAACGAATCTCACTCTATCTATGTTTTACCTGCCAATCGTTCGCAGCACGTTTTTTAGCCTCTTCGGAAAAAAGTCATTTCCCATGAACCTAAGGTGTCACTTCCTCCGCGAACTATATAGGTAGAGTCGGACAACAATCAGGATTCGACTTGCACCTCAAAATGAAAGGAATCAGCCATGCTAGTTTTGTCCCGCAAAAAAGACCAATCCATTGTCATCGATCATCAAGTCGAGATCGAAGTCCTCAGTGTCAAAGGCAACACGGTTCGTCTTGGAATCAAAGCACCACAGGAAGTAAAAATTCTCCGCGGAGAACTTCAGCCCGTGCCCGTTTCGGAAGTGACAATTCCGCTTTCTGGGCGAGTCGTATCTGCTTAGGAAGCGGGAATCGGCCGTCGATTCCCGTTGACGCACAAGAATCTTGGTGCGAATACCGTTCGCGCGGGTACCGTTTGTTGGACGAGGCGTGCTGTTGAACTGTCACGCACTGTTCAAAAGCAAGCACGTGATTCGCAGACGGTTTGGTTACGATTCTCGCAAAAAAAAACGAGGCGGACACGCCTCGTCTGGTAGTTGGATTTTCGCTTTCCAGGTGGAAGGCAAACGTCGCTCGTTACGTCAGTTTACTGATTTAGCTTTTTCAGCATTTCCTCAATCATTCGCCGCTCTTGAGGACTTTTGGCTTGTTGTAACATTTGTTGAAGCTGTTGTCGCATCAACTGATTGGCCTGTGCATTGCCATTGCCACTTCCATTGCCACTTCCATTGCTTTGCGTGCCGAATCGTTTGGAGCCGGAACGATTGAATCGTTGAATTCGACCATTGTTGTTTGTCATTCCGGAGGTAGACCAGGAGGACATTCCGCGAGCCATTCCGCCCCCGAAATTTTGCGGACGGCGGTCACCGGGTGAGCCATCCGAATTACGATTCTGCCCCAAGTTGCCTCCGAAACCCATCGCGGCCCCGTTGCCAGCCTGCCCCAGGCCCAATTGTCCACCGACCTCGCGAGAATTCTCTTTGTAAATCTGATAGGCCCGAGGATTTTTTTCTTCGAGTGCTTCCATGTTTTGAAGCTTGTATTTCTTGACGGCGACCTTGCCATTGTCGCTCGTGGTGTAATTGACGTGGGCAACGCTGTTTTTCCACTCGACTTCGAGCGCCTCTTCCGATTGTCCATCACTGACAGAAACTGAGAAGTTCTGTTGTTGATTCATCGGAGTCGGATTCAATTCCTTCTTGCCTCCATCCTTTTGTCCCCCCTCGCGCTTTCCGTCTTTTAATGCGTTTCCAACCGCGTTGTTTTCAGGCAAGCCAGCAGGCGACTGTTTTTTGTCCTGCTTTCGAACCTTCCCAGGCTCTTGCTTGGGCTCGACGTCTTCATTGATCTTGGGCAAGGCGTCTTTCTTTTTGGCGGTTTGGTCTTTCGCAAACCTCTTTTTTGACTTGCCAATCAGCTGGGCCTGAGACGAAACCGTCCATGCAAAAGTGGCGATGAGAACAATAAAAACGATGGAAATTCGGCTTCCCATGCTGGGCTCCACGGAACGTTGAAAGCTAGGTGTTTGTTTGCGATTGAGTTGCCGGCAGCGGAAGGTTGTCACAACCTTTTTCGCCCTTTCCGAGATATTCCACCCTATTTGAGGGTCGATTCGACATATTCCCGAACCACATTTCTGATTTCTTCCGATCTCCACAACGCGTGAATTTCGTCCCGATGATTTTGTTCGCTAGTTTGGATGTTCCGCAAAGCCGGAATTCGCAGCTGTTTCTTGGTCAGCGCAAACACTTTAGGTGGAACGATGGTGAGCTGTTCGGCAAGTGCAACCGCTCGCTCTCGCATTTGTTCCGGTTCGACGATTTCATCCGCTAGTCCGGAGGCCAGCGCCTGATCGGCCGAAAATGTTGCCCCGATGTTGATCATCTGACGAAAGTACTGAGGGGCTGCGGCAAACCGCATGATTTCAAGTCCGAGCGAAGGAAATGGAACACCCACTCGTAACTCCGGGACACCAATACGGGCCTTGGTATGGGCAATTCTTGCGTCAGCCGAGCATGCCATGACACATCCACCGGCGACGGCATGGCCGTTCACGTTCGCCACCAGCGGTTTCGGGAAAAGAAACAACTTTTCAAACAACCCTTCAAGCGAATCAAGGAACTGGTCAAGGTAGTCGAGGTCTTCCGAGATCAACCGTTTAAGATCGACACCTGCGGAAAACACTCGCCCATTGCCTTCAATCACGAGCCCGCGACATTGGTTGGTCTGCGCTTCGTCCAGCAGCCGGCAAAGTTCCTGGCAGAATTCGAGGTTCATGGCATTGACCTTGCCATGGGCGAACTCAATGACCTGGATCTGTTCCGCGTTGTGTATTTCAAACATGAATTCACCGTTGAAAATTCAGATAATGTTCTAGTGATTTCGGGGCGACGACCGGCTGGCGTCGAAGAGAGTATAACCTTTGCGGGATGTCTTGTACGTGTGCGACGAGCGAGACTCGATTATTGAAGGATCAATCAATGACTTGGACCAGTCCC
>CAYSXI010000184.1:0-10660 GCA_964434955.1 uncultured Pirellulaceae bacterium
CTCTTTTCGACTTCCTTTTTCAGTGCATTTATCTGAGCCTTTGTTTGCACCTTTGCCTGTTGCACGCGTCATCCCGTTACCGCCGGGTCTCGCGCGATACAGCGCAAAATCCCCGCCATTTCCCCCGCACCTTTTGGCCTCGAATCGTTTCCCCTCCTTGTTTCTCAACTCGACCGGCACAACCGGAACCACCGCACCCCCCACCCAGCTTTCCTGATAGAAAATCTCGACGGAATCGTCACATTTTATTCAGATGTTGTATTTTTTCTTCATCGCCAAATGAACTGTTTTCCCCTCAAGACCTCTCAAACGCGATGGAACTCCCCACGATGGCTCGAAAAAAACAAGACTTGGACAAGCTGAACGAAACCGGCACACGCAAACGATCTGAGCGTCGCTCAAAAAAGGAAGTAGAAGCGCCGCAGAACGAACGCCGTAAGGTTCAACGCCGCCGCCAGATTGATCCGACGACTTGCGAACGCGACTACAACAACGACGAAATTGAATTCATGCACGCTCTGGATGAATACAAACGGACCAGCGGCCGCATGTTCCCGACTTGCAGTGAGATCCTTGAAGTGTTGCAGAAGTTGGGATACCGCAAGGTTGATGTTAGCGAAGAGTGCGAGTCTCCGGCGGAACCAGAAGTGGAATCCCTGGAATCGCTCGACGAAAGTCTCGAGTCGCTGGAAGAGGTACTTTAAAGTTTCCCCAATAGCTCTCAGTGGTTACAAGCCCGGCAATCGCCGGGCTTTTTTTGTGGGCGAACCCAAACGCCCGCCAAAGTGTGTTGGTAATCGGCATAGCGGTGGTTGGACTGTGTGAGTCTTGGCGAGACCGCTTGGTGTTGGATGGGTTTGCTCGGGAGAACCACTCGCTTGCGCTTCGTGCTTGTACCGTAGAGAACAATCGATCGCGATTCGCGCTTGAAGGGTGTGGAAGGTAAGTGCCTGATACACTCGCTCGCGCTTCGTGCTTGTAGGTTGTGGTGGCGTGTTTTCACGCTGTCTTTGCACACGAATTGGCTCGTTGAAACCTCGATCGCCTTGGTAACCCGATCGCCTTGGTGATTTGTGCCCGCCTTCGTCTTGGTGATTTGTTCCCGCCATCGACTTGGTGCATACGCGGCCTCGATATATCGACGTTGAACCGGAATCCATCGTCGTTGGACCGGAACCGGCAAAGAGCTACCGAATGCGGGACGTTCAGCTAGCAAACTCCGATTCCACTGCACTTGTCCTGACTTGAGGATTTTCCTACTTTCCTTCCGATTTTCCCGGAAAAAAATCTTCAATCATTGACCCAAGACATGTCCAGCGAACACCCAGAAACCAAAAAGCGTTTACGAAATACCGCAGCAGGGCACGTTCTCGTTCTCGTTGCGGCTTTCGTGCTGTTTTTCAGCTCGGGCTGCAATCTTGCCTCCAACGGCAATAACCTGCAGGGAAAACGGTTCTTCAAAGTCGGTGACTACAACCGGGCGGTCACGAGTTTCCAAAAGGGAATTACCAACAATCCTCGGAACGCCGATTCGTACTACAACCTGGGCGCCGTTTATCACGAGTTGGCCAAGCGAAATCAGAACAACGCCTATTTGCCCTACGCGGAGAACTACTATCGTCAGGCAATTCAACTGAACGATCAGCACGTCGAGGCCCATCGCTCCCTTGCCGTTTTGCTGGTTGAAACACAGCGGCAGAACCACGGATTCGACCTGATTCGAACTTGGCAACAACGCCACCCAAACTCACCGGAACCCCTCATCGAGTTGGCTCGACTTCATCAAGAATTCGGCGACGAACCGCGAGCGGTTCAGTACCTGGCCGATGCCATTGGAATCGATGGCCGCAATGCGCGGGCTCACAAAGCCATGGCAGTGATTCGCGAAAAGCAGGGCCAATATCACTTGGCGCTGGACAACTACATTCGTTCCTATCAATCGAACAACATGCAGCCCGACGTGTCGCAAAGAATCGCGGCGCTGCAGTCTCGGTTGCAAACCGCGAGTCTGCCCAACTATCAATTCCAGAATCGCCAAAGTGCGATCAACCAACCGGGATCGGCTCGCCAATACGTGCCCAGGTAAAGCACGGCACCATCGCCTGGACCTGCGTCGATTGGTTTGAATGTCGAGTCGCTTGAATCGAATGGCGAAGGGAAGGCAAACATCGTCACCGACCCACGTCCGACATTCAACTCATATGCCTATGAACAAGCTCTACTCGTATTCCCGAACGCGTCGGGAAATGGCCGATCCCAAAGCTTCTCGCACCGATTCAATCGTGATCCGATCAAAGATCTGCTGGAAGAAACCGGTAACGATCATTTGAATCGCTTCTTTGCGAGTGAATCCACGACTGCGTGCGTAAAAAATGAGTTCCTCATCGACGCGGCCGCTCGTTGAGCCATGCGTGCAGCGGACATCATCAGCTTCAATCTCAAGTCCCGGGATCGAATCCGCGCGCGACTTGGTTGACAACAGCAAGTTATCATTTCGCTGGTAGCCGTCCGTCTTTTGAGCGGCTTCGTCGACTTTGATCATTCCTCGCCAAACGGTGCGGGAGTTGTCTTGCAACGCCGCCTTGTAAAGGAAATCGCTCGTGCAGTGCGGAGCACAATGGTGCTGCAACGTATGATAAGAAAGATGCTGTTTGTTCTCGGTGAACATTGTTCCGTTCACCTGGGAATGGGCTCGTTCGCCAACCAGCGCGACATGCTGATTGACCTTCGCCAACCTGGATCCGAGCGCACCAATGGTCCATTGAATCGTCGCGTCACGGCCAACCAGCGCCTTTTGATGGGCAAAATGCCAAACGCCTTGGCCCCAGTCCTGCAGATTGACGTAGCGCAAATGAGCGTCGTTTCCAACGATCAATTCGATGCCGCCGCAGTGGAAACCACCCGCATCTCCGTGCGGACTCGCTGATTCCGCCAACAACGTGGCCTCCGCACCATCTTCGAGAATGACCAAGGTATGCGAAAAGTCGGAACCGCCGTCGGTCATGGCTGAGATGGTGTGTAGCGGCAGTTCGGCAACCACTCCGCGCGGAACGTAAAGCAGTGTCCCTGAATTCCAAAACGCGGCATGCAACGCAGCAAAGCGGTCATAGCCCATCTGGAAGGCTTTCTGCATCAGATAGGGACGCACGATGTCTTCATGTTCGGTCGCCATCTGAGCGAGAGGCCCAAACAGGATGCCTTTGGACGCCAGCTCTTCAGAAAAGTCACTGTGACGAAGTACGCTGTCGAGCGAGCTTGAGCTTCCGCCCAACTCCACGCCTTCGGAGAGCACGGCTGAAGGAAGATCACCTTGTGAATCACTGGCAAGCTTGAATCGATCCAGCTTGAACATGCGAATGTCGGTTCGCATCCACTCTTCGTCGCGTTGGCTTGGCCAGGGTAGTTCTTCGAAATGCTGCCATGCTTTCCGCCTTAAGTCCAAAAGCCACTCGGGCTCATTGCGGGAAGCCAAGAAAGCATTGAAGCCTTCAATATCAAATGAGATTGCTGTTTCCGTTTGTGTCATTTCTTTTCGCAGAATGGTAAGCCATCATTGGTCGTGCGAAAAAAATTTGACTTGATTCTTAGGAATTGCAACAAGCGGCCGACATGGATGCTCCAAATCGAACCGTTGTGACTTCTGGTTTCGAACCCGAGGTTGCCAAACTCACTTGAACCTCTTTGTCAGATTGATTGAACAGTTCGCCGCGTCGTATCGCGACTTCCTTGGGGGCATCAATCCCGATTCGAACCTGGTTCCCTTTCAACTGAGTGATGGTCACCGTGATGTTGTCGCCGATCTGGATGGTCTGATCTTGTTTTCTGGATAAAACCAACATGGGTAGATTCCTTTCTCACAAAGATTTGGACTTTACATCTAAGACCGCTGCAAACTCAGGACCATTACTACGAATCTTTAGTCAAACTCAATTTCTCACGAAAAAACACTTAAAACTGAAGCTATCAAGACAGCGAATCACGCTATCTAGCTAGCGGAACTGGTTGTAATGAATTCAAAATCGTCTCAGGTTGAAACTGTTGTCTCACAGGGCGACAACCGAAACGCGTCACACCCGAATTCAAGGTGCAAAACTTTTGTACAGTAAGGGACCTAGCCGACCGAGCCTTCCATTTGAAGCTGAATTAGACGGTTGAGTTCAACCGCGTATTCCATGGGAAGCTCCTTCACCAACGGTTCGATAAATCCGTTGACAATCATGGTGCTGGCCTCCGACTCACTCAGGCCTCGACTCATCAAGTAGAACAGCTGTTCTTCGCCGATTCGGGAAACGCTTGCTTCGTGACCGATCGATACATCCTGTTCCATGATCTCAATGTAAGGGTACGTGTCACTGCGACTTTCCGGGTCCAGAATCAGTGCATCGCAGACGACGTTGCATCGCGAGTTCACGGCGCCTTTTTCGACCCGAGCCAACCCGCGGTAACTGCTTCGTCCGCCATCTTTCGAAATTGATTTCGAAATGATTTGTCCCGTCGTATCCGGCGCCGCATGAACCAGCTTGGCTCCCGCGTCCTGATGCTGCCCCTTGCTGGCAAAGGCGATGGACAGGATTTCACCTCGAGCGCCAGGCTCCATCATGTAAACCGCAGGGTACTTCATGGTCAGCTGGCTACCCAGGTTTCCGTCAACCCATTCCATGACGGCGTCCTGATAGGCGAACGCACGCTTGGTCACGAGGTTGTAGATGTTGTTCGCCCAGTTTTGAATTGTCGTGTAGCGACAACGGCCATTCTTTTTGACGACCACCTCAACGACCGCACTGTGAAGACTTTCGGAGGTGTACATCGGTGCCGTGCACCCTTCGACGTAATGCACTTGGGCGCCTTCGTCGACGATGATCAAAGTCCGCTCAAACTGACCCATGTTTTCTTCGTTGATGCGGAAGTAGGCCTGCAGCGGGAATTCAATCTTCACGCCCGGTGGGACGTAGATAAAGGAACCACCTGACCAGACCGCCGAGTTCAACGCCGAGAACTTGTTGTCAGCCGACGGAATCACCGTGCCAAAGTACTGGCGTAGCAACTCGGGATGTTCTTTGACGGCGGTGTCGGTGTCCGTAAAGATCACGCCCTGGTTGGCCAAATCCTCTTTGAGAGAGCCGTAGACCACTTCGCTCTCAAATTGAGCCTTCACACCAGCCAGGTATTTGCGTTCGGCCTCGGGAATGCCAAGTTTCTCAAAGGTATCTTTGATTTCCTCGGGAACATCGTCCCAGGACTTGCCTTGCTCGTTGGTCGGCTTCAGGTAGTAGTAGATGTCCTGGAAATCGAGCGCAATCTCACCGCCCCACTTGGGCATTGGCTTGGACTCAAAAATCTCCAACGCTTCCAAGCGAAATTGCCGCATCCAATCCGGCTCATTCTTCATATCGGAAATCTGGTTGACGATCTCTTTGTCCAGGCCTTTGCGAGCCTTGAATACCGCTTCGGTCTCGGTACGAAAATCGTATTTATTGATGTCACCTACAACTTCATTGTCGGGTGTCAAATCAGTCGCCATGATTCTCTTTCTCAGTCAATTCAAATGTTCGTCGTTGCAGCCAGTTTGCCGAATTGGGTTAGCCAACCAACTCGGCGTCTTCCGTTTCGTTTTCATCGTTCGCCGCTGCCGCATCCGGATGCTGCTGGCGAATCCGCTCGTAACCTTGCGAATGCAGTTCATCCGCAAGTTCTTTGCCACCGGTTTCGACAATTCGACCGCCCAGAATGACATGCGTGAAGTCAGGAGTGTTGTGAGCCAAAAGCTTGTCGTGATGCGTGATGATCAAAAGCCCCATCTTCTTGTGGCCAATCTCGGAGATACTCTGGCTTGCAAGTCGCACCGCATCGGCGTCCAAACCCGAGTCGGTTTCATCCAGGATCGCAAAGCTCGGTTGCAACATGGCAAGTTGCAAAATCTCGGCGCGTTTCATTTCGCCACCCGAAAATCCGTCATTGACGTAGCGGCGAGCGAACTCGGTGTCCATCTGGAGCTGCGACATTTTCTCTTTTAGTTCCTTGCGAAACTCCCGCATCGGAATCAAATCTTCGCCTTCGGCACGCTCCGGGTTGCGAACGTTGGTCGTTGCATGGCGAAGGAAGTCCGCCATCTTGACGCCGGGAATGGCCATCGGCCGCTGGAAAGCCATGAAGATTCCGGCGCGAGAACGCTCATCGGCTTCCATCTCGAGAATGTCTTCGCCATTCAAAAGGATCTGGCCGCTGGTGACTTCGTAATTGGGATGCCCCATGATGACCAAACCGAGCGTGCTTTTGCCGCTTCCATTAGGCCCCATCAAAGCATGCGTTTCGCCTTTGTTGATCGAAAGATTAACGCCACGCAAAATTGGTTTGCCTTCGACCGCAACGTGCAAATCGATGATTTCAAGTTTGTCTGTCATTTTCGCTTGTATCTTGAACTTCTAAGGTCTGGAACTTGCAACACTGGCCACCGGAGCCACAGGATTCTTTTTCAAAACTGATCTCGTTATCGGTTAGACTCGAAATCAGGTCTTTTTCCATTTCGCAAATCTTGTGATCGCCGCCTGCCAAATCCGGGTAGGGGCAACCAACAATCTGCAAAACAACTTTGCCGTTTTCCTCGACTGCGGAGAACGGAATATCGCGCTGAGCAAAGTGCTTGGCAATCGAACGCAGCTTCTCGTCGACCGTCTCGCCCTGAATCGAATCACGATACTGGTCACTTAACCGTTCAACGACGCCTGCGATCACTTTTTTCCGGGTGTTTTCGTCCGGGATTTTATGAACTTCTTCCCATAAGACCCGTGCCAAATCGGACAAATTATCGCCGCTGGAACGAAACCCTTCTTCCGTCAACGAATACTTGTGAATCGGCCGGCCGCGCCCCTCGCTGAATTCCTCGCGAGTGATCAGACCGAGCGCCGTTAGGCGGGTCAATCTCTGGCGAACGGCGGTTGCCGTTACTCCAAGTTTCTCCACCATTTGCGTGACCCCTTGCGCACCTTCGTCTCGCAATAAAGCGATAACTGCTTTGTCGTTAGCACTGACGCTGGTGTTCATTTGGGAACCGATTTGACGCTTGATGGATCGGAAAGACAGGCATCGTAACATTTTCGACATATTACACAACCATATATGTCAAAAAACATACGTCCGGGGAGAAATCGTCGTAAATAGTTGACTCTCAATAGTTTATCAATTAAAAATCGGGGCTTGGTTCGGCAATCGCCGCGATCGTCGGACCCTATTTTGACAGCATTTTTTTAACCCAATCCTAGCGGCGGAGTTGTTTGTGTCTGTTTCGAGTAAAAAGAAACGCCGAAAGAAGTCTGGAAAAAATCGTTCACAATCGAAGGGTTCGATTCACCGGACACTTCTTCTGGCCTTTGCCGCCATCCTCGGTTTTCTTGTCGTCAGCAATATGCCCGGCAACGGGTCTGGAAACGCCAGCGAACGCAGTGCTGCCGATCCTGGAACCAAGCCAGCCGTTCAGGATTCGAAGTCGGACAACGCCAATCAGGACAAGGGCGACGATGCGAAACCGGATGGTGATTCGAAACCAGCCGATGGCGATCAGAAGGACGACGACAAAAAGAGCGACGACGAATCGGATGATGACGGTGCGGGCGACGCGGACGATGATGCCCCTGCGGAAACACCTGCCCCGACATATGAACAACAGGTCGAGCGCTATGCTTCTTTGCATAAAGCCAACGCTGAAATTCAGAAATCGTTGACCGAGAACAAGAAAGTCCCCAGCCAGGCGGAAGGGGAAAAACTGGTCAAGGACATCAAGGACTTCTGGGACAGGCCCGTCAAGTACAGTTTTAACGAAGGTGAAGACAAGGAAAGCGATCAGGACGATACATATTCGATTATCACCGCTGGCCCAGACGGAAAACTTGGAACGGGCGAGGAAGGCGATACTTCGGGAAAAGACGATATCACGTTGGGGCCTTTCGGTGTTCCCGACTGGCAACAATCGGTTGATACCTGGTTTGGAAATTACTTGGTCACGCCAATGGTGACCGTCCTTTGGTTTGACTTTTTCACCGGCCCCGAGGCGCACCCGGATGCCAACTTTGACGGCGAAAACGACCACTCATGGACCACGGCGGTTTACAACCTTCGTCAAACGCTCAACATTCCATCCAAGGGGTTTTTCGGAACGGCGGTTCCCTTTGTTGTCGCTTGGCTGTTACTCGGCGGCTTGTTTTTTACGATTCGCATGACCTTTATCAACGTACGCGGGTTTTGGCATGCGATTCGATTGACCAAAGGCGATTTTGACGACGACACAAGTGAGGGCGACGTATCGCACTTCCAGGCACTTTCGGCTGCTTTGTCAGCGACGGTCGGGCTTGGAAACATTGCAGGTGTCGCGTTGGCGATTTCGGCCGGTGGCCCCGGTGCCACTTTCTGGATGGTGATCATTGGTTTGATCGGAATGTCCAGTAAATTCACCGAGTGCACGCTGGGGCAAATGTACCGAAAGGTCGATGAAAACGGACGAATTTCCGGTGGCCCGATGCACTACCTGCGTGATGGCCTGGCCGACATGGGGCTGAAACCGCTTGGGATTTTCCTCGCGTTTTTCTTCTCCGTACTTTGCATCGGTGGATCGCTTGGTGGCGGTAACACTTTTCAAGTGGTTCAATCGCTTGGCGCTTTGCGAACCGATCCCAACCTGAGTTTCCTCGATACTTATCCATGGATTTATGGAATCGTGATGGTACTCATGGTGGGTGCCGTGATCATCGGTGGCATCAAAGTCATCGGGAAAGTCGCTGGGGGCATTGTTCCCTTCATGTGCGGCATTTACGTGATTTGCGCGATCATCATTTTGGGTCTCAACGTTGGCGACATTCCTAACGCCATTGGCTCAATCTTTTCGCAAGCCTTCAAACCTGCCGCTGTTTACGGGGGTTTCCTCGGCGTGTTGGTGATCGGTATCACCCGTGCGGTTTTCTCAAACGAAGCAGGAACGGGTTCTGCGGCAATTGCTCACTCGGCAGCCAAGACAGACATTCCGGTCAAAGAGGGAATTGTGGCTTTGCTCGAACCGTTCATTGATACGGTGGTCGTTTGCACGATGACCGCATTGGTCATCATCATTACGGGTGCTTATTCGGATCCCGAAACTGCCGGCCTTCGAGCGGGCGGAAACGGGGCCGGCTTGACCGCCTATGCATTTGCCAACGGCGGCCACGAGTTCATGAAATACTTCCTGTATGCGGCGGTCTTCCTGTTCGCGTTTTCGACTTGTATTTCCTGGTCTTATTACGGCGAACGCTGCTGGACTCACTGGTTTGGCCAAAAATCCTCGATGGTTTACAAGATTCTGTTCTTGGTATTTACCTTCCTCGGATCCATCGTCAGTGCGGCCAATATCCAGGCCTTTAGCGACATTATCATTCTGAGTATGGCCTTGCCGAACATCCTGGGCGTACTCCTCTTGAGTGGCAAAGTCCGGCGACATTTGGATGACTACTGGAATCGCGTCCAAAGTGGCGAAATTCAGTCGAAAAAGTAAATAAATCCTAACACTTGAATCATTATTAAAGTGCCTTCCGGAAACCGGTCGGCACTTTTTTTTACGCCCGTCAAGCGCTTCGTTCCTGGGAGTTTACCATGCGCCATTCCGCAATTCTGTTACTTTTGGTTGCTTTTGTAGCCACGATTTTTGTTACCAACGCATCCGCACAAGATGACGACAAAAAGAAAAAGAAAGGTGCTGGAAAGCAGTTCGTCAATTCAGTTCTTCGTCCATTCAAGAAGGCCGAGCTTACCGACGAGCAAACGAAAAAAGCTCACGAGATGATCAAGCAACACAGTGAAAAGATCATGGGGCTGCAAAAGGAAGCTAACAACATCCTTTCGGATGAACAGAAAAAAGCCCGGCGCGATGCCGCGAAAGCGGCAAAGGAAAAAGGGCTTAAAGGAAAAAAAGCCAACGAGTTCATCATGGCTGAAATGAAACTGGATGAAGCGACGGTTGAAAAAATGAAAAAGGCTTCGAAGGCCGTCAACGAAGCGCGAATGGAATTGCAGAAGGGCGTTTACGGGTTGCTGACCGACGAGCAGAAACAGAAGATTCCCGCCCGACGATTCGGTGGCAAAGGCGGTGCCGGTAAGAAGAAAAAAAAGAAGAAAGACGATGGCTAGAATTTGACGCCGTTTTTTCAACGCCGTTCGATGCGGCGTTTTTTTTATGCGCGAACCGAAAGCCGATGGAATTCGCTTGCCGGGATGGTGGAAGCTCGGTTTGTGTTGATTTGATTCAGGGTTTTCGGATCGGCATTGCCGGAACTTGTCGCGCGGCGGTTCTTGGGAACCACTCGCTCGCGCTTCGTGCTCGTAATGAAGGTTCCATTCCGCGTCGGGTTGCTTGCCCCGTTGCGCTAGCCCGAGCTTTTTTGTGAGGCCGATGTCTGGAGTACCACTTGCTCGCGCTTCATGCTCGTATTGCAGGTTCCATTCCGCGTCGGGTTGCTTGCCCCGTTGCGCTAGCCCGAGCTTTTTGGTGAGGCCGATGTCTGGAGAACCACTCGCTCGCGCTTCGTGCTCGTAATGCAGGAGCAGCCTCGGTGCAGGAGCAGCCTCGGTCCAGTATCAGCCTCGGTCCAGGATCAGCCTCGGTGCAGGATCAGCCCACCAACGGGATGCGCCTCGATGTGGG
>CAYSXI010000185.1:0-9567 GCA_964434955.1 uncultured Pirellulaceae bacterium
CCCGGATCGATCCGGGCCGATCCCAAAAAAGTCGCCCTTTTCGCCTGTGGCTCATTCAACGCAAACGGATTCTGATAATGAACATTGATCGAAGGAAGCTATTGGCAGCTGGTTCCACGTCTTTGTTGCCCATGGCGATGGGAAACTCGTTGGCCGCCAACTCCTTTTCGAACGCTTTGCTGTTTGGATCCAAGAACAATAACAATGAAAAAGGCGAAGCCAGCTATACCGCGGAAAGCGAAAAGTCGGTGAAGCGCGCGGTCGACTGGCTGCGGAAAACCATGAATCGCGACGGCGGTTGCGGCGTCGACATCGGCCAAACTTCTGACATTGGCTGCTCTTGCATGGTTGGACTCGCACTTCTCGCTCGCGGGAACACTCCGGTTGAAGGTCCGCGGAAAGGCGACTTGCGCCGGATTCGTGCCTATATCGTCAAGCAAACCGAGCGAATGCCGAAAGACGACATCACTTCGGCACAGAACACCCAGCTCCAGCGCAAGATCGGGCGCCACGCTCACAGTTTCTTTGCCTCGCTTTTCCTGAGTCAAATCATGGGCGAAGGAACCGATCCGAGCCAGGTCAAACCGGCGTTGAAAAAAATTGTCAGCGCGATCGTCAGGGCACAATCGAGCAACGGCGACTGGGGCTCGCAGTCATGGGCTCCCACGTTGGGAACGGTGATGGGATGGGTCAGTTTGCGGGCCGCTGACTTTGCGGGACTTTCGGTCGGTGGAGCGCCCGACAAAACGGCCGAGCACTTGATTCAAAAGATGAAAACCAACCTCAATTCAAATCGCGGTTGGATGCACAATCTGTACAAGAACGCCTCGGGCATCCGCGTATTGTATGCCATGAAGATGGAAGACAAGGCGATCACCAAGAAAGCGTTCGCGGACGCGCTTCAATTGGTAACCAAGGACAATACGCCTTTCACTCAAGCGGGAGGCGAAGAGTTTCTGGCATTCCATCTGATCACGGAAACCATGCTGAAAAAAGGCGGAGAAGACTGGAATAAGTGGTTTGGGACGGTCCGCGACAAGCTTATCAAGGTTCAAAACAAGGACGGAAGTTGGACAGGTCACCACTGCATCACGAGCCGAACTTTCTGTACGGCCGCGGCAATTCTCGTTTTGACTTCCCCCTACCGTTACTTGCCAATTTCTCAGGCTTAGTGATAAAGCAAATCCGACACGATTGGCCCGTGACTCGATTGGCCTCCGATAAGATTAGACACAGAATCGGGAATCCGCCTTATTCTCGATTCGCGCGACTAATATCTGTTTCCTGGCGCACCCATTGTGACAAACGCCAACTAAAATAGTTGCCTGGTTACATTGGCAACATTGGCTGAACAGTCGGTAAACTCTTACCAGGGGTTTTTCTCGGGAGTTGGTTTGATGCGTTTTGCGATTCTTTTTGCGATCATTTTCTCTTCGGTCTTGGCTACCCTGGGACCCGTCCATCTCCAGGCGCAGTACTTTTTCTCAGGCAACGTTGATGAAAACGACGAGAAAACCCGCAGCTGGTTTTACGATGGTTTTGCGGGGGATCAGCCCAACCTCGAATACTTGACCGCGGAAATGGCGAGCAGGTTCATCACCATTAGCGGAACGGCTGAAGTCCGCGTTCCGGCCAATGCCTATCGCGTTGTCCTTGCGATTGTTACGGAACACGAAGACGTCAAGAAAGCGAAACAAATGGCCGTTGAAAAGGTTGCGGCAATCGAAAAGGACCTGGCAAATAAAATGAACCTGGGTGACAAAGAGATCTTCGAGGATTTTATCGCGATATTCCCATCACTTGAAATTCGCGGTGAAGTTTTTGGCGAAGAGAAAAAAGAGAAACCCAAACACCGCCTCGAACAGCCATCGTTTTACCGATACCAAACCAACTTGCACATCAAACTGGACAAAAAGGGACAAGTCGATCAGCTGATCGACATCGCGACCGACTACAGCATTACCGACTTTGTCGCGATTGATTACTGGGCCGATAATATTGACGCCTTGAAGTTGAAAGCGCGTAAGAAAGCGATTCAGGCCGCCAAGGAAAAATCCGATTTGTACCTGGCGCTGTTTGATGAGCGGCCACGACTTGTCAATCTTCAGGAAGCGACACGAACGACCTTTCCGACGGCCCTTTACCGCTCCTATCAGGCCCAGGCTTCTGAGCCTTGGCGCGGCTACTATGGTTTTGGGGGAGGCGTCTTCGGTCCGACAGGACAATCGGAGAACGAACCGGTCAAAAGAATCTTCTATCAACGCCCACCGATGGTGGAGGCCGATGTTCGCGAAAAACACATGCCGCTTGAATCCGAAATCACGGTCGTGTCGACAGTTGTCCTATACTATGAAGCACCCGCGACAGGGGCCAAGAAAACCAAGCAGGACAAAAAGTAACCTGCGTTTCTGAAAACGGCGCTGTCAGATTCCGACTAGAGATTCGGATCTTCGGCGGGATCCGCGCCCCCGATTTCCGCCTCCGGAATGGCCGCTTTGTCCGAACGGCGAATGAACCGAACTTCGGGCGTTGGCGGCACATCGAATCCCTCGCGAATCACTTTCTCGATCGCCTTGGCCAGATTTCGCAGCAAGGTGGTGTAGCAACACACGGCGACAATCATCAGGATCACAAGCACGAGACCGGCCAACGCAAAACCCAGCGAGATAACCATGTTGGGTGGAATCCGGATCGCGGTCAACGTAAATACCAACGCGACCAAAACCATGTAACCAACAATTCCAATTCCGAATTGTCGAATCACCGACTGGCTCGACCGTTTCAGGTCATCGCGGATGATAAATATGGACAAGCGTTTGAGCATCACCAGGAAGCAGAAAAAGCCAATCACCCCGAGGATGGCGCCCGCCAAAAATCCCAACTGGCCGATAATCAAAGCACCGATCAGTTCGGATGGAGCATCGCCCAAATTTCCCATGCCAGCCAATACCACAAAGAAGAAACAGTAGCCGCCAATTGCTAAAAGAATCGAAAGCGTATTGCAAACCGCGGAGATGAGCGCCAGTCGCCTGCCGCCCGATTGCTCCGGACAACGAATGCAAATCCAGTATCCGATAAAGATACACAGCTGCCCAATTCCACAGAATGCGAGAACGATGAGGGTGGCCGTGGCGCCGTAGGTATCAGCCATTCGCATCGGAGCAGCCATGCCGGCGAGAATGAGCCCACTAGCAATCGCAACCACAACCCCGATGACGCTGATCACGATTCCAAAATAAACAACTTTGATTCCATTCCGAACGGCTCGCAGCTCCGGGAGGCATCGCTGAAGATCCGGCGAATCCGAAACTTGGAATCTGGGACCGCCAGTTGCTGCCGGTGGTTCAAAGGGATTGGAGTCAGTTGAATCAGCCATTTGACTCGTCTCGCTGAGGATCGATTACTTAACCGCGAGCCGCGACCCACGAACCCTCAAAGTTATTTGAGCCAAGACCGGCCGACAAGCTATTCAGTTGTTTCGCCGATCGCGCGGAGCTGCCTAATGGAATCATCGATCGATGCGCCAACCGCGTCCTGCCATCGATCGAACTGCTCGCGGTATTCCTCTTTCTCATAGGCAAATATGATGCCCCGCGAACTGTTGACCGTCGCGCCCAGTCCTTGCGAATCAAAACCTTTCTTCAAGTCCTCCGCCTTACCGCCTTGGGCACCAAATCCGGGAATCAAGATTGGCGCGTTTGGCATCAGCTGCCTTAGTTCGGCAAGTTGTTCCGGATAGGTCGCGCCGACCACCGCCCCCACATTTCCAAAACCCGTTTCGCCTTTTGACGCATCGGCATGCAACTGCACCTTTTCAGCGATGTGCTGATACAGCGGCCTTCCATCGATCGCCTGATCCTGAAACTCACCGCTACCTGGATTGGAAGTTTTTACCAGCACGAAAAGACCGCGGCCGTGAGATGCGGCAACATCCATGAACGCCTGGATCGTATCAAATCCCATGTAGGCGTTGACCGTCAAAGCGTCGCAGGGAATGCCGCCAACCTGTTCCGGGTTGAGATAGGCGTTTGCGTACCCGGTGGCCGTTGAACCAATATCGCCACGCTTGGCATCGCCAACGACCAATAGTCCCTTGGACTTTGCGAATGTGATAACGGATTTCAAAGCGGCGAACCCCGGTGGACCAAATTGCTCAAAAAAAGCGAACTGAGGTTTCACAACCGCGACTTTTCCGGCAGACAATTCGACGATTTGGCAACAGAATTCACGAAATGCTTCGGCGATCGATTCGGCATTTGTCGCGTTCGTTTTGGTTCGAATTTCTTCCGGGAGATTCGCCAAGCGAGGATCCAAACCTACCATCAATGGGGTTTGAAGCTCCCGAATTTTCTCAAACAGACAATCAGCAAAGTGGTAACGCATACAGTTTTATTTGAGCTTCGAAATGGTGGGTCAACTGAATGGAAGTAGCTTAAGAGATGTCGCCTTGAATACAAGGATGAGCGGGCCGACAATGGAAACCATTGAGAGTAATCGATCGGCCCTTTATTGACTGACGAAAATCATGGCAAAAAATGTTTTGGGAACGGATCTGCAGACTTGTTCTACGGACCCGATGACCGGCTACTATCGCGATGGGTGTTGCAATACAGGCGGCGGGGACTTTGGAGTCCACGCGGTTTGCTCGGTGATGACCGACTCCTTTCTTGAGTTTTCAAAAGCGGCCGGGAATGATTTGAGCACACCGATCCCCGAGTATCAATTTCCTGGCCTGCACGCGGGCGATCAGTGGTGCCTGTGTGCGAAACGCTGGCAAGAAGCCTTCGAAAATGGCATGGCCCCCAAAGTGGTCCTTGAGGCGACCCACATGTCGGCGCTGGAATTTATTGATTTGGAGGATCTCAAGAAGCACGCGGTTGCTTCGAAAAGTGAATAGGTGGATCGCGTCTCGAAACGCTTCGTGTGGCGCCTTCACAGGATTTGCCAGGAAACAAATCGCTTTGACACTTTGCAAGGTTTGATCCAAGCCGTAAGATAGACCCTTCTCGGGCTGTGGCGCAGTCTGGCTAGCGCGTTTGACTGGGGGTCAAAAGACAGGGGTCAAAAACGACTATACATTCGCAAAAAACGCGACCTCTGCAGCGCTGCAAATCCAAAACGCCATTCCGATCTTTGAAAATTCGGTTTGGAAAAAGCACGAAATCGCGGGCTGTGGCGCAGTCTGGCTAGCGCGTCGCACTGGGGGTGCGAAGGTCGCAGGTTCGAATCCTGTCAGCCCGATTTCACTCTGAATCAGCCCATTCCGACAGCAATCATATTTGCCGCCTCATTATCTTGTGTAACTGTTCAGTTTTCAGCTTGGCGTAATACCGCATCGTCGTTTCAAGCGACTTATGCCTGGCGAGTCTGCGGACCAAATCGAGATTATCTGGGTAGGCAACAAACATCCTTGTGATGAATGCCCGGCGAATATCATTGGCCGTCGCAAACCGTTCTTCCCCATCAGACCCAACGACAGTGACGCTTGATCTTTCGGAAATATCAGCAACAACTTTGCCAACCGTGCTTGGCACCGCGTAAGGCTTCAGACGCGAGTTGAGCGGCTGAAAGACATTTCCGGTACGTCGTTCGAAATCACGTAGAAACATCGCGAAATCGTCAGGGATTGGCCACAGTTCGGCGACCTTGCCCTTTGATTTCATTTTCGGGAAAACGACCACCGGGTATTCGGTATCGAGATTTCTAACGTGGATTTGCTTCTTGTCATCCCAACTGAGTCGCAGCAACTCACTGAGCCGAAACCCAGAATACCAATAGCCGTAGAGCAGGTTTTCAAAGCTCTCCGAACGAGCTGCCTCAACGACAAGTGGCGTGGCCTGAATGATCTTCTCGAATTGCTCGAATGTGATCGGTTCACCTCGAGCGGCCTCAGAATCAGGGATCGATGGAAGCCGAACTTTGACCGGCTTTATGAATTGCCTTTCGATCATCCAATTGACGAATGTTCGAAGACTTCGGAGATAACTTGCAGCGGTGTTGATTGAATCACAATCGTCGACAACTTCGGCAGTGAGCTTGCCGACCCAGTCCCGATCGATTTCCAAGACGGTTTTGATTCCGGACAAATCCCGAATCTTTGTCATGGCAGAATTGAAGGCACACCTGTAACCAGGTGACTTCGTTTTCATGTGTTCGTCTTGGTATTGCTGCAAAATACCATCCCAAGACGACTCTGCATAAAACAACTCGTGTTCAAGTTGCTCCTGCCGATCCTTGGCAGCGCGCAGAGCGGCCTTGCGATTCGAAAACTTGGTTCTTTCCCAAGTTCGCTCTTCCGTACCAGGTAACTGATACACGAAGTAAAGTACATTGCGACAACGACGAACCGATATTTTCACGGTCGTCTTCATCTTGGTTCCACTTAGTTTTTAATCCGGCTTCATCATCTTTCGATAGATTTCGCCGGTATCGAAAAAGGGTTTCCTGGTTCCATCAGGCTTTTTCTGTTCGATTCCAAGTTTTTCAAGCTTGGCTCGTACAGCGGCTTCGGCCTCGTCAAACATCACCAAGAGCCCTGCAAAATCCACAAGTCCACAATCACGAATAACGCCGGGAATCAGGCCGGCATTGATACGATCTTGGATTTCCTTCTCGTTGGTTCCCCTTTTCATTTGGAAAATTCCCTTGACGCACATTGCGTGCGTGCGCACAATAATCGTGCGGCTCCGTTAGGTCCGTAAAATTTGGAAATGCTTCGGTGATTGAGCCTGAGAAACTAAGTCACCTTAGCGACGAAAAATAAGCGGCTTGATGGGCCGCTTTTTTTATTGGATTAGACAATCAAAGGCGTGACTCCTTTCTCTGGGCGCGCATGCAAAAGCCAATCGAGAACTATCGATTGAGCGTCTTATATGAATTTCCGATTGAGATTCATTTCTTCCGTGTTTTTCCGAGCCAGATAGATTCAGCTGCGGACGTTGGTAGTGCTTCGGTCGTAGAGCCACTGGGTGTGCAACCACCGCGAGTGGCATTTTTGATGCGCCCCCATTGTTGGGCATTCGGAACCGTTTTGCAAGATTCAATTCACACTTCCAAGAGGCGCAAACGAATCTCTTCCCCAGATTGACCATTGAATGGGAAAAGCTGCTGCCCCAAAATGGTTTTGGAACAGGACCAGAGATAGGGCAGCAGAGTATGTTTGTTGGTGTGGACATCCAGCCACTTGCTATTGAGCAATTGGTGATTCGGTTTTTGCGGGACGAGAAGATCCCAGCGATTCGCGGTCGCGGGAAGATTGATGCGGCGATTCTTAAAAACGAATTGACGCATTTGGTCACGTCAAACTTCTCGAAAACTGAGCAGTTGAAGCGGACTGAGATTCGTGTTCTTTGGCGGCAATTCCAAAACTCATACGCCATCGCCGCAGCCCACATTCGCGACTTCAACCGGCTTGTGGATACGAATGACCACGTAAATTCATTGCTCGAAGCTTTGATGGCCGATTCGGGATTTATGTCCGAAAGCATCTCCTCCATGATGGAAGAAGATGACGGTACCAAATACCAAAAAGTGATCGACTCACTGTCAGAAATTGACCTCGAAGTCCTTGAAGCTTTTGCTACCACGACTCAACCCAAAAAAATCATCAAGCAGACTGAGGCAAAAACCTCGACCGTTTATCTGGCGATTACAAGACTGAAAAAAGCATTTGCAGACGAATACGGTGAAGAACCGACGTACGATCGACTGCAAAAGATCGCTAAGAGCATATTCGAAGAACCAGAGTAAAAGCCGGATCATGGAAAATTTTCTATCGATAGAAAAGATTCCATTCGACCCACCTAGTTGAGGGAAGGTTATGCGGGAATCAGAACCACAAAAACACAAATATGAAGGGCTTCCGATCTCCGATCGTTATGAGATTGATGCGGAGCTTGGAAAAGGAAGCTATGCGACCGTCTATAAAGCGTTCGATGTTTCGGCCAATCGTTTTGTCGCCATCAAGGTTCCGTTCGCTGGACCTCCCAACAGTGAGGCTCGCCAACAACTGCAGCGCGAAATGCGCGCGTTATACGATTTAGAACATCCAAACATTGTCACGGTACTGGATGCCGCCGTGAATGATGAACATTGCTATCTCGCAATGGACCTTATTACTGGTCCGCGATTGAAAGAGTTGACTGGAAACCCTCGAGAATCAGCCAAGGCTTGCTATGACATTGCCCAGGGGCTTGAGCATCTTCACCTCAAGGGATTCATTCACCGAGACGTAAAGCCTGGAAACATTCTGGTCGACAAAAACGGGACGGCATTGCTTAGCGACTTCGGTTGCTCAAAGCACATTTTTTCGCAGAACGAATTCTCGGAAATGCAGTATGTCAAAGGCACACCGAAGTACATGAGTCCAGAGCAAGCGGCTACTGGAACGAAGCTTGATCCCAGAACTGACATCTACTCGCTTGGAATCGTTCTTTACCAGTTACTGGTTGGGATAGCGCCTGATGAGGAAGTTCCCGAAGATCAAATTCAAGAAGCGATCCGCAAGCGTGGGCGAATTAATCCAAGAGACCTGAACCCGCTTGTGCCGGTCGGGATCGCAGACATATGCAGCAAATGCCTCGAGCCAAACAGGAACGACCGATACGAATCAGCCGGCCATTTAGCGAGGGATCTTCGAGAGTTTATCCACACCGGAAAAGTAGATGTAAAACTCAACCCGCCCGCTTACAAAAAGTGGATTGCCTGGTCGCTGGCATTGACGGCTGTCGTCGTGATCTTGATTGCGGCCGCAATGAAGTTTTCACCACTGAACAAACAAATTGTCCAAGTTCCAGACGGCCATAAGGCGGAGATTTATCCAGAAGACCAAGGCGTTGAGACGTTTGATAAAGACAAGGAAAAGGCGTTTATTCACCCTGCGGATCGGGAGGCTGGCGTCAAGCCAAAGAAGGGCCACGTTTTCTTCGATGTGAAGACCAATCCACCGGGATGCACCGTTCGCATGTACCAACTTGACCAAACAACGTGGGAGCCGAAGCCGGAGACTAAATTGGAACTTGGGCCGACGCCGGCAAGCGGAGAGATTAAAGCAGGCTTCTTTTATCTTGTTGTTGCCGAAAAAGGTGATGAGTGGATGGAAGTTGTTCGATGGGTTCCGCGCTCAAACGATACGATAATCAATTCAAACGGAAGGGTATTGGACAGTGAGAGAGTTGATGGAGTCGTCCAACTGTATCCGATAACGCTGCATCCAGTCCAGAAATTCGACGTGGAGTCTGACGGTTTTTATTTGATGCGAACGCCTGAACTCGTGAACGAGAAATACAATAACAGTTTTTTTTCAGCGTTGGATCGTGCTGAGCGATTTGGAGCCACGATCGCCCCATACTCCGTTCTCAAAAACGCACACGATAAAGGACTCTTGAGCATGCCCGCCAAGGGATACGATGAGTACTGCATGAATGCAGATGGCTTTTTTGACGCGAGGAGCTTCTTAGCCCCTCACGCCAAGCTCATGTTTTCGAAAACACCAGTTCCGTCTTATCATAGCGACACAAAAGCAACCCATCGCCTTGCTCGACGCAAGAAGCCATACGGCAAATAATC
>CAYSXI010000185.1:9585-10627 GCA_964434955.1 uncultured Pirellulaceae bacterium
GATTCGGACGCATTGTCGCGTTACGCACATTGCCCTGATCTGTGACCAAAATGAAGGGTCCATCACCTTCTTCGATTTCAACCGAAGTATCCAAAACGCACCCGCCTGCCTCCGGGTTGCTGCAATTGCCAGTTTGCATGCCTGGGGCATCAATCTGAATCCCATCTTCCCCGGTGTCGCAATTCTTGGCCAAGTATATTCCAGGTGCAATCTCATCAATCTTGCAGATCCAACCCATCGTTATCCCCTTGCAAATTAACAGTGAAAAGCGACCTAGTCTAATTGCGGCGAGGCGCAAAATTCAAGCTGACGAGTTATTTGCGCCCCCAGTTATTTGATTGACTGCGACCCCGAGCTTAGATTGGTGGGATCTCAAAGGAGCGGAAATGAAATACAAGCGATTCACATTGGTTCACTGCATCGGGTTTTTCTTTGTGGGCTTGGTATTAGCAACCGTTGCCATAACGGCCATCAAGTATGTCTCTGCCCAAAGCCCGAAGCAGGATTCCGAACCAGTAACAATTCAAGACTCGAGCGATGAGACAAAATCCGACCGAGTCGAATATAGATACTACAGCAACAAGCCAATGAAGGTCCTTCAAGTGCCCCCGGATTCGGAAGTTGGGAATTGGAAGCTGGCGATCGTGGATGTTGACACCCAACGACTCGTGAGAAAGGAAATGATTCCTGACTATATCGCCAACGCCCGAATTGAAAAGAAGGATGGCAAAGTTACCTATGCGGGAGTAATGGCATACGGTAAAGAAGGTGGCTCGATGGCTTATGTGGATTATGGTGCCTTTGGACAAAAAGACGGTGGTCAGCAAGTTAGCGTTTCCGATCGATTCACAATCTATTTCGATGCCGAGCGCGTCTTGATTGGCCGCGTTGAGGACGGCGAGATTGTCGAATACAACTACACGCTCGAAAAGAAACCAGAGGATGAATAACCAAACCCTTCAACTTGCCGTGGCCGCGATCCACAGCCCGAGAAGATGGCGACGCCGAGAAACGCGCCCACGGCACGTCGAAGCGTTTGGTT
>CAYSXI010000186.1:0-9521 GCA_964434955.1 uncultured Pirellulaceae bacterium
GGACCCCAAGTTTGATCCGAGCCTGCCCGGCAACCGGCCACGGGTCGGCCGACTCCACCCGATCACGCAAACGATTGAAGAGCTCAAAGACATTATGGGCCGACTGGGATTCACCACGGCCGGGGGCCCCGAAGTCGAGGACCAGCGCCACAACTTCAATGCGCTGAATATCCCCGAGTCGCACCCGGCCCGTGATCCGCTCGACAACTTTTACATCAAAGTCGCCGAGAAAACGAATGCGGCCGACGACAACCTGAAATTGCTTCGCAGCCAGACCAGCACGGTGCAGATTCGCGTGATGGAAACCACACCTCCGCCGGTGCGAATTATTTCACTCGGTCGAGTTTATCGCCCGGACACCGCGGATGACACGCACTATCCCATGTTTCACCAGATGGAAGGACTATGGGTCGACGACAACGTCACGCTGGCCGATCTCAAAACTGTTTTGAAATTGTTCGCGACCAACTATCTGGGTGGATCGGTTCCGGTTCGTATTCGCCCATCCTTCTTTCCTTTCACCGAGCCCAGCGTCGAGGCCGACTATTACTGGGACGGCCGCTGGGTTGAATTTGGTGGGGCCGGAGTCGTCGACCCGAACGTTTTCAAAGCCGTTGGATACGATCCCGAAAAAGTTTCCGGATTTGCATTCGGTCTCGGAGTCGAACGACTTTGCATGATTCGGCATCAGATCAAAAACATTCGCGATCTGTTTACCAATGAGACGCGATTCCTGCACCAGTTTTAGTCCACATTTTCTTTCCGCCTTGGGCTGAATTCGCCGGCTTGACCCGGCATCGCCGAGCACCTTTTTTCGAAGTTGAAAACATGATTGTTTCCTGGAAATGGCTTCAGCAATACGTTGCACTGGAAATGTCCCACGATGAACTGGTCGATCGCTTGACCATGTCGGGACTGAATCACGAAGGCACAGAAAACATCGAAGGCGACAAAGCCATCGACCTGGAAGTGACTTCCAACCGCCCGGATTGCCTGGGGCACCACGGAGTCGCTCGAGAAATCTCGGTCTTGTTTGACTTGCCGCTTTCGATTGAAGAACCGCAGCCGGAAGCCAGCGGAGATTCCATCGAAAAGCATTGCGAAGTCGAGATCCAATGCCCCGAACTTTGCTACCGCTACACGGCACGGCTGATTCGCGGCGTGAAAATTGGCCCAAGCCCGGATTGGCTGGTGAGCCGACTTGAGACGCTGGGAATTGCCGAGGTCAACAATGTTGTCGACATCACGAATTATGTGATGTTCGAATGTGGCCAGCCGCTACACGCATTTGACTTTGCCAAGGTTCGGGACGGGAAGATTGTCGTTCGCGAGGGTAAGAAGGAAGAAAAGATTCTCGCGATTGACCACAAGGAATACGCACTTGAACCCGTCGATTGCATTATCGCCGATACGCAAAACCCGGTGGCCATTGGCGGCGTGATGGGGGGCGCGGATTCGGAAATTGGCGACGGGACCACCGATGTCCTGATCGAAGCCGCCTACTTCAATCAGTTGTCCGTGCGGAATACGGCCCGACGCCTCAAACTCTTCAGTCCGTCTTCATTCCGTTTCGAACGCGATATCGATTCCCACAAGATTGATTGGGCCAGCCGCCGCGCGTGCGAACTCATTCTGGAATTGGCGGGTGGAGAATTGTGCGAAGGCATGATCGACGCCGGGCAACAACCGGAACCGCCACAGCCGGTCGTCCTTCGGTTTGATCAACTGGAACGCCTGCTTGGAATCAAGATCGATGGTGAAACATCCGCGAAAATCCTCAAAGACCTCGGCCTCGAGGTGACGGAACAGAACGAGGAATCTCTTACCGCGACCCCGCCGACCTTCCGAAAGGATCTGACTCGCGAAGTCGATTTGATTGAGGAAGTCGGTCGGATTTATGGTTACGAAAACATCCCGGATGACATCGATGTTCCGATGTCGGCATCGATCAAGCACGACTACGAGCGGGTGCTTGAGAAGATTCGCACTTGCCTGGTCGCCTCAGGATTTGACGAAGCCCTGACGGCGAGCGTCATTCCGGCCGCTTTCTCGGATACTTTCAGCCCCTGGACCGACGAAGCACCGTTGCAGATTTCACAACCGATGCTGGGGGTCCTCGAAAAAGCCTCGCAAAACAAGGGCGCTGTGGATCTCCTGCGGCGAAGTATCGTGCCTAGCTTGCTTGAGGTTCGTCGAATCAACGAATACAAATTCAACTCCGACGTCCACTTGTTTGAGACAGCCAAAGTTTACCTTCCCGACGGTTCGGGGCTTCCCAGGGAACCTTGGAAAATTGCCCTGGTAACCGACGGCGACTATTTTGACATGAAAGGCGTTATTGAGTCGCTCGTCGATCGCATCAATCCGGATTATTCGCTTCAAGTCGGCGAATGCAACTTTGACCTCCTCGACATTGATCGCTCGGCAACCTTGTCCTTGAGCGGCACAACACTGGGATACCTGGGGGAAGTTTCCAAGTCGGCCGCAAAAGCGTTTGGCCTTCGACGACGAGCAACCGTTTGCGAAATCGACTTTGGTGTGCTCGCCGAAAACGCGGTGACCATCCCTCAATATCAGTTGATCAGCAGCTTTCCCCCAGTCACACGCGACTTCAATTTCATTGTCGAAAACTCGATCCATTGGGCGGATCTCGAAGCGACCGTTCAGAGTTCGGGGGGAGATTTGCTCGAATCAATTGCGTTCAAAGAAATTTTCCGTGATGAGGCCAAAGATGGACCGGATAAGAAACGCGTGCTTCTTTCGGTCGTTCTGAGAAGCTCCAGCGGTACGCTGACCGGCGACCAGGCCGATGAAGTAAGTCAGTCGATTATCGACCATTGCAAGAACGAACACGGAGCGACGCTCGTCAACTGAACGGGAGACGCGAATCGCGAACTGGACAAGAACTTCGGATGCGCGTCTGCCCACGCATTCGTCGATTGCCTTTTAGAAAGCCCGAATAGCTATGTCGGATCAACCCAAGATCGCATTCCTGACTGCTGGTGCCGCTGGAATGTACTGTGGCAGTTGCATGCACGACAACGCTTTGGCGCGGGCACTTCAAAAAACGATGAACTGGGACGTTCAACTAATCCCCACCTACACGCCGATTCGAACCGATGAAAAAGACGTCACGGTGGACCAGGTCTATTTTGGCGGGATCAATCTTTATCTTCAGCAAAAGATCCCCATCTTTCGACACATTCCCGCTTTCCTGGATCGCTTTCTCGACAATCCTCGCTTGATCAAACGGTTAACAGCCAAAGCATCCGAGACGAGCCCCAAATTGCTGGGGGGACTGACCGTTTCCATGCTCAAAGGTTTACATGGAAACCAGCGAAAGGAAGTTCGCCGACTGGTCACTTGGCTCAAGAATGATGTGAAGCCCGATGCCCTGCTGCTTACCAATATCCTGATCGCCGGTTTTGTCCCTTACTTCAAGCAGGAACTCAACGCGCCGGTCGCGGTCATGCTTCAAGGCGATGATATATTTCTTGATAGCCTTCCCGAAAACTACGAGAAAGCGGCCCTCAAGGAAATTCGACGGCTCGGCAGTGAAATCGACGCCTTCGTTTATCACAGCCAGTTTTACGCGGACAAGATGAACCGCTGGTTTGATTTGGACCCGGACAAGTCACATGTCACGCCGCTGACGATTGACACCAACGACTTTGAGTCATTCCAGACAACCGAAGATTCGCGTTTGCCGAAGATTGCCGAGGAAAAACTGCGAATCGGATACTTTGCTCGAATCGCCCCCGAAAAGGGACTTCACAACCTGGTCGATGCCTTTGTCCGCCTCAAAAAAGAACATCCACAACTGGCAGTGCACTTGCTGATTGCCGGTTGGCTTGGGGATCACAACCAGGGTTATGCGGATGAGCAGCAAGCCAAACTTGATGATGCGGGACTCTCAAACGATTACAGTTTCCTTGGGACGGTCGATCGCGAAACCAAGATCGAATTCCTGAATGGCTTGGACATCTTTTCGGTTCCGACTTCCTATGAAGAACCCAAAGGAATCTTTGTCCTCGAAGCGATGGCATGCGGCGTACCGGTCGTCCAGCCTTCGCACGGATCCTTTCCGGAGACGATTGCCGCTTCCGAAGGTGGTTTGCTGAGCGAACCGGAAAACTCGGACGACCTGGCCACAAAGCTTCATCAGCTTTTGGTCAATGCCGAGCTGCGGAAGTCTTTGGGCGAATCCGGACGCGCCTACGTTTTGAAAAGCCGGAATGAAACCGTCATGGCCCACGATGTTGCTGCGGTCTTCAACCAACTGGGAATCGAATCGTCGTCCTCAGAATGATTGCGGCCGGCGAAGATGAAACGCTTCGATGGAAGCCTTCAATCGTGCCCCGCAGCTCAACTGCGCCCGCAGCTCAACCGTGCCCGCAGCTCTCCGTACTGGCCGCTCAACGCCCAAGCCTCGGCTCGCGTTCTGGCCAAGATTATCCAACGGGCTCGGGGCTGGTGCCGCCGCCTTCAATCGCCTGTTTAATATCGACCAGATCTTGAGCCAAGCATTTTTTCATCATCCCGCTCATCATCCATCCCATCGGCGACATCAGCTTGGCCATGAGCGTCAGTGGCTTGGAATTCATTTCCATTCGAACTTTGGTCGACGCCCCTGAGGATTCGCAGTGGATTTCGGTTCGGTAAAGACAGCCGCAGGAATGGGCTTCGATCGCGTACATGCTGTTCGGACGAAATTCCGCAAACTCCATTTCTTCGGTGCAGGATTTCCCGAACATCACGCGTGTCTCTTTGAATCGCGTTCCGACACCAACGGGCCCGTCCGTAAGTTTCTCAACGGATTCAATTCCCGAAACCGTTTCTGACCATTTGTCCAAATCCGTCAATCGTTGAAATACGTGTTCGACGGGTGCCTTGATTTCCTGTTCGATCAAAATCGCCATTCGTTTTCCTTGTCGTTAGTCCCTTTGTTCAGTCCGGGTAATAACTCGGTAAACTTTGACGCACCAGCTGATCACAATCATCAATGCCATGGGCAAAAGACAACTCAGCGGAAAAAACCAAATCACTTCCTGCAATCCGGCGATGTTTGCCTGGATCAAATACAGCGACATGCCCAAGCTCATTACAAGCACCAGGGCCAGCATCGTCAAAGTACCAATGGGAATGGTCGGATTCATGAAGTTTCATACCTAGCTGGAAATCGAGCCTGTATTTGCGGCAAATCTGGCCAGACGCCATTTTCCCATCCGCCGATCCAAATGCAATCGTCAGATTTGAAACCGAGCCAATTCGGTGACGAACTCGCCCGCCATTTCTACGGCTTTTGTTCCACCAGGATTGGGTTGCTCACAGGGATCTTTCCATTCTCAGCAATCCTTTCCATTCTCAGCAATCCATGCGTAATCAGAGGCCAAACCCCCTCAGGGTTTTTCTCGTTTGAACAGGAAAGAACGATCGCGGCTTCGAAAGATTTCAAGTTCGAATGACTTCAAGATGGAACGACTGCGCCATCAGGATCGACGCGAAATGACAAGGCGGGCGCTGAGATGTCGAGCACCAAATCAGCAGCACCAAATCGGCAGCACCGAATTGGCAGCACCGAATTGGCAAGCACTGATGGGAAGGTGGGATTTGAAAAACGTTAAATTCGTTCACGCCCTCGTGGATAAATTGTCGACTGCCCATCGTCAGTCTCGTCGCCAAAACTGAAAATCTCAGTTTGGCATACGAGTTGCATTTGTGTTTTTTCGGAAGTGGTTTCACCCCACCGGTGCTCGTAGCACTGGGGTTGGAACAGAGACGAGGCAGTGCCCAGGGTTGACTGTTTCGGCAGTCAGCCTCGGGCCAGTAATCATTAACATCTTTTATACCGCCTCTTCCACTTTCGGCAATTTATTTCAGTGTTCGATCCATTCGGAATGACCATCACAAACAGGTGTGCAAGCTGACAAGTTGGCACACCTGTTTTATTTTGCGTGTATCAAAATTGCACAATTGATCAATCCTGATACATAGCAAATGGGGAAATGTCAGGGGACCCCAGGGCAAGAAATTCAAAAATCAATGAATTTTTTGGCCCAGAAAACTCATCGGAAATTTCACTGATTTTGATAACCTAGTGGAAACTTTGGGATCAATTCGGTTCCCCTGTTCATTGTTGTTAATGGATACGTTTGAATTCGAAGGTACTTTTTGGGTTCTTGAAGGATTTGATATGGCAAAAGACGCTGCCGTCTCACGCTTGAATACTCTTCTTTGGAAATCGTCGTTTGCTATTTGTTTTGCCTTGGTGGGGCTCCTCCCTTTATCTGCTTCCGCTCAAAAAGCCAAAATCACAGCGACGTCTTCGCAGCTGAGTGCCAACTATCAGAATCAGGTTGGCCAGATCAACCAGCTGATGGAGCAATTGTGGAAGGAATACAATCTCACGCCATCGCCTGAAGCGACGGAAGCTGAATGGTGCCGCCGTTTGTATCTCGATCTGATCGGCCGGATTCCATCGGTTGAAGAGCTCGAAGAGTTTCTTGGCGACAAGGCGCAAGACAAACGCGCGAAGCTCGTCGACCGGCTTATGAACGACGATGACTACATTGAAGAATTCGCACGCAACTGGACCACCATTTGGACGAACCTGTTAATTGGTCGGACGGGTGGCAACGTCCGCAACTCGATGATTTCACGCGAAGGCATGCAAAAGTACCTTCGCGACAGTTTTGCTCGCGGCAAGCCTTACGACAAAATGGCTTACGAGTTGATTACGGCAACCGGGACAGCTCGCCCTGGCTCGGAGAAATTCAATGGAGCCGTCAACTTTTTGATTGACAAGGTCAACGAGGAAAACGGGGCTCAGGCCACCGCGAAAACTTCTCAGATTTTCCTAGGCCTGCAGGTCCAGTGCACCCAGTGCCACAATCATCCTTTCAACGATTGGAAGCAACAAAAGTACTGGGAGATGAACGCGTTTTTCCGTCAAACTCGGGCCTTGCGAATTGGCCAGAGCGACAACGGATTGATTGGCGAGCTGGTTGATCAGGACTTCGCGGGCGAAAACAACAACCCCGAAGAAGCCGCATTGTTTTACGAATTGCGAAATGGCGAAGTTAAAGTTGCCTATCCCACGTTTGTCGATGGGCAGACGATCAGCAAGTCGGGCTACCTGGATGAGTCCAACCGTCGCAAGCAGCTTGGCAAAATGATTGTCGAGTCGCCCTACTTCGATCAGGCCATTGTTAATCGTGTTTGGGCACACTTCCTGGGTTATGGATTCACCAAGCCGATTGATGATTTGGGCGATCATAATCGCTCGAGCCATTCCGACTTGCAGGACTACCTGGCCAAGGAATTCAAGAACTATCGATACGATATGCGAGAGTTGATCACCTGGATCGTGCTCAGCAAACCCTATTCGCTTTCGAGCCGGATGACTTCGAATAACAAGAAAGACGATCCGCTCCTTGGC
Source organism: uncultured Pirellulaceae bacterium (assembly GCA_964434955.1). Taxonomy (GTDB): domain Bacteria; phylum Planctomycetota; class Planctomycetia; order Pirellulales; family Pirellulaceae; genus JANQLU01. Next base: position 7,439 of record CAYSXI010000186.1, read on the forward strand.
GAGTCACCCCGCTTTTCTCATTTCTACTTGCGACAGATGCGGGCTGAGGAACTTTACGAATCACTGATCGTTGCGACACGCGCTGGATCCAATCAGGGCAACTACGCTCAACAGGAACGGCAAAAGAACATGTGGTTGCAACAATTCAGCCAGGCTTTTGGAACGGACGAAGGCGACGAAACCACAACCTTCAATGGAACGATTCCTCAAACACTGATGATGTTTAACGGGGATTTGATCCAAAATGCGACTTCCACATCGAAAGGAAGTTTGTTGGACAATTTGATCGCCAACCAGAAGATGAGCTTGAGCAAAAAGGTGGATCGCCTGTTCAAAGCCGGGTTGTCCCGCAAGGCGACTCGAAGTGAACAAAAACTTGCAGTCGACCTGATTCGAGCCCGTGGCGGTAGCGTCCGCGAGGGATTACGCGACCTGTGGTGGGTCGTACTCAACAGTAATGAGTTTATTTTCAACCATTAAGCCTTGTTTCATTGACACGAAGCACTTCCGATACCGAAAATAGAAACGTAAACGAAGAACATTAGAAAGGCCGCCATGAACTTTAGAACTCCCACAGGAATGTCTCGACGTCACTTTATGGCTCACCTTGCCGGTGCGTCGGCGATGACGGGAACCGCCTTGGCAATGGGCAACACGCTACATGCCAACGCCAACGATCTGTCCAAGAAACGCAAAAGCGCGATCTTGCTTTGGATGGGTGGTGGTCCAGCGACCATTGACATGTGGGACTTGAAACCGGGTGAAGCAACCGGCGGTCCTTTCAAGCCAATCAACACCGCTGGTGACATGCAAATTTCGGAACACCTTCCGAAGATGGCCAAGGTCATGGATCGGATGTCGATCGTTCGTTCGATGAGCACGCGCGAAGCCGATCACGGTCGCGGTCGCTACTACATGCACATCGGTTTCGTTCCTAGCCCGAATATTCAACATCCGAGTTACGGTTCCGTTGTCGCTCACGAATTGATCGACCAACGCCCTGAACTTGAAATTCCTCCATTCGTCTCGGTCGGTGGCGGAAGTGAAGGACCTGGCTTCCTCGGTATGGCTTGGGCTCCTTTCTCGGTCAATTCCAATGGCCAGGTTCGCAACTTGAACATGAACTTGACGCCTGATCGTCTGACTCAGCGAATGCAAGCGCTGAAGATGCTCGAGTCGGGCTTCATCAAGCAAAACCGTGGTTCAGCTGCAGCAGAACATGAGAAGGTTCTGCAAAAGACATTGAACTTGATGACCAGTGAACAAATGAAGGCCTTCCGAGTCAACGAAGAGTCTCAGGAAGTTCAAGAGAAGTATGGAAACAATAACTTTGGCCGCGGCTGCCTCTTGGCTCGCCGCCTGGTCGAAGTTGGCGTTCCATTCGTCGAAGTCAGCTTGGGCGGTTGGGACAACCACCAGAACATCTTCCCAACGCTGCAGAACCAGCGACTACCAACCCTCGATACCGCGATGAGTGCTTTGATCGACGATCTCACCGAACGCGACATGTTGAAAGACACCGTCGTGATCTGCATGGGTGAATTTGGTCGAACACCTCGCATCAATGGTAACACCGGGCGTGACCACTGGGCACGCAGTTGGAGTGCGGTCGTTGGTGGCGGTGATTTCAAAGGCGGAATCGCTGTTGGAAAAACCAACAAAGACGGCACACGGGTAGAAGGTCAGGCTTATTCTTCGGAAGACCTGATGGCCTCGGTTTGCAAGTCGCTTGGTATTTCACTGCAAACGACTTTCACCAGCAACAACAATCGTCCAATGAAGATCGCCAACGGCGGCAAAGTCATCAAGGACTTGTTCGCGTAAACGAATTGACTACTCAAAAGTATTGAATACCCAAAGCCCGGAATCTTCCGGGCTTTTTTTTGCGCCGACAATCTCGACTTCACGCTCAACAATCTTGTCTTCACGGGCGACAATCTCAACGTCACGTTCGAAAATCTTGTCTTCGCGCGCGACTTTCGGAACTTGCCATTCGCCGGCTTACTGGGTTTGCCATGCGCCGGCTTGCTGGGTTTGCCATGCGCCGGCTTGCTGGGTTTGCCATGCGCCGGCTTGCTGGGTT
>CAYSXI010000186.1:9621-10563 GCA_964434955.1 uncultured Pirellulaceae bacterium
TGCCATGCGCCCGCTTTCTTGGCTTGTCATGCGCCGGCTTGCTGAACTCCTCATGCGGGGCTTTCCGCACTCCAATTCTCACTTAGATCGCTTTCAAGCGAAAAATCCTGTCCCAATTCTTGGAAATCCCCATACGAGCACGAAGCGCAAGCGAGTGGTTCCCGCCACTCCACCAACAATCGGCTCCACCCCATACGAGCACGAAGCGCGAGCGAGTGGTTTCCGCCACTCCAACCAACAATCGGCTCAACCCCGTACGAGCACGAAGCGCGAGCGAGTGGTTTCCGCCACTCCAACCAACAATCGGCTCAACCCCGTACGAGCACGAAGCGCAAGCGAGTGGTTCCCGCCACTCCAAACAACAATCGGCTCCACCCCATACGAGCACGAAGCGCCAGCGAGTGGATACCCGCCCCCCATTCAACCGACCCCGTTCAACAAACGATCAACCAACACATCCAGGTCTTTTTCAACGGTCAAATGATTGGTAACACAAGCCCGTAACACCGATTTTCCTCCGAGCCGCGTGACGGAAATCCACGCGTCACCCGAAGCACAAATGCCATCGGCGATCTGTTGAAGTTCGGAATGCGAACGTCCACCGACACACTCCGGAGGCGTAAAACAAACGACGCCGAATGAGGCTTCGTTGTGGATCTGGAATCCACGGTTTTCCAATTTGGAAGCGAGTACCTTTGCCATCTCGAACTGGTGGTCAATTAATTGGCCATATTTCTTCTGACCAACAATCGCCAATTGCAAAAAGAGCTTGAGACCAATAAACCGCCGGGAGAATTGGAAACTTTGCTGATAATTGTCCAGCCCGTCAGTTTCGCTACTTGGCACATAATCGGTTTTCAGACCAAAGGTACGAAACAGCCAATCGTGATCGCGAACCAGGATCATCCCGCCGCCCATCGGCACACTCATCAACTTGTGTGG
>CAYSXI010000187.1:0-10460 GCA_964434955.1 uncultured Pirellulaceae bacterium
TTTGCTGACTCCGGAACCAGGCACGCCCGGATTGGATATCAACGAGCAACCCGAGAGGGTCACGGCCAAACTCAGAAACAGTCCACAGGCAAGTCTTGTCGTCATTGAGACCTCTCAATTGAAATAGAATCGAGGGGGTAATTAGCTGGCCACTCAGGATTATTGGTGGCATTCTTGGTCGATTGTTGAAATCTGGAAAAAAAATGCCGAGAGCCGTTGGAATGCATGCCCTCGACGCCTGAATCCAACTTCATTCTATTTGTTTTTCGGCCCCGTTTCGAGCTTTTGGATCAGCTTCTCAATATTGGCGATCACCGAGCTTTCCCGCTCGCGAGAATTTGTAACACCGTTTTCGCCCGGTTTTCCGATCGACGCATTTGTCAGTGAGAAGCGAAGTTTTTCCTTGCGCTTATCGATAGATCCGTTTATCTTCTCAACGATTTTGGCTTCTTTTTCATCGATTTTGCTGTCCAGTTTCTTCCGAACTCCCTTGGTGACTTGCTGAGCCAGCTCACCGCCCGCCTTGCTAACGCGATGAACTTTGAAATTCTCGACCTCGATGTCGGCTGATAGGATTCTTGGCGCAAGCTCGAGAACCATGGGCTGCTTTACCAGGTCAAGCTGAATCCCGATTTCGACATGGACTTTCATCTTGATGTCGGACGTCGCATCCGCGCTCAAACTATAAAGCTGCACTCCATTGACCCATTTGCTTTGTCTGCCTTGAAGCTCGACTTTGGCGATCACATCAAGCTCGAATTTCAGCTTGCGTTTTTCATTCGTCAGATTGGAAATGCGCAGCTCAAACTGCTTCTCGGGTTGAACCAGTTTGGCCGTGTACTTCTTCCACGTTCCGTGGTTCACTTGTTTGCGTTTTCGTTTCGTCTCCAGCCGGAAGCCTTCACGGCGAATCCGAATTCCGTTCCATCGCTCGGCTTTCAGCCCCCAATGGCGATCGTCTTCAAAGGTGTGCGGCAGATGCTGCCTGGCAACCTGGGTGATCAGTTCGCTCAATTCCTTTTCGATGGCGTTGATTGGCGCCTCGCCTTGCCCCAGTTGCACCGGTTGCGCCGAACTTGAACGGCACTGGCTCGACAGGATGGCCGACAAGGCGAACCAGGCAATCAAGATGGTGGTGCTTGCTTTGCAAAAAGCCATATCGGCAACCGGAGATTCGAAGCGAAATCGAGTGGCGGAGAATAGTGAATTCAGGGATCGGCAAAAATACCGGTTTTGCGAGAAGGGGAGGGAAGAGCGGATCGAAGGCATGGCCAAAGTGCACGCGTTTCGTGCTTGCACACCCACCTGTTTCGCTGTTGGAGGAGTTTTTTCTCTCAGTTTTTCTCTCCTGCATCGGACGACGTGGGGCAATGGAGAAGGGTCCCAGCACGCATCTTGGCACTTGCAAGGCATCTGAATGCCTTTTGCTCCCTTCGCCGCGTTTCGAGTCCCGTTCACCTGGCTTTCGATCAGGCAGAAAATTCGGCGCGGACACTCAGGCTTCAATTTCGGTTAACTTATATCCACCGATTTTTGATGAATGAAAACATGAATACTTCAAGCGACTCCATCAGTGAACTTCTTTCACGCGCCCGGGACGGCGAGGAACAAGCCTGTTCCGAGTTGATCGATCATTTCCGCGATCGGCTTTCCAGGATGATCCGATTGCGAATGGATCGTCGACTGGCAAAACGCGTGGATGCATCCGATATCGTCCAGGACGCCACTTTCGAGGCATCGCGTCGCCTTCAGGATTACCTGGCCGACCCGAAAATGGACTTCTTTGTTTGGCTTAGATGGATCGCCAACGACAAGCTGATTGACAGTCACCGCCACCACCTGGGAGCCCAGAAACGACAACTGGGGCAAGAAGTTTCGATATTCGCGCGGCCCATGGCTGAAGCCACCTCATTTGCACTTGCCGAACATTTGATGGGGCGACTGACCAGTCCGACCCAAGCCCTCCAGAAAGCCGAAACTCAGATGGCCGTTGAAGAGGCCCTCAATCAACTGGAGCCCGTCGATCGAGAAGTCCTTGTGCTGCGACACTTTGAGCATCTCTCCAACCAGGAGACCGCGGAAGTATTGGGGCTAAAGAAATCGGGGGCGAGCCGACGTTACATCGCCGCCTTGAAACGGCTCAAGGAATTACTAAGCGACTCCCCGGTCTTTCAGGAGTTCTTTCCGCAATCCGATCCGAGTTGATTAACGGTTTCCCTGGTTGAACAAATCGTCGGGCACTTCTTTCTTTTTGATTTCCGGGCAACGCATCAACAACACGTTGCTTCTCGTACCAATGGCACAATTTTCACCGTCCGACGTGAAGTCCACCGCTTCCAAACCATAGGAAGAAAGAATCTTGAATTTGACGGTCTGGTTATTGTCCATGTCATGAATGTAGGTAAACCCATGCACGCCAAAGTAGATTTTGTTGGAGTCGGGTGAGAATTGAATTCCCTTCGGTGAAATCTCTTTGATTTCAATTCGCTTGATCTCGTCCAACGTCCGCGCATCGATCACGCGAACCTGCCTTGAACTTTCCGCGTGGGCAAAAAGCTTTCCATCCGGAGAAAACGCGGCGCTACGCCCGCCAATGGAAACAACTCGCGTCGTCGATTCGATTTTATTTTCCGCCAAATTAATGACGTAGATATTGGAACTGTCAGAGACCTGAAGGGTCTTTCGGTCCTCCGCGATATGAACGGCGGTTGGACTTCTCTCGAGTGCAAATACCGCAGACTCTTTGCCGGTTTCCAGATCCCAAACCCGAACTCTTCCATCCGAATCACCGGAAACCACCATCCGATTGTCATCAGCGATCTTGATGAACTGGATCTGCTTGGAATGCCCAACAAATTTCGCCGTCTCGGTCAACTTGCCTTTGGCATCAACTTCGTAGACAGGAAGCTGCCCGGTATAACCACCATAAATGACTTTTTTCCTGTCGGGAGATACCGCCATCGTCGTTGCATTGCCGGCAAATCGAACATCTTTCTCATCGGTCTTCAGTCGTGTGTTCCAATCGAAGGCCTGCAACTTGTTGTCAAAACGGGCGATCATCACGAACTTCCGATCGCCGACTTCTACAATTCCGACTCCCTTGGCGCCCCAACGGACATCCTGAATCTGTCCAAGATATTGGTCCGAAAAGTCAGTCAGCGATTCGCCTGTCTTGGTAGGCTGCTTTGCTTTCTTCCGTAGTGCCAAAGCCTCATTTGCACGCTTTTCAGCTTTCGCGCGACGTTCCGCTGCCTCCTTATTCATCTGAGCCATTTGTTCCTTCGAGCGATAACTGACTCGATACTCGAGGTCGAAATTCATGGTAATCGGACCCTCCGTGACCGTTGCCCGGCCCTTCATCCTGGTTTCCGTAACCAACTTTAACTTCTTGTTGTAGATGAAGTGCCCTGTTGCGCTGACGCGGGTTGAATCACTGGAACCCCGGGCCGAGCCGCGTGGTGCAATGACCAAAGTCTTGGAAACCTTGACCTCGTCGCCTTTCACTTCCAATACCTCGTAGGTTTCTCGCCGATCAATAACGCTGACCGAAACTTTAGGCTGTGTCTTGGTTCGACTGAATCGCGACCGGTACCTGGCGAGTGGATCGTCATTCGACTTCGGTTCCTCGACGTCGGTCACCATGATCTCATCCGAGGCGGTCCAAGACCCTTGCGTCGGGTCGAAGCGCTCGACCCCTATCAAACCGATTGGCTTCATCAATAGCGGAACCATGTCTTCGTTGTCCGATGAATAATAGTCTCCCGTTCGATCCACGGTGAGCGTTCCTCGGAACTGATCGGGGCGGGACGGATATGAAACCGTTCGTTCGCCCTCGCGTCGATCGGTCCACAAAGACGTGGAAAATCCCAGTTGTTGAGTTGGAACGCCATACTCCCGGTTGTCGCGAAAATCCGAACGTGCCGTGAGCGTGTTCGTCCCGTGATAAACAATCTGCTCGCGATTCATCGTGAGCTTCAAGTTATAAAAATAAGTGTGCGTGTCGCCCGACTTGTAATCGACTCTCAAACCTTGCGGGTCAAAATCGGAATCGGATTCTGGATCCCCCAGGTTCACGTTGCTGTTGTCACCGTAGGGTCGAGCCGGATCAAGCGCTCGATCATCAATGATGACCGGATCTTGAGTTTTGCTGACCGCTGGTCCATCCATCTGGCTGGAGAAGAAGTAAATCGCTACGCCAATCCCAATCAAGATCAGGAAAATCGTGCCGCAAACGAACACGCCTGCCAACACAAGTCCGACCGAAGACTTCTGTTGGTTGGCTGGCGTTGCCGCGTGCCCAGAAGGTTTGCCCGAGTAGCCAGACTGGTTCATCGACGGCATCTGGTTTTGCACGGGTGCTTGGTAGCCCGGTTGCGGTTGCTGGACACCCCCACCGACCGTGACCGCACCCTGGCATGTCGGACACAGGACCTGCATGCCGACCATGTTGGCGGGAACTTGCATGTCTGACTGGCAATGAGGACAGCGGATGATCTGGTTTGATTGCATGGCATGGCTCTGGATGTTCTGATTTCACAGGCGTCATCATAACCCTGTTGATTGATCAAATCAAAAAATATGGGTTCAATCGAATTTTGACTAACCGGAAGTTTCGTCACAGCAGCGCGCTGGAAAACGGCCCCGAAATGGATCCCGATTGACTCCGATAAATGAATAAGGCCCCATGATTTCGTCGCGTTCAAGATCCCGTTGCATTTTGAACGGGAGTACTTACCTCAAGTGTTTGCCAACAGGATCGGCAAAAGCATTGAACGGAGTCGGGATGAAATCAACTGCTGCAGTCCGAGCAATCCAAAAAACCCTGGCCGCACTTGGCCTTGCTGCGATTTTTCTAACCGCTCCCATCGCGGAAAACGGACAGTCCTTTCTTGAGACCTTTGCTTTGAGCCAAGGCGAGACCGCTCCACCTTCCTGGCCTCGACCAAAGATCGAAAGCCATAAACCCTTTGGCATGACCGGCGGGGCATTGATTGCCGAGAATCAGGATGCTCCCTTCTCATTGGAGCAAATGGACGAATCCCTTGAGGCGGACAACGAGCGCGAGAGTTCGCCCACCATTCGCGTTGCAAGTGGCAAAATCAACGAGATCCAATTCGAATCTGGCTGGAATCCAGAACCAGTCGGGCACCCGATTCGGCGCCATTCGCGATAGTCTTCATCCTGCGGGTGCAACCAATCAGCCGCCGATTTTTTCTTTGCCAATGATTGGCTGTAATGCTATGGGGATATTAACCGATCCATCCGAATTCTGATGGTTTTCCAAAATGGAAATCAATGCTCGGCTTAACGCAATGGCCGTTCCGTTCAACGTGTGGACAAACTGCGTGCCTTTGACGCCCGTTTTCTTGAAACGCACGTTCAGACGTCGCGCCTGGTAATCGGTGCAATTCGATGTGCTCGTGACTTCGCCGTATTCGCCACCCTCACCGCGCCCGGGCATCCAGGCTTCCAAGTCGTATTTGCGATAAGCGGGGCCGCCGAGATCCCCGGTCGCGGTGTCGACAACACGATAGGGCACCTCCAAGGCGTCGAACAGTTCGCACTCGATTTGCAAAAGTTCTTCGTGCAAAGCGTCACTGGCGTCCGGCAAACAAAAGGCGAACATCTCGACTTTGGTGAATTGATGGACGCGGTACAGACCGCGCGTCGCTCTTCCCGCGGCACCGGCCTCGGTTCGATAGCAATGACTAATCCCGCAAAGCTTGATAGGCAGATCCTCATCGCTCAGCGTGACTCCGCTGTACAGGCCCCCCAGCGTGATTTCCGCGGTACCGATCAAGGAAAGCGGCATGTTTTCAATCGAATAGACCTGCGTCTCAGGGCCGCGCGGGTTAAACCCGATTCCCTCCAGCACCGAATCGGTCGCCAGATCGGGTGTCATCGTCGGTGTGAATCCCCGTTTGACCAACTCATTCACGGCCCATTGTTGAAGTGCCAAATCCAACAGGACGATTTCGTTTTTCAGAAAGTAAAAGCCCGAGCCCGTGGTTCGCGCTCCCCCTTCAAAGTCGATCCAGTCCCACTTTTGACCGAGCTCGACATGGTCTTGAATTTCAAAATCAAACGTCCTGGGCGAATGCTTGCCTTTGGAGATCTCCAGATTGGCTTTGTCGTCCTTGCCAATCGGCGCGTCCGGGTGCGCCATGTTCGGCAACGTCAACTGGATTTCACGGATTCGAACGTCCAACTCGTCGTGTTCGGCCTGGGCTTTGCCCTTTGCCTCCCGCAACTCCTTGGCCTTCTCCTTCAAAGCGTCTCGTTCTTCGGCGGGAGCCTTTCCAATCTGCTTTGAGAATTCATTACTTTGTCGATTGAAATCTTCGGCAGCTTGGAGCTTTTCCTTTCGCTGCGTTTCCAACTGCACCAATTCGTCGACACTTTCAGTCATGCCGCGATTGACACAGTTTTGCTTAACGGCTTCCGCATTTTCCAAGATATATTTTCGATCGAGCATCGAAGTTGTTCCGTCAAATTTGATTTGAAAGTTTAAACGTTGAGTTGTCCCAACTCGGCCCAAAGTTGAGCGCTGGCAGCGATTCCACGTTGGAAATCGGAAAGTGAAAACTTCTCGTTGGGACTGTGCATATTGTCGTCGTCCTGCCCCCAGCCGAGCAGCAAGGTGTCGACACCCAGTTTTTCCGTGAACGCGGTGACGACCGGAATCGAACCGCCTGTTCGGATAAAGCAGGGACGGGTACCAAATCCTTTTTCGATCGCGTTTGCAGCCGCTTCCATAAATGGGCTATCGAGGGGCACCGTCACTCCGCGAGCGCCATGCATATCGACAAGTTCAAACTTGATTCCCGATGGGCAATTTTGCTCGATGAATTTCTCAAGTGAATCAAAGATGGTTTTGGGATCCTGGTTGGCAACAAGCCGACAGGAAAACTTGGCACCGGCTTCGGCTGGCAGAACGGTCTTCGCTCCTTCGCCCTGGTAACCGCTCCATAGACCATTGATGTCAAAGGTCGGCCGGGCCCATCTTCTTTCGAGGGTCGTGTAACCTTCTTCTCCGGTCAGCCCGTCGACGCCAATCGAATTCATGTATTCCTGGTCGTCAAAATTCAAATCGGCAAACTGCTTCCGCTCCTGGTCGCTGATGTCGATCACGTCGTCATAGAATCCGGGAATTTGAACGCGACCGTTTTCGTCGATCAGCTTGGCGAGAATCTGAGTCAGTGCGTTGGCAGGGTTGGTGACCGAACCACCGAATGCACCCGAGTGAAGATCCTGAGACGGGCCTTTCAGTCTCAACTCAAAATAGGAAATGCCTTTCAAGCCATAGGTAATCGCAGGCTGACCGGGACCGTACATGGATCCGTCGCTGATCACGACAACATCGCAATCAATCAAGTCGGAAACCTCGCGTCCCACTGCATCGTCGTACTTTCCATCCAGGAATTCCCAGAGACCTTTGCTTCCACATTCCTCCTCGCCCTCGATCAGGAACTTGATTTGGACGGGAAACGAATCATGCGTCTGCTTCCAGGCTTCGGCACTGAAAATGTGCGTTAACACTTGCCCTTTGTCATCGGTCGCTCCACGGGCATAAAGATTGCCGTCTCGAACTTCAGGTTCGAATGGCGGGGTTGTCCATTGGTCGAGCGGATCAGGCGGCTGGACATCGTAGTGGCCGTAGACGAGCACGGTCGGCGCCCCCTCAACAGGTGGCGTTTCTGCATAGACGATTGGATGACCGCAAGTTTCAATCAGTTTGGTTTCGAAACCATTGACTTTAAGTCTCTCGACGATCCAGGTGGCCGCTCGGTGAACATCGTCGGCGAATTGACTGTCCGTACTGACGCTGGGGATTCGAAGCAATTCGCAGAGATCGTCTTCAAATTTCTGTTTGTTTTGTTCGATATAAGTTTCCAGTGGAAGAACCATGAAAAGTCACTTTCTTTGGTTGGCTCAAGCTTAGGTGCTTGCAGGCAAAGATGGATTTGATTTGAACCATTTGGTGGTTGAATGATGTCACGCCGTTCCGCCGGCGCGAGGCAAATCGCCCGACACCGGGACGATCAAAAAAGCCTCGTTTTTTGCTGGTTTCACCAGAAGAAGGTCGTTCAATATACCGGTTTGGCAAAATATCGGCTATCGGCAAGATCAATAAGCCAGACGGGACTTCGGTCTCTCAGGTTCACCCAATCCGGTCAGGGTGGCTAGAGAATTTCCCCTTGACCAAAGCGACTGAAAAGTTATCAATTTTTAGTCGATTGATTGAATTGGTTGTGCGATAATCATAGTTGATTCGCTAGACTGATTCCGCTGTCTGGCGGATTGTCAGCAGCCCCCATTTTGATTCAGAAACGGGCTCTTTCTGGGGCCGTTAAGTTTCTGCAACGGACGTCAAGTTTCAATTGGTAACGGTTTAATTGTTGTTGATTGACGATTTTCATTTTTCACGACTTCAGTTGATCGACAGCGACTGTCAAATGACCAGCATGCGACTGTCAGCTGACCGGCATGCGAGTGTTAGTTGCTCGAAAAGTGTCAGATGCTCGAAAAGTGTCAGTTGCTCGAAAGTTGTGCATTTTTGGGGATTCGAGGGTTAGTTAATGTCTGGACAATCTGCTTCGGCCGTCGCCGAACCGGTCGTCAAAGTCGTCCCAAAAAAGGATTCGCGGCCCAAGAAACAGCCGCGCTACCATGTCATTCTGTGGGACGATGACGATCATTCCTACGAATACGTCGTGTTGATGATGAAGCAACTGTTCGGCCACTCATTTGAAAAAGGATTCGAGATCGCCAAACAGGTCGACAATTCGGGCAACGCAATTTGCCTGACGACCACCAAGGAACACGCGGAACTCAAACGCGATCAAATCCGAGCTTTTGGACGCGACCATCTCATCGAAGGCTGCACTGGAAGCATGTCCGCTTCGATTCAACCGGAACACGCCTGATTCAGTGACTGCCAAACTCAAAACCGTAACGCTTGGTTGCAAAGTCAATCAGTATGAGACTCAATTTGTACGGGAAGGGCTCGTGCAAATTGGTTATGAAGATGCGACCGATGAACCGGCCGACGTGTGCATCGTCAACACTTGTACCGTCACCAACGAAGGCGACTCGAAGAGCCGCCAAGTCATTCGCAAAATGCATCGCCAAAACCCGGATGCGCGAATCGTGGTCATGGGCTGCTACGCGACGCGTTGCCCCGACGAAGTAAAATCGTTACCGGGTGTCGAGGAAGTCGTCACGGACAAACGTGAACTTCCCGACTTGCTGGGGCGGTTTGGCGTCGTCGACCTGCCAACGGGAATATCCGGACTCAGTGGTCGCAGCCGGGCCTATGTCAAAGTTCAGGATGGTTGCTTGCTGCGATGCAGCTATTGCATTATCCCCAAAGTTCGACCGGATATGTACAGCCGCCCGATGCCGGAAGTGCTTGATGAAATTCGTCAGCTCTCTGATCGCGGATTCCGGGAAGTGGTTCTGACGGGGATTCACCTGGGACATTATGGGGTGGACTTTAATCGGGGAAAGGCGAAAGACGAATGGGTTCGGCTTTCGCGATTAATCGAACAGATTTGCAAACTTCCCAATGAAATTCGCGTTCGTATCTCCAGTATCGAAGCAACGGAAATCACGCGCGAACTGCTTCAGGTCATGGCCGACTTTCCCGAACATGTCTGCCCTCACTTTCACGTCTGTTTGCAAAGCGGAAGTGACCGAATTCTCAAAGCCATGAAGCGGCGGTGGGGTGCAAAACGATTTATCGATCGCTGTGAGTTAATTCGCAAGACGCTCGATCGCCCCGCGTTTACGACCGACGTGATCGTTGGGTTCCCGGGCGAAGAAGAAACAGACTTCGAGCAAACCCTTGCAGTTAGCCGCGCAGTTGGGTTCTCCAAAATCCACATGTTCCCTTTCAGTCCACGACGTGACACTCCGGCGGCCTCAATGGACAATCAGGTCACCAAGGCAATCAAGCAGGAACGTGGAAAAAGGCTTGCCGAACTCGAAGACGAGTTGCGGCGCGAGTATTTCCGATCTCTGGTCGGAACCAACCTGCAACTGTTGGTTGAAAAACAGGAAGATGGCGTCCTGCAGGGAACCAGTTGCCGCTACGCTCCGATCCAATTGCCGGACGATGGTTCAAGCGATCGCGTCGGCCAGTTGTTGGACGTCGACGTAACGGAAGCTCAAGATGATCGCCTTTTGGGTGAACTGAAGCTGGCGAACTAGCGCTGGTGAATGAGCGATGGTGAATGAGCGCTGGTGAGTTTGCGCTGACGAACGAACGCGACCAGCTTTCCATCGTTACCAGGTCAACCAATCTCGGTCACGCGATTGTTTCAAAGATCGTTACTAGACTACCGAGTTGGAAACCGATCCTGGAGACCAGGGCAAGCTCGCGATCTGCGGGTCTTCCAATCCAAGCCGTTTCATCTTTTTATAAAGTGTTGTCCGGTTGATTCCCAATTCATCGGCCG
>CAYSXI010000188.1:0-10446 GCA_964434955.1 uncultured Pirellulaceae bacterium
GTCTCCACGCGGGAGTGTTGCTGGCCGAAATTTGCATGGCCGGATTAGCCGAAGTCAGCATCAACCAAAATCCTCGGCACGCGTCGCTTCCGTTGGTGCAAGTTCGTTCTGACGATCCGGTGCTCGCCTGTATTGGCGCCCAGTACGCCGGCTGGGAACTCAAAACCGATCATTATTTCGCGATGGTTTCAGGACCCGCTCGTTGCCTTCGGACTGAACTGGAAGAAATCATCGTCGCGGCAGGAATCGAAGAAACGGCCGAGTGCGCAGTTGGAATTTTGGAATCGCGAGAATTTCCGGATGAATCCACCGTTCAGCATATTGCCGAATCATGCAAGGTGAAAACAGACGAACTTTATTTGTGCATTGCACCAACGGCAAGTTTTGCGGGCGCAATCCAGATCGTCGCGCGAAATATTGAAACGACTTTGCACAAGCTGCATGAGGTCGGATTTCCCATTCAGAAAGTGGTTAGCGGACTGGGCTCGGCTCCCCTGCCCTTGTTTGGCAAAGACGACTTCAAAGCCTTGGGCTGGACGAACGATTGCATTCTTTATGGAGCCGAAGTTCAACTCTGGATCGATGACTCAACCGACGAGATCCTTCGGATTGGAGAAAAGATTCCCAGTCGAAGTTCGCCAGATTTCGGCCAACCGTTTCTTGAGCTCTTTCAAAAGTACGATTGCGACTTTTACAAGATGGACAAGATGCTCTTCTCACCAGCCAGGGTCACATTCAATTCGCTATTGGATGGCACGTCCCACAGTTTTGGCAAAGCACGATACGACATTTTGGAATCTTCGATGGGGATTGAAAATGCTTCGGCCAATTGAACTGGCCGTTTTGACTTCGAGCGACAGCTGGTACTATCAGGATCTTTGCCGGGCAAGCGAATCGCTCGAAATGGAACTGACGGCACTCCCGTTTTCTCAGATTCACACATTGCTCGACCCGGGCCAAGCGGATTCGATTCGCTCAGGTCTGAATGAGCTTGATGCCTTCGATGCGGTTTTGGTCAGATCGATGCCGCCCGGCTCCTTGGAACATGTCATTTTTCGGATGGACTGCCTGCAGCAATTGGCTGTGTCAATGCTTGTCGTTAACTCTCCGAAAGCCATGGAAGTCGCGATCGACAAGTATCTTTCTTTGTCGCGACTCAATCGTGCTGGGGTAAATGTACCTGGGTCGTTTGTGGCCCAATCGGCGGAACATGCGATGGAAGGCTTCGCGGAGCTCGGAGGAGAAGCCGTCGTCAAACCAATTTTTGGCGGCGAAGGACGTGGCTTGATGCACGTTTTCGACGAGGACCTTGCGTGGCGGACGTTCAAGACGTTGGAGAAGTCTCAATCGGTTATCTACCTGCAGCGCAAAATCAATCACGATGGGAGTGACCTTCGCATCCTCCTCGTTGGCGACAAACATTTTGCCGTAAAACGAATCAACCACTCCGACTGGCGAACCAACGTTCGCCGTGGTGGAATCGCCGTTCCCACCGAGGCAACAGCCGAACAAATCGACTTGGCGGTTCTTACTCAGCGCACATGTGATTGCGCGATTGCGGGAGTCGATATCGTCGTGGACCGCGATTCCGGAGAAAACTTTGTGATTGAGATCAATGCCGTCCCGGGGTGGCGGGGACTATCAAAGGCATTGAATATCGATGTCGCGGCAGAGGTTTTGAATTTTCTAATCGATCAGGTCGCGATCACCAGGAAATAGCAGCGAGCCTTGGCCGTGATTCGACTTCAGACGATCGAGCCCGACTGTTTTCGGCCCGACTGTTTTCGGCCCGACTGTTTTACAGCGCGTCTGCTTTTCAGAAGACTAATCAGAGTACTCGGCGTGAATGCTTCGAATCGTTTCGATTTCGGCAAAGAATGCATCGACAACGGCCGGATCAAAGCTCGAACCTCGCTCGGAGGCGATGATCTCGAGTGAGCGTTGTTGATCAAAGGCTTCCTTGTAGGGGCGGGCGCTGGTCAGCGCGTCAAACACATCGGCGACCGCGGTGATTCGACCTTCGATGGGGATTTGTTCGCCTTTCAGGCCAAACGGGTATCCCTTTCCGTTCCACTTCTCATGATGCGTCAAAGCGATATTGGAAGCCAGCACGAGCATTGAGCATTCGTCTTCACCGTAAATCTGTCGATCTTGTTGGGCGAGCGGCTCGATGATTTGGCCACCAATTTGGCAATGCCGTTTCATCACGTCGAATTCTGAATTGCTCAAGCGATCCGGACTCATCAAAATGCTGTCCGGAATTCCGATTTTCCCGACATCATGGAGCTGGGCTGCCAGACGAATTCGACTGCAGTACATTTCGTCCATTCCCAGCTGCCGCGCGATCACAGCGGCAAACATACCGACACGAATGACGTGTTTGCCGGTCACGTTGTCACGAAATTCGGCCGCGTTCGCCAGGCAATGAATGATTTGCTCTCGCGATTTTTGCAACTGAAGCGTTCGAATCTGAACCTGTTTTTCCAATAACTCGGCGTTGTTGGAGAGTTGGTCTTGATGCGCTTTGACAAACAGTGCGTTTCGAACTCGAAGCACCAAATCGCTTGGATCGACCGGCTTGTTCAAGAATTCGGTCGCTCCCAATTCGAGCGCTTTTCGTTTTGTTTCTTTGTCACTGGAAGCACTGAGCACGATGAATGGAATGTATTTCATCGTTTCGTCGACCTGACGATACTTGAGGATATCAAGGCCAGAAACTTCGGGCATCATGATGTCCATCAGGACGACATCGGGCTTTTCCCGCGAAATCGCTTCCACGGCCTGGGTTGAATCGGAGATCGTCGTGAAGTTTTGATATCCGGCTGTGCTCAAGAATCGCCGAACCACTCGAATCACCAGAGGTTCATCGTCAACAATTACGATCTTGGCAAGTTTTGGATTATGCGCAACCGAATCCTGAACCTGCCCCGAATCACTTACCGCGTTAGCGGGCACGGCAGCTTGAAGCGCTGCACCGACTGCCGGCATCGTGGTCATCAATTGTGCGGGATCTTGATTCATGTTGGAATCCAAGTTGAGTATTTTTGTTACGCAACTCTAGCTTCTGATTAAAAGAGAAAGTTGCGGGCCGATGAAGGCATATGACTCTTTGGTGAAACGATTCGGATCTTGACGGTTATAGGGTTCGGGGCGAGACTCCTACCGGCTCGGGAACTTTCAAACGGCTCACAAGACTGCGAACTAAGCGCATCATTTTTTCACACATTTCCGCATCTTCGGATTTGGCCGATTTTTCCAGCTCCAAGGCAGGCGCGTAAAAGCAATCGTATCCGCAGGTGCCCCCTGCCCCTTTGAGCCAGTGTGCGTCTTTCGCCAGCTTTTCAAAGTCTCGCCCCATGAAGTCGCTTTCCATCTCGACGAGACGTTTTTGAACTTCGTCAATGAATTCGACAGCAATCTCACGGAACTCGGGTTCATCCATTGGCAAGTTGGGCTCGATGACTTCAGGGATGGAACCGTCAAAGTCAGAAACGAGATTTTCATCCGATGCATCCTCGACCGAAACAGAAACGCTTTTCAAGCTAATGCGTTCGGTATCAACAGCCATGCGTTGTTTTTCCGGAACAAACTGGAAGACCGTATCCAGCAATTCGTCGAGGTTGACCGGCTTGGATAGGAATCCGCTACAGCCGGCATCCATACATTTTTCCTTGTCGCCTTGCATCGCGTTCGCCGTCAGAGCCACGATAGGAATCTCGCAACCTTTCTCGCGCAAGGTTCGTGTTGCCGTGTACCCATCCATCACAGGCATTTGCATATCCATGAATACCAGATCGTATTCGTTC
The DNA here is from genome assembly GCA_964434955.1 of uncultured Pirellulaceae bacterium. Lineage (GTDB taxonomy): Bacteria > Planctomycetota > Planctomycetia > Pirellulales > Pirellulaceae > JANQLU01. The sequence continues at coordinate 3,807 of CAYSXI010000188.1, forward strand.
TCCTCGATGTACTCCAAAGCCTCGGCACCGTTTACACAGGTGTCAATCTCGCATTTGGCTTTTCCAAGAACCAAAGAGATCAAGCGACGATTCGCATTTCCGTCATCGACAACCAGGATCTTGGTGCCCGGGAAACGACGAGACATCTGTTTTGTCTCGCTGTCGTCACGATGCTGAAGCGTTTGAAAGTCGGCCAGCGAAACAAAGTTCTGTTGCGACGCGTCACCGATGTCAAAGGTGGCCGTGAACAGGCTTCCCTTACCCACGACGCTATTTACACTTAGGCCGCCACCCAGTGCCTCGGTGATTTGCTTACTGATCGAAAGGCCCAACCCGGTACCGCCATAATTGCGTGTTGTCGAGCCATCCGCCTGCGTAAAGGGATTGAAGATTTTGTCCATTTGCGCGTCCGTCAATCCGATGCCGGTATCAACGACTTCAATCGTCAAAGTACTCGACTCGCGATCGGAACCATGTTCAATTCCCGCACAAATCCGAACGCCCCCCGAAGCGGTGAACTTGATGGCGTTTCCAACCAGGTTCGTCACAACCTGGCGTACCCGCAGCGGATCAGTCACGATCGTTTCCGGCAAGCGCGACTTCAAATCGAGATCGAGTTTGATTCCTTTTTCCTCTGCCTTGGCTCTGAAAATGGAAAGAACATCGACAAGAATCCTGGCAGGAGAACATTCGATTTTCTCGAACTCCAGTTTGCCCGATTCAATCTTGGAAAGATCCAGGATATCGTTGATCAATTCGAGCAAATGAACACCACTCGAATGAATGGTCGAAAGATATTCGTCTTGATCCCCATCATTGTCCGCCACGCCGCGTCGAAGCAGGTCCGTAAACCCGAGAATCGCATTCATCGGTGTTCGGATTTCATGACTCATGTTGGCAAGAAAATCACTCTTGGCCTGACTGGCGGCCTCGGCGAGTTCTTTTGATTTCTGAATTTCTACTTTGGCTTCGTCGATGACCGTGATGTCCTCAAAACTGATCATCACACCGTGGCTCGATTGAGACTTGCCTGCAACGGGAGCACAATTCACGTTGAACGTAATGGCGGAGCCATCGTTACGCGTCAGCCGCATAACGGTATTCAGTTTTGGCTCGCCGGTGCGACAGGCTGTGTCCCAGGGGAAGTTGTCGACGAAGGGATCGCCTTGATCGTCGTGCCAATCCAGCAAACACAACTGCTTGTTCAGTACTTGTTCCTCGTCAATCCGCAATGCTTTTTCAAAAGCTTCATTGTTAAAGACGACTTTGCCCTTGGTATTCAAGATCACCAGGCCTTCGGCAAGGTTGTTCAACGCAGAACGCACGCGATTCGGAACGGTTTTAGAGGGCCCAACCTGGTTGAGCATGATCGACAGGTAGAAGGCGAAGCATACAAAACTACAGCAAACAGCAAACAGGTAGAATCGGATCGTGGTACTTTGCAGGAAAGCAAAGGGGCCGACCGGCTGAAACACCGGGCGAAACCGCATCTGAAGTGAACCAAACTCGGAGGAGCCCCGATAAAGTGGGACTTCCATTTGTTCCCCGCGAGGTGCCTGGTCATCCATTTTCCAGAAGGCTCGATGCTCACCCACGGTAATCTGGTTTTGCCCGTCGTTGTAACGAATCGAAGCTGACTCGACGTCGGGATTCCGCCTTACCGTTTGCTCCAGCAATAGATGAAGTGATTCATAATCGTTTCTTGTGATCAAGATCGTCGAGTTGACCGCGACAGTTTCGGTAATGCTGGCCCGCGCCTGAAGTCGAATCCCGTCGACGTCTGGAAGTATCCCGATCGCCGACGTTGCGAAAAGGACGCACGACATAACGGAAACCAGCCCGAGCGCCAATCGAAAGCGTGTTGTGATGTACTTCATTTTTTTACTTTTCTGTGTCCGTTTCGACCATGTCCTCAAGCGAATCGTCGTCGGCACCTTCTTCGTTGTCCAAGTAGTTCAACGGGTCAAGCATCTGCCAGCTTGGAATCGAAGAAACCAAGCCCGTCACCAAAAGCCCGCTTTGCGTCATCCACATCACGTAGCCCACGGTCAACAACCCGGAGACACCCGCCACGGCCGCCATGGTGCCAAACTCAATCGCTGGCATCTGGACCATTTCTTGACGGTTCTCGTCCATTTGGTCAAACATGTTTGCAAACGCAATCGCTTCGTACTGGGTCAAAGTCGATGCAACTTGAATTGAGCTTTCGCTAAATCGATTGACGAAGTCATCAAGGACTGCTTCGCCTGACTTCACCGAAACGATCGTGCGATTCAGCAAGTTTGAACCGAATGAACCGGATCGATTAAACGAGAATGACGTCCCCGAACCGGAGTCCGCATCCACCGAAGAGGTGAATGAGTCGTTCAGGTTTGCATTGAACCCGAATCCTTCTTCTTCATTTTCATCATTCGAATCATTGTTGTTGGAAACGATTGGCCCACTTAGTTCGACACTCGGCCCGCCTTCGGATCCCCCTGCATTGCCACCCGTACCAGGGTCCACAACTTCGGGTTCAATCGGATCAACCTCGGGATCGGTTGGTTCAACGACGACCGGATCAGGATCGACGGGAATCGGATCGACGGGAACCGGGATCGCAACGGGCATCGAGATGATCATTTCTACCGTAACGACTTCGCTGAAACCGTCACCGTCCGTAATCCGGTACGTAAACGAGTCGCCGGGACTCACGTCGTCGCCCGGCGTGAATATCAAGTTGCCGTCCGGGCCAACGACCAAGTCGCCCGAAGCGGGCCCAGTAACGATCTCGATTGAGACCGCATCGCCTTCGGCATCAAAATCATTTGCCAACAAGCGGTTTTTGTTGATCGTAACCGTATCATCCAGGTTGATTCGGATACGGTCCTTGGTTGCAACCGGCGCGTCGTTTACCGGTGTCACATCAATCAGGATCGAAGCCGTATCTCGACCTCCAAAGCCATCGGCAACGCGATAGACGATCACGTCCGATGTCGTTTCGCTTCCATCATGTTCGTAAAAGAAACCGCCAAATCCGTCTCCAGTCAAAGTCCCGTGACTGGGGCCTTGAACGACGGCAACGATTTTCAAAGCGTCACCGTCCTGATCGAAGTCATTTGCCAAAATGCCGGCAACGGTCCCGAAATGCCGCCCGCCTTCCGCAACCGTGAATCGATCGTCAGCCGCTTCTGGAATGTCATTCCTGTCCACGACATTGACGGTTAACGTATCGACCCAAACAATTCCGCCACTATCGCGCGCCGCGATTTGAACGTTGTGGAATTCATTGTCCTCGAAGTCGATTTTGGTGGCATCAAGCACCATGAGTTCGCCGGTAACGGGATCAATCTGGAATCGACCGTCTGCGTCGTCGACGAGTGAGAAAGTATGAGAATCGCCCGCGTCGGGATCGTCGACCACGGCGAACCCAACTGTATCGCCCGCGGCGGCGTGCTCACTGATACGATCATTCGTCAGTCCAATGTCGTTTGGAATCTCATTGACGTTTTCCACCACGACATGAAACGTTTTCGTACTTGCCTCCCCTAACCCATCGGTTGCTTTAATTTTCAATTCGTAGGAATTGTCACCATCATTGTCCGCGGGGGTTTCGTAATCGGGAGCAGCCTTGAATGAAATTGCGCCGCTTGCCGGGTCGATATTGAAAAGATGATCATCCGCTCCCCCGTCAAACTGATAGGAGACCGTTGTTCCCTCGGGGTCAATCGCGACGATCGAACCAACGTTGGTTTGATTCTCGTCGACATACATGATCGCAGGCGACTGAAACTCGGGAACGAATGGCCCAACGTCCACGGCAACCTGCGAGATCGATGAATAACCGAAGCCATCGAAGGCCTGGAACTGAAATGCGGCATAACCGCGGCCGGATTCGCCCGCGACTGGCTCAAATACAACATGATTGGCGGCCAGTTGCGCGCTGGTTACCACGCTTCCGACGACAGCGGGTGAACCATTGATTAACAACGTGCCGTTTGCCGGCAACGATCTGATTTCGATGGAAACAAGTGGGTCCCCTTCGGCATCCGAATACCCGAGATCCGTCAAGCCGATGATGATGTTTGTGTCCCTGGTAGTTGCGACGGTGCTCCCAGTTACATCGGGTACCGTATTAACGCGAATGGCGTTTCCGAACTCCGAGGTGTTGTTGTCCGAGTCGATGACCAGAGCCGTAAGCGATTCTCCCGAACTCAGGCCGGGTAGGGTCACTGAAAAATTGCCCAATGCATCAGTTGTCGTCGACGCAATAAATGACGTTCCGATACCATCGGACGTGGCAAAATATACTTCGATCGTCGAGTTGGGCATTGCCGAACCGGCCAACGTTGTCATGCCCACAGATAAATTGGCAGTTGCAATTACGGGGTGATCAATGGCCTGGTTGCCGGCGAGGACGTCGAGCAGGCCATCATTGGTATTTTGTCCGTCACCAAGTCGATTTTCAGAACCGCCTACAGTGCCATCGATCAGATCGATTGAAATCCCGCCATTGCCAGAAAACTCGTTTTGCGAAATGAGATTCCTTGCTGCAGGCGTATTTGCCAGCGTCGATTGATCGCCGACCACCAGAACCCCGGCTCCATTGCTATTACTGATGACGTTGTGCTGAATCAGGTTATCATCGCCAAAAAGCCGAACGCCCGAAGTCTCCGCGCCTCCCAATCCGTTGCCGTCGATCGTGTTGTCGACAATTCGGTTGTCTCCACCGCTTTGATAGGAATCCACCCCACTCCCGCGGTTCTGCGCCAAAAAGTTTCCGCTGACCGTGATCCGAGAGCTATTCGTCTGGATATCGATTCCGTCGTTGTTGTTGTTACTTAACGAGTTCTGTGACACGTCGTTATTGGTAATTAACCAATCACTGGATTGATAGATTGAGACCCCATGAAGGTTTGCGAAACCAACAATATTGTTCTCGAGGTTCCCGCCCGTCGAATTCTCGATCCAGACATTCGAGCCGGCATTGTCACCGGCAGCTTCACTATCTGTCCCATTCAGCAAGTTTGGGTCAACAATTGCATGGACGGCACTGCCGATGATATTGTCCCGAATCGTGATATTGTCGACGGCTGTCCCGGAATTGGATCCGACGCGAATATTCCCCGAGTCCTGATCACCGTCGCCAAATCCGTGAACGCCAATATGTTGAATCGTGATATTGCTCTGCTGAAGGTTGAGGCCGAATTCGACCTCATTGACGGAACGGTCATTCACGATTTCCAGTTCCGGTCGCTCAACCTGATTCAAAATCGCGCCGCGGGTGCCTACCGTACCGCCGCGCCCGAGATTGCCGGCGTTGGTATCAAGCAGTTGTGACGGATTGGACGCATCGTAAGCGCGGCCGTCGATCGTTGTACCGCCGTCGACAAGCGTCGGCAACGCTTCGGTGACGACGACTCGCCACCATTGATCCGGACCGCTGGACGCATTGGTAGCTTCGACGGGGACGAATCGCATTTCATTGCTTCCGTTCACAGCGTTCGCATTTTGAATGAACTGACGCAACGACCCTTGGACCGTACGTTGATTTGCCAAATCATCGTCCTGGGAATCGCCAGCCAAAGTATTGGTCACGACATTAAAACTGAAACCAAAATCGACGTCGCTCCTATCCGCGCCGTTGATCTCGACGCGATTGACATGCTGTGCTGTTGCGATACTCGATGCATCATCAGAGACTCCCGCATTTCGTCCACCGTAAACGGCTCCGTCAGCGGTTGTATAAGATTCTGCCACGCCGTCCGACACAAGGCTTCCGGCAACCCCGTAAGTCTGTTGCGCCCAGACATCGCCTTGTGAGAACCCGCCGTTGAGCCCCTGACTTGGTGCTATGGTTTTCGAGTCGACAATCACGAAATAATCGTCATCCGCCAAACCTATGAAGGCGTATTGTCCTCCTGCGGTCACCGTTTGCCGGACAAGTTCATCGCCTGCATTCAAAAGCCCATCGCCATTGATGTCACGATAAAGCGAGACACTGACACCGTCTAACGCCGCAGACTCTTCAAGCACATTGGAGTCGCCATCGATATCGTCATAAATGTGACCCGCGATCGATGATTCGGTAATGTCATTCAAATTGATTGTCACCGTAGCGTTCGAGCTTAGACCGTATCGGTCAGTGACCTCGACGTCGAGCGTAAAGCTTGGAGTGATTTCGAAATCCAGCGCGTTGTGGTCAAGTACGGTGATCTCGCCCGAATTGACGTCGATGTCGAAAACACCCAATCCGGTTCCGCCGTTGATGGTGTAAGTCAACAATTCATTAAGATTGAGATCATCGGCGGCGACCATCGCGACCGATTCGCCATTCGCCAGATTTTCATTTATTGAGAAGGTCTGGTCGCCAATGGTTGGCGCCAGATTGTCTTCTTCGCCAACGACAGAAATCGCGTCAATCGCTGCCCGCCAATCAGTCCCGAGGGCGATGTCTTGGCCGTCGAGGAAAAATTTGCTGGTTCCAATTGCCTTGCCTGAACCAAAAGTCGTTTGACTCAGCTGCAACGCGACGATGTCCTGCTCGGTTACCGAAAGGCGATCATTGCCGAAGTTATTGATGTCGGCGTCCACGGAGAACAACAAAGTTCCGGCACCCCAGGTGGTTCCGCCCATCGTGGTCCCCAACTCAATCAATTCG
>CAYSXI010000189.1:0-10386 GCA_964434955.1 uncultured Pirellulaceae bacterium
GAAGTTAGGGTCCTTATCGAGCTGAAAGATTTTTGCGAATAGCTCGTAGTCCTTTTCGCCAATGATTTTTTTGACTTCCTCCTTGGTCCAAACGTAGTACTTCCCTTCCTCGCCTTCGCTTTCCGCATCGAGTGCCGAGTAAAACGCGCCTTGGGGATGCCTCATTTCCGCGATCACAAAATCGCAGATCCCGCGCGCGATCTCTTCAAAGTCTTTTCGTTTTGCAAGCGCCGAGGCTCTCGCATAAACCGAGGCCAACTGCCCATTGTCGTAGAGCATTTTTTCGAAATGCGGAATTCTCCAATAGCGGTCAACGCTGTAACGATGAAAGCCACCACCGACATGATCATAGATTCCGCCGAAGTACATTTTTTCAAGCGACTGAATCAACATGTTTCGGGCAGGTAAATTATCCCACCGCTCCGCGGCCTCGAGCAGCATCACATAGTTGGAAGGTTCTGGAAACTTGGGGACCTGGTCGTTTACCGGACTGAATCCAAAACCGCCCCAAATCGCGTCATAGTTTTCGGCAAGGGACGTCACCGCCGAATCAATCAAATCGACTTCCGGCTTGAACTCTGTTTGCTTCCTGCTGGTATTCAGGCTTTTTTTGAGTAGCGCGGTGATATATTCGCCGTCGCTTTGGATCTTTTCCTTTTTCTCCGACCAAAGCTCGTTGATTTTCGTTATCACTTTCAAGAAACCGACACGAGCTCCGCGGTCTCCGTCGCGTGCTGGAAAATAGGTTCCGCCAAAAAACGGTTTTGCGTCCGGAGTTAGAAACATGGAGAGTGGCCAACCGGTTCCACCACCGCTGCGCGATTCACGGAGATAGATGGTGAGGCTGGTCATGTAAATGTTGTCCACGTCCGGCCGTTCTTCTCGGTCCACCTTGATACAGATAAAGTTCTTGTTGAGGAACTCCGCGATCTCCTTGTCCATGAACGACTCGCGCTCCATCACGTGGCACCAATGACAAGAAGAGTAGCCAATCGATAGAAAAATTGGCTTGTCTTCCTTGATTGCCAATTTCAGAGTTTCTGCGTTCCAGGGTCGCCATTGCACGGGATTGTAGGCGTGCATCAAGAGATAGGGACTGGTTTCGTTAATCAGTCCGTTTGGCTTGCCTTTCTTTTCGACGTGGGCAAGCGGATCATCGTTGACCTTACGCTTCTCCTGTTTTTCATTGACCGGTTTTTCCTGTTGGGATTCCAGGTCAGCAACATTGAGAAACGCCAACAAAAAGCAAATCGATACCGCGAGCGACTTCATTGAAACATCCAATCGAAAAAAGCAAAAGCCTTTCGATTGTATCAGGTTTCCGTCCGGCGATACCGAAGGAACCCCGGCTCAATGAGCCGCTGCGGCCGAAACCGGTTGACGACGCTATTTGTTCGTTTTGTTTTTCACTTTGCCTTCGGTTATGGTCACAATCGCTGCGGTTTGCTTCGCAACCCGTGAGGCATATTCTCGTGTCAGTTCTTCGCCAATTTTTTTGATCACATCGAACTCCCGAGACAACTTTTTCACGGCAGCCAGATTGCCCTGATTCAACCCTTTCATGGCATTGCACCAGTGCAACAAAAGCGTGAGTTGCTGTTCCTGCGCCAGTGCCGCCGGACCATTGACCGTTTGCGGTTTTGGGAACATTTCCGGATTGACCTTGAGCATTTGAAGGTGGACCTCGTAGCCTTCGGCCATCAACGCGGCGAAAGCGTCGCGATCTTGCTCATTGGGAAGAAACTCCGCAAAAGGATTTTCTAATTCTGTCAACGCGGCAAGCATCGCGCCTAATTCAACTTTGGCAAGCGCGCTACACCAGTCGAGCCCCGATTTCTTAAGGTGGCGAACCTGCCCGTTGATGCCGACCAGCATCCGAACCTGAAAACCGATCCGCTCTTCCAGAATCTGGTCGATCGCTTTTCGTTCTTCGCGATTTGTATTCGTGAAGATCCAATCGAAATGCGAAACGGCTTGTCGGTATTCATAAAAACCAACGAAGCGGTAAAGCACGTCGGGGTCGACAATGTTGATCTGACAACTGTAGAACCCGATCCCCGAGTTTCGCACACCACCGCCAGATCCGAATCTTCCTCCACCACCCGAAACAATTTGCGGTGGGGTGGTTTTCACTTTCGGCGTTTTGGTATTTGGCAAAGGTTGTCCATGATTTCCCTCGACCGGTTTAGTGAAAAATGGTTTCGTTGGGTCGCCGTAGTAAGGGTCCAGAGCGCGCGGATTCAAGTAGGGTCCACGCGGTCGACAAAAGTAGGGAGCACTGATTCCATTGCCGATATAGCGGCTTTTACCAAGCTTGCCGGTGAACCCCGCAAGGTAACTCGGTGCAGGCGCAACGATGTGTGAAGGCGCTGGTGCGGTCGTGTACGACTTTCCTGGCTTGATCATGTAGCTTTTTGGGGATTCCGGCTTCGAAGGGCCCGTCGATTTTTTCGTCCAGGTCATTCCGGTCGGCTGATAGGGAACGGTCCGATGACAATCCAATTCGCGATAGGGGTAGTGGCCAACGTAGATGTGCCGTCGCTCAACCAACGCACGAAGGTCCATTGGAATCGTTTGATTTTCCTTGCGCACACTGAACGGGAATGGCGGCATCCGAATTTCACCTTGATCCGCGGGACCGGCGAAACTGAAAGGCGCTTTGACCAAACCGCCAAAATTGGAAGCATATCCGTGTCGGCCTTGAAGCCAATAACGGGTTCCATAGTGAAGCCGCCCGCCAAGCTCAATCAGCCGTGCATGTGAGTTTCTGGCCTCGGTAACCAAACCGCGAATTTCTCCGACCAATTCCTCATCCTTCAGGTCCTCGTTTGTCAAACGCGGCTGAAACTTTTGGATCAGTTCGGGAATCACTTTGCCATCGATTGCAACGACAATCGCGGATTCGATTTTCGACTTCTGACTTGCTCCGTTCTTGCTCAGCACATCAGCGGCATTTTCAAGTCGATAGATTCGCGAAATCAGCTCGGCTTCCACGTTCTCGATCCGGATCTTTTCCAGCCTCTGGCTTCGTGCTTGAAACAAGAGTTCCAGCTGCTTGACGATCGCATGGTCCGGGTCCAGCTTCTCAAGTTGCTTGCGAAAGTCCCGTTTCCCCTGCTCACTGAGGCGTTCCTGATACCGCGCAATCTGCTCAAGTGAATTGACTTGACCCCGGAACTGTTCGAGCCTGCGTAGCTGCTGTTCGAATTCATTGAATGACTCCGGAACACGATCCTCGAGCTCAATCTCTGTTTCCAGTTTTTTGAGCTGTTCTTCAAAATTCCCGGAAAGTGCTTGAACGGCGACATGGAGTTCAACAAGGCTGCTGGCGGGAGCGGCTGAATTGCCCGAGTATTCGATCTTGGGGAGCCGAACACTCAGGAATAGCTTGTCGAGCGAGCTGACATTGTTTTCTTCCAATTGTTGGTTGATCTTGTCGATGTCTTCGTATTTCATTCGCGACGCAAGTTTCTTGATCGCCATTTCGAGCGCAAACTTGTTGTCGACCTGGTAGGCCGGAAGGACTTGCTCCTTGATGATCTTCTCGGCCTTGTTTTCATTTTGCCCGACCGCGAACGTATCCCCATTCGCGAAAGCCAATGCCGCGACGAAAACGATTCCGCCCAATACAATTTTCTTGCGCATTCGAGTCATGACCTGTAAACCTTGAAAAAGAAAAGATGGAGATTGGCCATCGAATTGCCAACTCAACGAAAGATGAGATTCCGACATGAAAAGATCCCTCCCAAAGATGCCCCAGAAATTGTCGGAAGTAGACGGGCGAGAACGAAAATCGTTCCGCTTGCGGAAGCAATTCGCTCCAGCTCATTGGAAGTTGGTTCGCTCTGAATTATACGGAAACTCAAGTTTGCGTACAAGAAATATCCACGGCTGCTAATAGGCATTTCGGGGGTGACTCTAGCATGGGTCCATGCATGCAATCCCCTCAGCAAACCATGTTTGACTTCATCGCAAGTTACTTCAGCTTGAGTGTCGTAATCGACTGCTTCTCCGTGCCCGTTTTTACCTTTTGGCTGGCCAACAACTTTCCCTCAGGCGCATCGAAGACTTCGATGAGATACTCCTTCCGCAACTCGGCGTCGAAAGTAAGAAAATCGTTGGTGTCTGCCGACTCGTCTTTACTGCTTCCGGAGAAGGATTTATCCGTGCCCGACAAACTGACTTTGACAAATGTTTTCACGCGTGTTGTACCATCGTTTCCAACAACACGAACCATTAACCGATGCCCAGACTTTTTGGGTTTCGCCAAGGCATTGTATCGCTCGGTGACATTGACCGCCGGCACGGTCCTGTCCCGACGATTCCAGGCAAGAGGGAAATAGGAATCTGTTTTCTGAAAACTGGTTGCATAGATCGCGTGAATGCGAGAGTCCTTTTTGGCTTGCGACGCGTCGTTGACAAACCAACCGTGGTTCAACCCCTGCTTGCTGGGCTCGCAGGCTCCCGTGAAATGCCATTTGCCATCCCAGATTTCAACCCAAGTATGATTGCCACGCTTGTTGGTCCACATCGGTGTTCCCGCAAGTCGCGCCGGAACACAAACACTTCGACAGGCATCACTCAGTAGAATTGAAAGCCCGGTGCAGGATGCGACGCCTTGCTCAATGGATTCGCTGGGCGCCTGGTCGGGGCGTTTGCGTTTGGTTGAATAGCGAACCTTGACCAACCCAAAAAGTTGTTCGTTAAGTTTTTGTGCCGCCTCGGCTGGCGTCTTGCATTCCTTCACGATGGGCCAAGCCTTGGCAAACATCTCGGAACGCCAGGCCTCGCGTTTCTCATTCACGTTGGCATAAGCAACCACGTCATTGAAAAAGAGCTCCTCGGGAATGGACTTTCCCCATGGCGTTTTCTCACGGGCTTCGTAGGCCAGTCGAACGTGCTCAAGGAGGAACTTCGCGGTAAGCGATTCGAGGTCCTTCTTGGGCATGTTTGCGATCAAAAACTGCATTGCCGGCTTCTGCGATTTTTCAATTTCCGCTAGCGCTTTTTCCAGCTCGGATCGGTTCTCACCGCTCTGCTCAAGGGCCTTTCCAACATGGTCGCCCCAGTTCACGGATGACGACTGATCCTGAGCGGACGAAATGGAAGACGTGAAAACAAAGAACGTCAGGCAAATTATGGCCGTCGTCAGCAGGTTGATGGGGGTCACCAGGTGGTTTCGCATTTCGAACACTTTGATTGGTATTTTGTATCCAGGTTTACGGTAATATAATGTTGACATTATTATAAATGCGACATCATTGGAATCCACTTCCGATTCATCAGTGCTCTCGTCTCGATCATTGATTGAATTTGGATTCATTTGCATGGGGACTTGTTCCGCATGCAATCCGTGACTTCGGTCACGCAATCATCTGGCTCGTTGGCGATTGCCCGCGAGCCTTTTTTATTAAGCGAATCATCTTGCCTCGTGTTCGTTTTGGCAATCTTCGCCTCAGCCGGGTTCGCACGCCTGCGAGTCATTTCGCCGATGGATCTCTCCCAATTCGATCAACACGAATGAAGAGTTGAGGCCAAACCGATAAAATAGTGAGATCATCGGTTTCCTGAACGAGGGATATTATGCGTCTCGTGACTTGCTCGTACCTGTTTCTTGCTTGTGTTTGTTGGTTCTTGGGGCCCGGCAATCCTCCCGTTGCGCAAGAGAAGGAACCTTCTGATCGGTTTCTTGAATCAGCGATTCAGGTTCACCATTGGCTCGAGTCGGTCAAAAAGACAGACGATAATGGGAATGCGTATTGGCCAAACGCTCCTGGTCAATCGAACCGCACCACGGACGATCTCTACCACGGAGACTTGGGGGTCATTCGATTTTACCGTCAGCTATACGTCGCAACACGAGACGCAAAGTTCCTCGAACTTGCAGAACAAGGCGCTGCGCGAATCCTTGTTGCGTTGAAAGAGCGACCATCCAAACAGCCAGGATTGTATACCGGGCTTGCAGGACAAGGCTGGGAATGTCTGTCGCTTTTCAAGGTTACTCAAAAGCCGAAATACAAGAAGGCTGCCAAATGTGTTGTTGAGTTGTTGAATGATATGTCCCAGGAAGCCAAGAAAGGGAAACGAGTCAGCGATTCCACGGACATCATTAGTGGAAACGCGGGTGTCGGGCTTTTTCTTTTGCGCGCGTTTCGCGAAATCGAAGATACGAACGCGCTTAAGTTGGCCCGTGAATTGGGTGACGGTTTGATCGCAGAGGCGCTGGACGGTAACGAGAAGGAGCATCTCGACGGAAGTGCGAAAGGATTGCGCTGGAAAGTCTCCAAGCGTTTTCCGCGCGAGTATCCAAATTACTCGCATGGAACTGCCGGGAATTGCGATTTTTTGGTGCGACTCCATATCGTCGAGAACCAGCTTCGCAGTCCAAACCTGGCCGATGGGAAGTTCGAAAGCCGCTTCCTGAAAGCCGCCGTTCAGGGCGCCGAATACCTGGAATCCATTGCGAAGATTGATCCGTCTTCGTGCCTGATCTTTCACGATACCGACAAGAGTGGATTGCAGCTTTACTATCTCGGTTGGTGTCACGGCCCTCCAGGAACCGGTCGGTTCTTTTGGAGCCTGCACGAAGCAACCGAAAACAAATCCTACAAAAAATACGCGTTGTTGGGCGCTCAGACACTGGTCCAATTGCAGCTCGCGAAAAAACGCCATCCGGGTTTTTGGAATAACTGCGGGCAATGCTGTGGGTCCGCAGGCGTCGCGGAATACCTGGCCCTGGTTTACCAAAAAACGCGTGAACAACGGTATCTGGATGAATGTCGCCGATTAACGGAAGACATTCTCGAGCGAGCCAAAGTGGTTGAGCTCGAGGACGGTAAAAAAGGGCTAAAGTGGATTCACGCCGAGAATCGTGTCGATCCCAAAGGCCTGAAAGCGCAAACAGGATACATGCAGGGCGCAGCGGGAATCGGCTGCTGGTTAATTCGTATGCATCAATTGTCCAAGAACCAATAAGCGGACTCTTGCCTGGTCATTCCCCTTGCTTACCATCTTTCAAGTCGAACCACCATTTGCGAATTTCATCAATCTGACTGCGAATCCGATTTCTTGAATCCGAAAGCCGCCAATAGGGAATGAGGTGAGCTTGTTTATCCGGATCCGGTTTTTCCGCGTCTCGCATTTTCTCAATTTGTTGATTGAAGCGCCAACCTTCTTTGCGAATTACCTGCCGGTAGAGAGCCTTTGCCTTGTCAATCTCCAACATGTTCATCTCATCGGACTCGACGTTTCCGCCCAGCTCATCGTTGACCAAACTCGAAGGCAAGAATGGATAGATGAGCGAAAACTTTTCCTTGTTGCTGAGATACCAAGTCAAAGACGCGTCTCCTTCATATTCGAATGTCACCATCCGAAACGAATCTGCCCGGTGGGTATTGAATTCAGAAGCGAGCTTGGCAAGCGCGGAGTCGGTGTGATGGAGTGTCTTGTTGAAGCTGGAGTTGACGAAACCTTCCGGTTCGGAAATCTCCAACATGGATGATTTGGCAATATGACTTCTTTCCAGTGGGGCGGCACTAATTTGCACCAGCAGAATTTTGCTCGTCGATTCTTTCAGCCATTTTTTGTTCTTCTCAAGCCACTCCTGAGCGACGACAAGCCCGTAGTTGTCAATGTATCCGGCATCCATCACTCGAACCGCTTTTTCGAATGGGATCTTGGGCGAATCCACGAATACGGGAAAATTAGCGTTCATCCGGGCAGCTTGGCTGATTCGCATGTCACTATTCGGAAAACTGAGACGCCATGAATAGCCCGAGATGCTGCTTTTCGAGGAGGCGTTGTTCTCCGGAAGGCTCGAATGCAAAACGTATTCGATGCTTTGATTGCTGACCAGGAATCGACGCCCATCGTCGGCGACGGCAGGTGCAAATGCCAACGTGGGACGCCACCCTTCGTTTTCACCGATATGCAAATACTTGACCGGCAAACTGAAGGCAAAACCGTGTTTCTCCAGTGCCAACTCCAGCGCTTTCCCTCGCGCCGGCAATCGGCGATCTTTCGCGAACGCGTTGTAGGGAAATGCCAAAACATCATTGTAAAAAAGCTGCCGCGCGACGTCGTCCAAGGCATCCCGTGACATCGCGTAAATCAGTTCTTCGGTGGTTAGTTTTTCCTTCTGAGTTTCAAACAGCTCGACGCGATCCAATGCCGGCTCGTTCAATTTTTCATACTGAAACCGCTTTGATTGATCACGAAACAGAACATCTTGATGGATGGAGTCGCTACCGGCATTTGACTTGGTCAATGTTGCAACCCAATAGGATGCGCCGACCATCCCTCCCGATGTGCCGGTCATCATCCGCACGTGTTTATGAAAAGCGTCACGCTCGCCCCGCTCCTGTTTGACCATTTCCTGATTGATCACGTTTTCCAATGCCGAGATCACGGCCGCCGACCAGACCTGCGCTTTGATTCCACCGCCCGAGTTGGCAATGACGACCAGGATCGGCTTCTCCTCGGCCCCGGCCTTCGGAGGACTCGAAGGAGGGCGTTCAAATTGCGATTTCCAGGCACCAATAATTCGCTGATCGAACGAATCTGATTTCTTGCTCTCGGATTCGACAAAAGCCTCCACTGCCATCAACGCTTCATTGGGCGATTGTTCGATCGTCACCTCGGTGTCGTGGTACATCGTGACAGCTTGAGGAATATTGGGATACAACTTGACGGCTGCGAATACCGCAATCAAAAAACCGACAACCACCAGCTCGAACCAGAGCCTTCGACTTTGAAAAACCACCCATCCATTGGCACCGACCAGAATGGTGAGCAACACGGCGGTAATCAAAGCGACCGAGGAAACGGTCTTGGACAGGTTGAGCAGAAACATCAAAGGCATCACGACAATTATCGATATCGCCAACCACCATTGCCAATCGCGCCAGTGATTGACGGCTGAATCGCGAAAACGAAAGTACGCGAAAAAGCCGAGCCCGGTCAGGAACATCGCGAAAACAACAATGAATGGAATCGGAAGGACGGGCCCTTTGGTCAACCAGTACCAAAGGCAGAACAGGATGAGTCCAATTACAAACAGCAGGCTTTTTCCAAGTGCAATCTGATGAAATGCCTGGAACTCTTTTTTCAAACTGGTTCGAGTCGACTCAAAACGAACCACATGGGGCGTCGTTAGTTGTGTCAAATACCGAATGGCGTGTCCAACTCCCCACAAATCCACAATGCTCAGCTCACCGACTCCCAACTGATACAACTCGCGAATCACTGGAATTCGTACCAGGCCTTGCAGCAACTTGTTTTCTGACTGGAGCGCTACGTTGAACATTTTTCGAATCATGAAAACCATGAACGCGCCAGCCACCGGAAAATAAATCGCGCACACCAACATGAATATGTGCTTCCAATAGAACAGCGTCGTCGTCAGGTCATTCCAGCTAAATGCCGTATAGCAGGCAACCGAACCCACGATGCACAGAAAAAACGTCGCGTACGTGTGCAGGTTTTTCGTATAGTCAAACACTTCATCGGCGATGTCTTCGCTCGAAGAATTGGCGGACATCGAATCGGCAACCGCATCGATCGCTTCCTGAATGTATTTCGTGGTTGGCAGGTTCTGTCCGATGGAATCCGCGTCACCGCCGTCCTGATCTCCACCATCGCCACCGCTGACTCGAAGGTCTCTTCGGCTTTTGCCCGGGTTGTTCTCATCCGTATCCAGCAGGAATGCGACGTAGACCCACTCTTCGATAAAAATGCCGACGCCCAACAGACCAAGGGCGCGTGCGATCAAATTGTCATGCCAGAAAAGATAGGGGGCTCCCATCGACATCAGGAACTGGCCGGACATGATTCCAAACAGGCCCACCAACATCGCCAGCATGATCGGATTGCGAAAACGCCGAAACAGAACCAGCTTTAGAATCTGCCACAACAAGTACCACCATTGCTTTGCTTTTTGCATATCGCGCCTAACCAATCGTTGAACCATCAAAGGCCGACGATCATTTTACCCAAACGAAACGGGCGCGAGGGGCAGCTTGTCTTGTTGATTGGGGAAAGTAATGGCTTTCTTCTGTCGCATTACTCGCCCTGATTGCGACGCGTTCGCTTTCTCCGCCAGGCTTTCCACAGCGAAACCAGTTTGTAGCGGATTGGCCCGCCGAACAACGCAGCCACAAACACGATCGATGGAAAGGATCGGTGCAGGTATTCAATCTCTACGATTCGGTCGAAAAGGATCACGTAGGTCAAGGCGGCTAAACCATGAACGGGACCATGGTGCTCCGCGATTTTTTCGTGGCTCAGAAGAATCGCGACCACCGCCAAAAGAGCACTCGTTGCAATCACGTACAGATAAAGATGATGGTCGGGCATCAACAATCCGCCCGCGCAATTCACGCTGACCAA
>CAYSXI010000190.1:0-10128 GCA_964434955.1 uncultured Pirellulaceae bacterium
GCAGCTGCAGCCAATCCGGCAACCACGCTAACTGGTGTCGAGATTACCAAGGCGCATGGGCACGCGATTACCAGCAAAACCAAAGAACGATAGAGCCAATCCGACCATTGACCACCAAACAGCAAGGGCGGGATCACGAGAATCGCAAGCGCGAGCGCCATGATTGCCGGTGTGTAAACACGAGCGAACTTTTCTACCCATTTTTCGGAAGGAGCTCGGCGCGACTGGGCCTCGCCCACCATTCGAATGATGCTCGCGAGGGTCGTATCAGTGGCCAGTTTGGTGCACTCTACCTCCAGAACGCCGTCACCGTTGATTGTCCCTGCAAAAAGTTCCGAGCCCGGTTGCTTGTCGACGGGGGCGCTTTCACCGGTAATCGGTGCCTGATTGACGCCGCTGCTTCCTTCAACGACTTTCCCGTCAAGAGGAATTTTTTCAGCCGGACGAACAACGAAAATATCTCCAACCGCAACTTCATCTGGTTTAATCTCCGTCAACGACCCATCTGCCGATCGAATGCGGGCAACGGGAGGTGTCAGGTCCATCAATGCGGCAATGGCGCGTCTCGCGCGCCCAACGCTCCACGATTCAAGCAACAACGAAACAGAAAACAAAAAAGCAACAGTAGCCGCCTCGAACCATTCCCCAATTGTTGCAGCGCCAATGACCGCGATTGTCATAAGCAGATTCATGTCCGGCCGCAAGGTGATGGCAGAGCGATACGCTTTGGGAATAATCAGCCAAACGCCGGAAAGGATCCCAGCAACGTAAAAGGCGATGGCCAAAAGCGGCACGCTATGAGCAACGCCCATTCCTTCTGAACCTAAAGCCGGCAGTAACCCACCCGCGACCCAAACGTGGATCGATAATCCCACAAAACCGCAAATACCACTCGCGATAGTAAGAATTGTGCGTCCGTACTGCTGCCAAAAGTTTGTTTCCGTTTGATTTGCTTCGTCATCCCAAACTTCTGCTTTCAACCCGGTGCGATTGATGGCCTCAATAATCGCGCCTGCCGAGATTTGCGGGTCACTGGGCTGCACCACCATTTTTCCGTTTAGAATATCGAACGACAGGTCGTCTTTTGACGCAACCATTGAACCCAGCTCGTGCTCGAGGATCGCGATTTCCTCTGCGCAGTCCATTCCGTGAATGCGAAACTCAAGCCGAGCTTGGGAATTTGATTCCATTTTTATTCGATCGCCGCAGGAGGTTTTTTGCCGTATTTTGCTTCGTATAGCTTGGCATATTTTTCGGCACGTGAAGGGTCACATTTGAAACATTGTGATTCAGCCCGATTGTGTTCCTCGCACCAATCACCTTTCTCTTTGCATTCCTTTGCGTAAGATGCACTGCACATGCTGCACTCTTCTTCTGGAATTGCGTGTTCAACACACCACCAGCCAGAGTGATCGCCGCCAGTTACAGTTGATTTCCCAGTCTTGCCACTTTCATTGTCTGCAGCAGGTTTTTCGCCAGCGCACCCAGCGGTCATTATGCAGATTGCTAACAGCTGGCATACCAAGGCGTAAGTCGAATTGAATTTCATAAGATTCTCCTAGAAAAAATAAAAATGGTTGTTCCTTTATTCCAATGATGCAGGAACAGGCTCCATGTTTTCCTCTGTGACTCGTTCGTTTGCGTCTTCGAGACTGTCTGACAAACCGTTATCATTCATCACGTCTCCGGTTACTCCGGCAAAAACGCTGTAAAGCACACGAAGCACCAGCAACGACATGATCATTGCACTAATGACACCGCCAATCACCACAGTGGCCAAAGGCCGCTGGACTTCGGCTCCGATTCCGGTATTGACCGCCATCGGCAAAAATCCAACTGCTGCAACTAGAGTTGTCATTAACACAGGCCGCAAACGTGTCAATGCTGCCTGCTCCACAGCTTTTTCCAAACCCATTCCCATTCGTCGGAAACGGCGGATGGTCGTGACCAACAACATGTCGTCTAAAACGGCTACGCCTGACAGCGCGACGAAGCCAATGGCAGCCGAGATTGAAAACGGCATATCGCGAATCCAAAGGGCAATGATGCCACCGGTCCAGGCAAAGGGAATTCCCGTCAGAACACGAAACGTATCAACGAGATTGTGGTAGGTCATGTACAACAAAATCAGGATCAGCGAAATGGCCATTGGGACGATGAACATCAATCGTTGTCGAGCGCTCTGATAATGCTCAAATTGCCCACCCCATTCCAGGTGATACCGTCCGTCGGGCAATTGAACCTCGGCATCGATGCGATTTTGGGCTTCGGCAACAAAACTGCCCATGTCCCGGCCGCGAATGTTCGTTGAGATCGTGATCCGACGATAACCCCATTCCCGCGTAATGGTTGACGGCCCTTCTGTTGATTTGATTTCCGCCAATCGAGAGAGTGGAATCCGTTGTCCATTCGGTGTGTTGATTTCGATGTTACCAATTGACTCGGGAGTTTCACGGATAGACTCCGGCAGCCTGACAACAAGCGGGAACCGCAATTGATCTTCGTAGACTTCCCCCAGCTGATAACTTCCCAGCGACTCGACCAGGTTCAATACTTCGGTGGCCGAAACTCCATAGCGCGCGATTTCATCCTGCTTGATTCTTACTTGCAATACGGGTTGGCCAGTAATCTGTTCAACGTTGATATCCGCACTGCCTTCAATTGAGCGCAGCACACGTTCAATCTCGCCAGCCTTTTCGACCAAAACGTCGAAATCGTCACCAAACAACTTGACGGCCACGTCACTTCGAATCCCGCTAATCATCTCGTTCAGTCTCATTTCGATCGGTTGAGTCATAGCGATCTTCTGACCTGGTATTTCGCGCAAGACTTTTTGGATTTCGATAGTCAGCTCATCCTGCGTGGCTGCCTTTGACCATTCTGAACGTGGCCTCAAAGTAATGAAAACGTCCGTCAACTCAATTCCCATCGGATCCGTGGCAACTTCAGCACTACCGATTCGACTCCAAACGTGTTCCACTTCATCAGGAAAATTCGACTTGATGGCACGTTCCATTTCGGTATTCAGGCGAATCGACTCGTCGAGGTCCGTGCCCGCAAGTCGAACAACATTGATCGCCAAAGCGCCTTCCGAAAGTTTTGGGACGAACTCAGACCCTAGATTCGGAGCAATGACGCCAAATGAGAAAACGAGGACTCCAGCCGCAAACAACACAACAGCTGTTTTTTGACGCATGGTGAAGTGAAGAATCGGCCGGTAAATCCATTTGATGCCACGAATAAGTAGCGGTTCTCGCTCTTGCATCTTGCCTGGCAGGAAGTAGCTGGCCAAAACCGGCATCAGAGTGATTGAAAGCAGCATGGAACCAGCCAAAGCGAATATTACCGTCAGTGCCATTGGCCGAAATAATTTTCCTTCCACGCCCCCGAGCGTTAGGATCGGAATGTAGACAATCATGATGATCAGTTCACCAAACATGGTTGGCTTGCGAACTTCGATCGCGGCATCGCGAATGACATCAAGCTTGGTCTGTCCGCGAGGAATGCCATGCGATATTTTTCTCGAACAGTTTTCCACCATCACCACCGAGCTATCAACAACCAGTCCGAAGTCGATCGCGCCAAGACTTAGAAGGCTTGCAGCAATTCCTACCTGCAGCATCCCAGAAAATGCAAATAGCATAGACAGGGGAATCGCCATGGCCACAATCAATCCGGCACGCAGGTTTCCCAGGAAAATGAACAGTACAGCGACAACCAACAGCCCGCCTTCAAACAAGTTTTCCTTAACCGTCTCAATAACGGTATCTACAAGTTCAGTGCGGTCATAAACGGTCGTTACCTCAACACCGGGCGGCAGCGTTGATTTGATCTCCTCCATTTTTTGTTTTAATTCATTGGTAATTTCATGCGGATTCTCGCCCATCAACATGAAGCCTAACCCGTAGACGACCTCACCTTGACCGTCCGCTGTAACCGCACCACGACGAATTTCGTGCCCGATCTGGACGTCAGCAACATCGCGTACACGTACGGGAGATCCATCAATTGCCTTGACGACGATATTTTGGATTTGCTCGACGTTGACCGTTCGACCAATCCCGTGAACAAGCAACATTTCCGAATTGCGCGTAATGTTGCCCCCGCCCACATTTCGATTGTTGTCCTTGACCGCGTTAACAACTTCTTCAAAGGTCAGGTCATGTTTAATCAACTTTGCTGGGTTGATCCGCACTTGATATTGTTTTTCAAAACCGCCCCAGCTATTGACTTCCGCCGTTCCGCGAACGGTTCGTAATTGTGGTCTGATGACCCAGTCGTGAATGGTTCGCAATCCCGTCAGCTCTTCGATTTGTCGTTCGCGCGGCAACTTGGAAATATCGACATCTTCAAGTCGAACGACGTAATGGAAGACTTCGCCAAGCCCTGTAGAAACCGGCCCCATCCGGGGCCTCTCAATGCCCTGAGGCAGTTCGACAGTCGACAGCCGCTCTCCTACCAGCTGGCGAGCAAAGTAGATATCCGTTCCATCTTCAAAAGTCACGACGACTTGGGACATTCCAAACTTGGAAATTGAACGAAGTTTTTCCAGTCCTGGTAGGCCACCGATTACCTGTTCGATCGGAAAAGTAATCTGACGTTCGACTTCTTCAGGTGAAAGAGATGGCGCAGTTGTGTTGATCTGCACCATGACCGGAGTCGTATCGGGGAAAGCATCAATGTTGATTTGCCGCAGCGAATACGCGCCAACGGCAATCACAACAGCGACGGCACACAAGACGAACAGTCGGTTGCGAAGCGAAAAATCAATAATCCAGCTAAGCATTTTTTATCAGTTTTTTGGATTCAAAATGTAGGACAGCGTTTTTTTGGTTCGAACTGAACCATTAGTGCTCACATAGTCAGCCAGCACCTAAGTTGCCTTTCAAGAGTTCAGCGCGCAGCACGCCACTTCCTTTGGTTACGACAACTTCACCGGGCAACAAACCTGCAATAATCTCGGTTTGACCGTTCATCACCGCGCCGGGACGAATGCTGCGTGTATGAAAGACCTTGTACGAACCGTCCTTGAAATAATCCTTGTCGCGCACAAATGCCACATGACAACATCCTTCCCAATGAATGGCATCATTAGGAACAACAATGGCATTTGCTTCTTCACGAAGAACAATTTCGCCCGAGCCAAACGTTTCGTTGCGGAGCTTGCCAGATTCGTTACTCAACTCCGCACGAACTCGAACTGTTCTCGTTTCGGCGTCTGCGTCTGCGCTAATCCAGGAAATAGATCCAGTTGATTCCCTGCTCATTCCGTCAGGACGAAAAACGACTTTTTGACCCAACGCAATTCGGTTCGCCTCCTCCGAACGAACATTGAGCAATAACCACATCTGACTGTTGTCCGCTATCGTAAATAGTGTTTTGCCGGTTTGAATGACTTCCCCGGCAACCGCATTTCTCGCAACCACGATTCCACGCCTGGGAGCAATGATCGGAATCAGATTGTATGTTTCTGAATAGTTGCCTAGCTTGCGTTTCAGCTCATCTGTGAGGCCCAGAGATTGAAGCAATTCGCGGATTTGTTCAATGCTTCGATTCTCAACTTCGTCAGTGCTCAACGGCAGCCCCAGGTTTGAAAGCGATTGAATTGCATTGGTGACCGCAACTTCAGATGATCGCTTGGCCGACTCGGCTTCCTGAATTTTCTTTTCTGGAATGACTGCGCCGCCAAGCCTGGTCACTCTGGCTAACGTCTTTTCATGAAACTCAAGCTGAACAAGCGCCTGCATGAGGTTTGATTTAGCCTTTCCGACGTCGACGGCATCAACTACAGCTATGATTTCACCTCGCTCGACATGGTCGCCGACATTTCGCAGAACAACAGCGACGTTTCCAGACGCACGTGATGAAACCTGAGTAACTCTTGTCGGATCGAAAACGACCTCGCCAGTAACGGCAATGGTTTCGACAATCTCGCCCCGGTCGACCAGCGAGATGTCGATTCCCGCTCGATCAACTGCCTCAATTGTCGGAAATTGGATTCGACGCAAGTGCATTTTGCAACCTGAATCGTTTTTTGTTCGCGGACGCACCTCGATCGCTCGCTTGGCGCGTGCAAAGTCTTTTTCGGAAACCATTGGCGTTTCCAGCGTTTGTGCAAGCTGCGGGTGATGCAAAACACATTCATGGACTCCATGTTCACCACACCAGCCAAATAACTCACCTTTCGGCATCAGGTCGGCATTGCATGAAATACAATCTGCTTCTTTCACGCCATGTTCATCGCACCAGGCAACTTCTTTATTTTGTTGTGTACCGAACAATTCGGAGTATTGCGGAATCTTCCAACCGTATTGGTGTCCGAACCAAGCGAGGCCAACCAAGCCCGCAAGCACAATCAGTGTTGGAATGCCGCGGATGATGACCATTACGATCCGCGCCCCCAACCGGCCGGACCTGGTAGTGCCCGAAGATATTTCTGTTGTGCTCGATTGTTCGCTTGAATCCAACTCTGCGTGTGAGTCGGAGAAAGTGGATTCGCTCATTGTCTTTCAACCTGATTTCATGAATCTGACTGGGAAAAATGTAAAGATGCCAATGACAAACTGCGGACCGGTAGCGCAGTACATTAACAGGTCAGGATCGACTTAGAGCAGCCAGCAAGAAAAGGCCACAGAGGCCGCGCGCCCAGATAGATTTGATGGCAATTCGAATGACGCAAACCCAAGATAAAAAGGCGGGTCCGCTACCAACACATCAAGTTTGACAATATCAATGTCATCAAGCGTGTTTGAAACAACGAAATCGCTGCAGTCTTCAACTTTGTCAACTGGCAAAGCACCGCAACAAAAACAACCGTGGCAGGGACAATCAGACGGGTTCTTTGGAGTTGAGTTTTGCGGTGCTTTATTCGGAGTTTTTGACGCCGTCCCGCAATTTCCGCAACAAACTTTTTCACCCACGTCGGCGGAGGTTTTGGCCAGCAAAACACATTGGAAGGGGCATAAAACGACTACGGCAGCCAGGTAAATCGCAATGTAGCGTTGTCCACTCAAAAGAAGGTGTCCGATTATAGGAATGTTGCACACTATTACTGTACGTTCCGATTTCACCACGGTCAAGTTTGCCGCATTTTCATAGTGTCGGCAAGGAAAAAACCACATTCAATTCCGACCAATTAAGCCTCGATCGCGATGAACTCGAAAACTGAGAATTCATCCAGACCTGGGGCGTCGGATTCATTCGATTCTTGCGGGAGGGAGACCGATATCTAGCCGATGCCGATTCCGCTCAGCAAGTGAACTATCCTTGTTGGTTTCCCACCACTTTCGCACCGTTGACGAATCGCGCGCAAAAATCTGATCGCGAAATCGGTAGGCCGGAATTCCAAGATTCGAAATAGCGTCATAGATGCTTATGATCTCAATTTCAGGATCATCAATTGCATCAAACAACACAATGGCCGCAGAGTCTCCCCGATATGCAAGAGCCTGAGCTGCGTGCAAATTCGGAATTCGATCCTCAACGCTCGTCGGCCCATTCCACTCGTAGTCCGGGTTTTTTAATTCAGCTTTTAGGACTTTTTGGTCAATCAAATATTGATTTTCATGGGCTGAGCGGGATCGGTCCGCACAACCGTTCAGCACGATCGTACTTCCAATGACAACAATTGCCATGGTGTGAATAATTGACGACAAACCTGTCGCAATCAACCGACAGAAATGCCGCGATCTAGATTTGCTAATGGTCGTGGTCATGTTTGTGCCCGCTGTCGCGATGCCCTTGAGTTTTCTGGTGGGCATGATTGTGTCCCGCATGAGATCCATGGCTATCGTTCGAGTGATCGTGCTCAGTTTCAAAACCGGATTTCTTTAGCCAGTCCTGCCAAACATGTGCGACTTTCGAGTTTGGCAAAGCAATCGTATTCCATTTTGGACAGTGAAAGCTGACATCAATGTGGTTTCCGTGATTGTTGATTTTCACTTCACACCCGATTAGCTCGTAGGTCTCTTTCAATGCCTGAGCTTGTTCGGCACTTCTGGCATGAATCGTTTTCCGAGTGGTCATTCGCAATCGCACGGTCGGCAGTTTAGCGTCCTTGGCAGGGTTAAGTATGACCGTTTCGAATTCGTTGTTGGTCAACCATTGGTTCCATTTTTTGGATTGCTCGTCACTCTGCACACTTATCGTTTTCCAACTGGGACAACGAAACGAGATATCAACGTGGCCACCGTGGTTGCTTTGGCGAACCTCACAGCCGATTTTCTTTAGCGTTCCCACTGTATCGTTCGCGGCGTTCGTGTCGTCCGCGTGAATCGTTCGCCAATTGGCCAGTCGAAACCCAACCTTGATGAAAACGCCACCTTTGATCAAGACTCCGTTTCGGGCAGCTGCAGCCAATCCGGCAACCACGCTGACCGGCGTCGAGATGACCAAGGCACATGGGCACGCGATTACTAGCAAAACCAGAGAACGGTAGAGCCAGTTCGACCACTGGCCACTAAACAGCAAAGGTGGGACCACCAGAATCGTAAGTGCCAGCGCCATGATTGCCGGTGTGTAAACACGAGCGAACTTTTCTACCCATTTTTCGGATGGAGCCCGTCGCGATTGGGCCTCACCCACCATCCGAATAATGCTGGCCAGCGTCGTATCAGTAGCCAGTTTTGTGCATTTGGCCTCCAGAACACCGTCACCATTAATTGTTCCTGCGAACAGTTCCGAGCCCGGCCGTTTGTCGACGGGAACGCTTTCGCCGGTAATTGGTGCCTGATTTACATCGCTGTTTCCTTCAGTGACGATTCCGTCCAGAGGAATTTTTTCCGCTGGGCGCACGACGAAGATATCGCCAACTGCGACATCATCTGGTGCTACCTCTTTCATTGATCCATCGTTGGATCGGATACGGGCAACAGGTGGAGTCAGGTCCATCAATGCAGCGATCGCGCGTCTCGCCCTGCCGACGCTCCATGATTCCAGCAACAACGAAACAGAAAACAAGAAAGCGACCGTAGCCGCCTCGAACCATTCACCAATTGCTGCTGCTCCAATGACCGCGATCGTCATCAGCAGATTCATATCAGGTCGCAAACTGATTGCAGAATGCCAGGCTTTGGGAATAACGAGCCAAATGCCGGAAAGGATGGCGGCGAGGTAGAAAGCGATGGCTAGCGGCGGCACACTATGCGCAACACCCATTCCTTCAGACCCTAATGCGGGCAACAAACCACCGGCGGTCCAAACGTGGATGCAGAATCCAAGGAGTCCGCAAATTCCACTAACCGCCGTGAGGATTGTTCGTCCGTACCGCTCCCAGAAGTTTGCTGTCGTTTCTTCCGCGTAATCTTCCCAGACTTCCGCCTTCATCCCGGTGCGATTCACTGCTTCCATGATCACGTCTGCCGAGATTTGCGACTCGCCGGGCTGCACGATCATCTTCGCATTCAGGATATCGAACGACAGATGATCTTCGGACGGAACCAATGAACCCAGTTCGCGCTTAAGGATCGCGATTTCCTCGGCGCAGTCCATGCCGTGAATGCGAAACTCCAGGAAAGTTGGATTCATTGTTATTCGATCGCCGCAGGTGGTTTTTTCCCGTATTTTGCTTCGTATAACTTGACATACTTCTCAGCACGCGATGGGTCGCATTTGAAGCACTGTGATTCGGCTCGATTGTGCTCATCGCACCAATCACCATTTGCTTTGCATTCCTTGGCATATGAAGCACTGCACATGCTGCACTCTTCTTCCGGAATTGCATGTTCCACACACCACCAACCACCATGAGTTGGGTCGGCAACGCTTGTTGATGTCGATTCACCACTAGCGTTGTCTGCTGCCGGGTTGGTCGCCAGCGCAACCGACCATAATCAGGCAAACGGCCAAGAACAAGCCAGTAAAAGCATAAATCGCATTAGTCTTCATTAAATTTTCCTAGAAAAGGTTAAATGGTTATTCTGTCAATCAACAGACGTAAGAACAGTATCTTGGGGTATCTCACTGACCTGTCCGTTTTCGTCCTCAAGAGTGCTCGAAAAACGACGGTCATTCATCGCACCTCCGGTTACTTGTTATTGGTTCTAAAATCTGCATCTTCGCATTTTGTTTTGAATAGTTTTCGCCATCCGGGAATGTGATGCGAAGCCAGCACGCCAAATATGATCGCGG
>CAYSXI010000191.1:0-10039 GCA_964434955.1 uncultured Pirellulaceae bacterium
CGTCAAAAACGGCTCAAATCGCCGAGGAAACCCGCCCCATACAAGCACGACGCGCAAGCGATTGAATCCCCAAAAGCGATGAATCCACAGAAGCGATGAATCCACAGAAGGCAGGACGAAACACCGAGAGCACGAAGGAAACCGATGAATTCTACACGCCTCGATACAAGCACGAAGCGCCAGCGAGTGGTTCCCCAGCCACAAACGATCAAACATACAAGCACGACGCGCCAGCGAGTGAATCCCCAGTAGCGATTGAATCCCCAGAAGGCAGGACGAAACACTGAGAGCACGAAGAAAACCAGTGAATTCCACCCGCCTCGATACAAGCACGAAGCGCAAGCGAGTGGTTCCCCAGCCACAAGCGATCAAACATACAAGCACGACGCGCCAGCGAGTGAATCCCCAGTAGTGATTGAATCCCCAAAAGGCAGGACAAAACACCGAGAGCACGAAGAAAACCGGTGAATTCCACCCGCCTCGATACAAGCACGAAGCGCAAGCGAGTGGTTCCCCAGCCACAAGCGATCAAACATACAAGCACGACGCGCCAGCGAGTGAATCCCCAATAGCGATTGAATCCCCAGAAGGCAGTACGAAACACCGAGAGCACGAATAAAACCGGTGAATTCCACCCGCCCTCATACAAGCACGAAGCGCCAGCGAGTGGTTCCCCAGCCACAAGTGATCAAACATACAAGCACGACGCGCCAGCAAGTGAATCCCCAGTAGTGATTGAATCCACAGAAGGCAGGACGAAACACCGAGAGCACGAAGAAAACCGGTGAATTCCACCCGCCTCAATACAAGCACGAAGCGCCAGCGAGTGGTTCCCCAGCCACAAGCGATCAAACATACAAGCACGACGCGCAAGCGAGTGAATCCCCAGTAGCGATTGAATCCCCAAAAGGCAGGACAAAACACCGAGAGCACGAAGAAAACCGGTGAATTCCACCCGCCCCTCTACAAGCAAGAAGCGCCAGCGAGTGGTTCCTCACCTCGAAACCCCCAATTTGCCCTTCGCCCCATGAACAATCACAAACCGAACGTTGTTTTGGGCAAACTGGCTTCGATTAAACCTGATCTCGATAACAAAAAAAACCGCCGCAATTGCGACGGTTCTCAAGCCATCAGTCGTTACAGGACCCTTCGTGTTGACCAAAACACTTACTCACTCGGTCAACTGACGGCACTTCTCGTTGTTGTTTCAAAACTCTCCAAGGCAATTCGCGAACTCCCCGCTTTACTTGCCGCCCCCAACTTTGAAGTCAACGACGTTGCCGACCGCATCGCCCGCCCATCGTTCGATCTCGGGCCAAGCCTTAACGATCACCGAAAGGATGATTGCGGCGACGGCCAAAATCAAAATGACTTGAAGTGTTTCCAATCCGCGCTGGTCTTGATTGAAGTGACGAACGCGGTTGAAAGCTCGCTGGCAAGTTTCGTAGCAAAAGATTGAAAAGTTACGCATGGTGGTTCTCCGGAATGAGATTTGGAAAGGAAAGTTTTGAAAGGTTTTTTGCCGGCCTCGTTTGGCTGACATTACTAGTGCTGCTCGTTTCGGAATTTCCGGACAGGAAATTTCAAAACTTTTTTTGGAGCCGAAAAAATCCGGGGAAGAACACGCAAGTGGCCAGACGCATACGACCCTTCGGCGAGCCAGGTCAATTCAGTCGGCAGAGAACCCCGAATTTTGATATCCCGGTTCCCGCATCACAGGTCGCAAAAACAAACATGCTGATCCAATGGTGCATATGGCAAAATCCAGTGCGTGCGGGAACCACTCGCTCGCGCTCCGTGCTTGTATCAAATACTAACGGCACGAGCGGACAATGGCTTTTCGCGCCAATGTTTCGGAGCGAGCTTTCAAATGTCGAGGCCATCGCAATCAGGCCACAGGCGGGAGTGCTGACGATTCATGAGAAACAGGCCAACAGAAAAAGGTTCAATGCTCAAATGGCGGTGCATCAAAGCACAATTCAGCAAAGTGCGTGGACCGCACTTGCCCATGCAATGCACGACAAACCCAAACCGAACAAAGTCTCAGTAGCGATAGAGACTCCAGCTGCTTTACTCGCTATCACCGTCCTCGTTTGCGCCCTTCGCCGAATCCTCGGCCTCGTAAAAGACTTTGGTCAAATTCACTTTATCCTGGAATCCGTATTCTTCGACTTCTTTCCAGAAACTAGGCTTGTAACCGGTCCACTCGAGACTGCCGACAATTCGATTTTCTTCATCTCGACCGCGCGACTGGAATTGAAAAATTGGCTTGGCGATATAGGACTGCTTTTCATCCATCCCCAGGATTTCGGCGATCGTGATCACTCGACGTGAGCCATCATCGAGACGCGAAAGCTGGAGCACGATGTTTACGGCCGATGCGACTTGGCGACGCACCACGTAAACAGGCATATCCATTCCGGCCATCAAACAGAGCGTTTCGAGACGAATCAGAGAATCCAGGGGATTGTTCGCGTGGACCGTGGTCAGTGAACCCGCGTGTCCCGAGATCATGGATTGGATCATGTCGAGCGCTTCGCCCCGTCGCACTTCTCCCATCACAATCCGGTCCGGCCGCATCCGCAATGAATCCACAAACAAGTCGCGAATGGAAACCGCACCACGACCGTTGGGCTGCGCGGGCTGTGCTTCCAGGTAGACCGTATGCGGCTGATTGAGCTGCAGCTCGGAACTATCTTCGATCACGATGATGCGCTCATGTTCGGGAATGGCTGTCGAGAGCGCATTCAACATCGATGTCTTCCCGGTGCCCGTACCGCCGGAGATGATCGTGTTCTTATGCAGGATCACGCAGAATTCACAGAACTCCGCGGCCATCGGACTCAAACTGCCCCATTCAATGAGCGACTGCAAATTGAACGTGGACTTCTTGAACTTACGAATGGAAACATGGGCGCCGCCGCGAGAAGCCGGTGAAATGATGACGTGTACACGGGAACCGTCGGGCAGCCTCGCGTCCATGCTGTGATTGTCCAGGTCGACGCGACGGTTGACGAATTCGGCAATGTTATTGACGGCGGCGTTCAACGAAGCGTTGCTCTCGAATGTTTTTTCCGACAACGTCAGCCGGCCGCCTTTTTCAAAGTAAATCCGGTTGGGCCCATTGATCAGGACTTCGGAAACTTCCTCGTTCTCCATCAAATGCCAGATCGGGTCGAGAAAGTGGCGAAGTGTATGTTGATAGATGTCTTTTTTGTCCAAACCAATTTGCCTTTCGAGTGACGAGGACGACCGATCGCAAATTATATTCTGAAAGCAGCCATTCACTCAATCAAATCGCGAGTAATTCTCGGCGGAAGCCCCGAATCTTGCAGGGAACCTTTGGGGGCGCGGGCCGAGCAACATTTTCCTCATGGACCTGAAACATTTCGCCCCCGCGAACGCTTATCGACAATGCGCTGCCGTTTTTTGGAAAACGCCGAAAGATTGGCTGAAAGATTCGCAGCGCCCAAGGCATATACTTGCTGCGGATCGAATCATGCTTCAACCAACTTGAAACGTCTCGCAGAAACAAATGCAGCACCCCCTTCATTTGATGGATCAACCATTCGGCGTCCTGGCGATCAAGGGCAGTGCTTCCTTGGGAAGAGAGGGCGAGGGACACAGTTAACCTTGCCTGGTCGATAAGCTCCAAACAGGGGCCCGGTACGTCCGACCTCGAAGTGCAACCGAAGCGCCCCTAAAACAAGGGTGAAATCGGCCAAATTGAAACGTTGTATCATGCAATTGGCATTGATATTGATTATCTTAGTGAACGCATAAATCAAACTTCCCTCGTAAAGATGCCCAAGGTTTCACCTTTAATGAGCAGCACTTCGCAAACGAATTATCAGAAGACCAAGCTGATCCATAGCGGCACCAACGTGCAAGTCTATGAAGGATTGCACACGAATTTTGGACGCCAGGTCGCGATCAAGGAACTAAAGGGTGAAGCCAACGAATCCGTTCGAAATGAGTTTTTCAAAGAAGCGGAATCCTGGGCTCGCATCGAACACCATCGCTTGTGCCGGATTGAAGAAGTCAATCGCGAGCGAGGCTGGATCGTCGCGGAGTACCTTCCGAACTCATTTACGGATCGCTTCCGCGGCAATGTTAACTTGATGGAAATCAAAGACGCCTTCCTGCAGATTCTTGAAGGCCTCGATTTCCTTCACCAAAAAGGTTTTTTGCACTGTAACTTGTCGTCTTCCAATATTCGCTTTGACGAGCCGGGTGAAGGCGCCAAGCTTTGTGATGGCCGCAGTGTTCCCATCGCACAATCGAGTCAGCTTCCGCGGCCCAAGGGTTCGAACAAATATCGCGCGCCGGAAATGCTCGACAATCGTTTTGGTCCGATCGGCATGGCCACGGACCTCTATCTGGCGGCAACGGTTGTTTTCGAGGGACTTGCCGGTGAAAAGTTCGATTCGCTTTTCCAAGGTTTTGTGAGTGGCACTCCCGATCCGGAAACCGGCTGGTTTCGCTGGCACAATTCTGACGACCAACTTGAGCCGACGAAAACACTGATTGCTGGAATTCCTGATGCGTTTGGCAAACTTCTGGATGACATGCTCAGCAAGAATGTTGGGCGAAGAATTGGCAGTGCCCGCGACGCGATCAACGAGTTGAATCAGATCGACATGTCGGGAACGGCTTCGGCCCAGTCGGCCACTGCGGCCCCTGCGGCTGATGCAGGTTCCAGCGCGGCGCCCTCCGGTGCAGCTCCTTCGGCCCCCAAGCCTCCGGCTCCCCCAAAACCGGCTTCGGGTTCTTCCGCTCCTTCGGCGGAGCCGCAATTGATCAGCCGGCCTTCGACTCCCGCCTACATGCGAATCGCATCCGGAAGCCAGGCGGGAAAGATTTATCCGCTGAAAATGGAAGACATCGTTATCGGCGAAGCGGATCATTGTCAGGTCAAACTGCTGGGCACCGATTATCCACCGATCGTGGGTCGTGAGGTGACCGTCGCACTTGCTGCTGGTGGCTGGAAGGTTTCGGAAACGAAACGCCCCGAAGATTGCATGGAAACCGTTATGGTCGGCCGTGAAGTTTGCAAGGGAACCCATCCAATCAAGTCCGGCGATATCATTCGTCTTTCGAACCGCGGCCCCGACATTCAGTTCGTGATCCAGGGCGAAGCGTCATGGTCGTGGCAGGACGTGGCCGACGAACTCAACATGAATCGCGGTGCGAAACCTGATTCCGCTCCGAGTGCCGCACCCAAAAAAGCCGCACCGAGTACCGAACAGAAGACGGCTCCTCTGGGAACCGCACCTCAGGCGCCCGCGGCGCCCGCAAGATCACCGAAGGCACCGCAGCCGGCCACACCCAAAAAATCGGCCAAGGTCGATAAGCGTGCCAAGGCTCCCAAGCCGGCGAGCCCCAAGCCAAAACCAGCAGCCCCACCCGCTGCGGCTGCCCCGCCGGCCCCCGCGGCCCCAGCCCCTCCTTCGAACGCCCCGGCAGCACCAGCACCGCCAGCCAAAGACAAAAAGGGCAAAGCGAAGAAACCCAAAGGCGAAAGCTCCGGCAACTGGCTTCAAGACAAGAACAAACGAAACTGGCTGGTTCTGATCGGCGGCCTGCTCCTGGCTTTGATCTTGATTCCTTTCGTGGTTCCACAAAGTGGTGGCGACAAGGATGAAGACAAAGACAAAACAGAACAAGTTGAGAATAACGAAAACGAAAACAAAAAAGAGTCCAACGACAAAGACAAGGATTCGGACAAAAAAGCCGAAGACGATTCTGATTCGAAAAACGAATCAAAAGACAAAAAATCCGGCGGCTAATTTGTATCCGTAATTACTTCTTGTCATTGAATAGAAACCTTACCCAACCATGACCAAAATCAACAAAGACGATCACGTCATCGGTATCGACCTCGGAACCACCATGTCGGCCGTTTCCATCACGGACGATATCGGCAACGTCGTTGGAATTCCGAACCCTGCCAATAGCATGCTGACACCTAGTGCCGTGTTGGTTGCGACGGATGAGATTTTGGTTGGGCAACCAGCCATCGATCAGGCACTCGAGTTTCCAAACACGTTTGCAGAATGTTTTAAACGAAGCATCGGTCAGTCTTACTACCCGACAGAGATTCGCGGCTACAAGGTTCCGCCGGAAATCCTTTCGGCATTCCTGATCGAAAACCTGAAGCACGACGCGGAACGATTTGTCGACAGCAAAATTCACAACGCGGTAATCACGGTCCCGGCTTTTTACGGCTCCAAACGTCGGCAGGCAACGCGATTGGCGGGCGAATTGGCTGGTCTCAATGTTTTGGACATTGTCAACGAACCAACCGCCGCGGCCTTGGCTTACGGATACAAGGAACGTTTATTCTCAAACGAGTCCGAGAAGCCGGTTCGACTTTTGGTATTTGATTTGGGCGGGGGAACGTTTGACGTTTCGCTTCTGGAGTTCCGGCAAAAACAATTCGTGACCATTGCGACTGACGGAAACGTTCAATTGGGCGGTCGGGATTTTGACTCCGCGATCAAAGACTACGTCGCCGAACAGTTCATCGAAACCTATGGTGTCGACCCACGGGCCAAGATGAAGGACCTGATCGAGTTATTTGCTCGCTGCAAAGAAGCCAAGCACCAGTTGAGCACGCAATCCGAAACGACCATCAACTGCAGCTTCGAGGGAATGCGCCTGGGTGTTCAGTTGACGCGAGCGAAGTTCGAAGACTTGATTGAGTCGCACGTTGACTTGACGGCATACACTTGTGAAACCGTATTGCAGTCGCAGGAAATGACCTGGGATGACGTCGACCACATCCTCTTTGTTGGCGGGTCCTGTCGAATTCCCTTCGTGGCTCAGCGGATCGAGGAAAAATCGGGCAAGAAACCGATCCTGTCGGACAATCCGGACGAGATCGTTGCCCAGGGAGCCGCCCTGTTTGCGGCTTCCAAGTCGATGGATGAATCCGTTGGCTTTGAAATCGTCAACGTCAATTCGCACAGCCTCGGAATCGCCGGTGTGGATACTTCGACCGGAGACAAAGTCAACAAGATTTTGATTCCACGGAATACGCCATTGCCTTCGGTGATCAAACAACGATTTGTCACTCACCGAGACGGGCAAAAAGGGGTCTCGGTGACGTTGCTTGAGGGTGAAAGCGAAAACCCGAAGTACTGTGAAGTCGTCGCCAAGTCCGCGATCGTCTTAGCGCCAAACACGCCGGCTGGCACGGACATCGAAGTCATTTGTCAGTACCGCGAGGATGGCACGATTCATCTTTCGGCACGAATTCTGAAAGATCGCAAATCGACTTCGCTGGAAGTTCGACGGGAAGCATCAGCGAACTTTGATTCGATTGAAGTCTGGCGAGCCCGATTTTTGAATGAAGAATCGGATGTCGCCTGCTCCACCTCGGATATCCCGGATCTTCCCGCGGTCGACGACAAGAACTTGTCGGCGGATGACCTTGAGAAGATTCAAAGTGCGCTCGAGTTTCAATTCCAGGAAATTGGCAAAGTCGCGTTTGCTTCCACATTGATCCCCGAATTGATTCCCCAGCGACGCGCCATCCAACGAGCGATCGACGAGTTGATTTTCTTCCGCAAGATTTCTCAGTTGATAGAGAAACGGCTTACACGTGAAACAGATTTCATGAAAAAATCGGACTCGGAAGGCAAGTTACGCCGGGCCAAGGCGGAACTGGGCAACTTGGAGCGATTTGCACAGCATTGCCGGATCGTTTTAGGGCGTGAATGTGTGAATCGGGAATTTTTGCCACCGGGTACCAGCCGATTTGCCGATCAAGTAAAAAAATTGAAAGCGCTTAACGACAAAGTTTAATGATTTGGGTTTAGCCGCCAGTCCTGGTTAAATTATTATAGAACTGGCTCTTTTCACTTCCTCGTCAAATTCGCCCGAACATGGACAAACAGACCGCCTACTACGAATGGCTTGGGATTCCGCTGGCTAAATGTCCGCCGAATCACTATGTCTTGCTGGGCATTCCAGTCTTCGAAGATTGCAAGACCGTCATTGAGAATGCGGCCGCTCGAAATATTTTCTTCCTGCAGCGATTTTTCTCGAGCCCCTTTGCCGAGTTGGCTCAGGAAGTTCAAAAGGAAGTCGCGGCGGCGAAAAAGTTGCTCTGTGACCAGGCCACAAAAAAAGAGTACGACGTTGAACTGGCCACGGAAATCCACCATTCCGAGTCCCGACTTGCTATGGAAGCCGCGGCAGAACAACTGCAGGCGGGCGGTAGCCAATCGATCGTCTCGGCATCCGCCAGCATTCATAAGACAACGGACACCGAGACCATTCGTGACATTATCGATGAGGGACTTCGGTGCAGCACTTTGTTGGCCGAAATGAAAAACTGGCTGATTGGCTGGGACCCAGATAAGTGCGATATTGTTGTGAACAACAAGTTTGTGTCGGCCAAGCATTGCATTCTTTTTTGGGAAAACAATTGCTTCGAAATCGAGGACTTGAAATCAACGAACGGGACCTACGTGAACGGGGAAAAGATCACACCTCGAAAACGTTATCCGGTCACACGTGAAGACGATATTACTTTGGGACGAAAAACGATGTTGCCTTGGCCGCCTGTTCGTCCAAGCTGAATTCGTCACGGATTATGACCCATGGCTAAAAATCCAGACGACCCCCGTCAGACTTTACACGAACCCGACGACGACGATGGGTTGCGGCGAACGATGCCGGAGGCGGGTGATGCGGAAACGGGAGGCCCCCAGGGACCGAATCAAATCTTCAACGATCAGATTCGTAGACCTCCTTCGGCAAGCGTACCCGAAGCCAGTCAAACGCAACGCGAGCTGCTTGATACGAAAACCGAGTTCGCCAAGAAAAGAATCGGACCGGTTTCTTTGCCTGAATCCGACTCCGTTACCTATTCCAAAGCCGAAGAGAAACTTGGAAGCGGCAAGACGTATCAGCCCGCCCATCGACCGCGAACTCCAACCTTGTTCATCATGGATGACAACCAGGAAACCGCGGAAGCGTTTCGAGTTCGCGCCGCCCAAGTCCTGATCGGTCGTTCGCGCGGTGATGTCGTCATTCCAAATGATGCCCACATCTCCGAGCGTCATGTTGAGATTCGACGCGAACTGGGGGATGACGGTTACTTCTGGACGCTATCCGACTTGCGAAGTACCAATGGGACTTACGTTCGTATTCTCAGGCAACACCTGAACGAAGGCGATTGCCTGTTGCTAGGTGAACGTTATTTTCGTTTTTCCCAATTCGACGCGACCGGTGGCGGCGATCTCGACAGTTCAAAATTCGGCTTGGTCCAATTCGCGCAAGGAAAGAACGAAACGCGGCAGTTGTATGTGCTGGATCCAGGAAGTGAAAACCTGATTGGGCATCGCCAAAGCGATTCTGACAAAAACGTTTGGGACGATCCGTTTCTGGATTCGGAACACGCGAAAATTTCGCGGGATGAAAACGGAAGCTGGTTCGTTGAGGATCTGGAATCGAATAATGGCACCTGGATTCGCGTTGCTTCCATTCGTCTCGAAGACGGAATCTCATTCCAGCTCGGCGGCCAGCGTTTTACTTTTTCCGTCGCCGAAGAATAATCACATCGTCATTGCGGTGGGATTTAGCAAACGCATTTCTTCTTGTGCGATTTGTTTGGATCGCGGTTCTTGAATCAGTGTTGCTCGTAGCAGACGACGGTTGTGGACACCTGTTCTCGCACGTCCTTTCAAGTTTGTAGGTTGGTGTCCTTGGAACCACTCGCTTGCGCTTCGTGCTTGTAGGGGGGCGCGTAGAATTCACCGGTTTTCTTCGTGCTCTCGGTGTTTCGTCCTGCCTTCTGTGGATTCAATCACTACTGGGGATTCACTCGCTTGCGCGTCGTGCTTGTATGTTTGATCGCTTGTGGCTGGGGAACCACTCGCTGGCGCTTCGTGCTTGTATTGAGGCGGGTGGAATTCACCGGTTTTCTTCGTGCTCTCGGTGTTTCGTCCTGCCTTCTGTGGATTCAATCGCTATTGGGGATTCACTCGCTGGCGCGTCGTGCTTGTATGTTTGATCGTTTGTGGCTGGG
>CAYSXI010000192.1:0-10013 GCA_964434955.1 uncultured Pirellulaceae bacterium
GAACAAGGCCCGAGATTTTGAAAAAATTTTTTTGCCAAGAACCGGCGAAAACAAACGAAATCACTGAAAACCGGGTGTTTTTTGCACCCGGTTTTATTGTTGGCGGCAACTATACGAAACCTGAGTTGATTCCTTGGGTTTAATCTCTTGTAGATCGCCGCCCATTCGAACTGATTTCGTCAATTGGAACCCGAGAAACGCATCGCAGCACTGACGCATCCCCTCCTCACCCCCAACTGCGGTGCGTTTCCCGGGTTCGGATTTGACGGATTTTCTGATTGTTTGGCTGTGATCTTTTGCGGATTCAACCCGCGACTCTGGAAAGCCAAAAGTTTCTTTCAAATCTCGAATTTGTGGGGACCTTTTCGGGTTTTGTGCGGTGTTGAATTAGAATGGATTCCACGCCTTTTCTGCGACCGGCTGTTACGTCTTAAGGGCCGTCAAGGTTCTATGAGCTGTTAAGGTCCGCAAGAGTTGGCATGAGCCGCGGAATGCCTTCGGGTCGATTCCAGGGATCAACGATGGATTCGATTGAGGAAGTCGGGTGGGGAGCAGCAATTCATCTTTCACTTCGTTGTGCAGCTTTGGCACGCGCTGCCGCGCGGTAGTCCAGTGGCTCGCTGAAACCCATTCAACGGATGTCGAATCGTCAGGATTCAGTTCAATGAAACGAAACCGCCAAACCGATTTGAGCCGCTAAGCCGATTGCGGCCGAATTGGGCCAATCCGCCGATTTGGCAATATATTTTGAAAGTTGAAAATGGACGCAGGTCAGATTCTTATCAAACACGAGTTGCTCAACCAGGGTCAGTTGAACCAGATTCAACAGACGGGTGGCGATGTCCTGGAAAAAGCCATCGAGATGGGTTTCGTTAATGAAAACGAAGCGCTGATTGCGTTGGGCGAGGAAGTCGGAATCGACTACATCGATTTGCGAAAGGAAAGCGTTGACCTGTCGTTGCTGGAGTCTTTTCCTCAAAAGTTGATCTATCGACAAGCGTTGTTTCCGGTCAGTCGAGAGAATGGAACGATCACCGTAGCAACCTACCGTCCCTTCGATCTTTATCCGCTGGATGAAGCCAGCGCGGCGACGGGCTTGAGTGTCAATCCGGTTTTGGCGGAACGTGGCGAGATCGCCAAACTGATCAAGGAGCATCTGGGGGTCGGTGGTGAAACCGTCGGCGGCCTGCTCGAGCAAAAGATTGAAGAGGACGGCGTGGAACTGCTCGAGGATATCGAGTCCGATGGTTCCGAGCTTTCTGAAATGGCTCAGGAAGCGTCCGTGGTTCGGCTGGTCAATGAAATCCTTTTGGAGGCCGTCAACTCGCGGGCGAGTGACGTTCACATTGAATCCCAAGAGGCAGGTCTGGTCATTCGTTACCGAATTGACGGGATTTTGATACCGCAACCCGTCCCGGCAGAGATTAACTATTTCCAGGCGGCGATTATCAGCCGTTTGAAGATCATGTCGCGGTTGAACATCGCCGAAAAACGGCTGCCTCAGGACGGGCGGATCAAGCTGCGAGTGCATGGGCGTGAAGTTGACGTTCGTGTTTCCGTGATTCCGATGATTCACGGTGAAGGCCTCGTGATGAGGATTCTTGACAAAGGCGCAATGAAGTTTGATTTGCGTAACCTTGGCATGTCCGAGTCGACTTACGAAGTCTTCAGCAAACTGATTCGCTTGCCGCACGGGATTATTTTGGTCACCGGCCCGACCGGTTCCGGTAAAACGACCACGCTGTATAGCTCCCTGGTCGAAATCAATTCGCCCGAAAACAAGATCATTACGACCGAGGATCCGGTCGAGTACCAGTTGAATGGGATCAATCAAATTCAGGTGCATCCCAAAATTGGTTTGACCTTTGCTGCGAGTCTTCGGAGTATACTCCGGCATGACCCCGACATCGTGCTGGTTGGTGAGATTCGTGACTTCGAAACGGCGGAAAATGCGATTCAGGCTTCGTTGACCGGTCACCTGGTCTTTAGCACGCTTCACACCAACGACGCTGCCGGTGCTTACACGCGGATGATCGACATGGGCGTCGAGCCGTTTCTGGTTGCCAGTACGGTTGAGGCGGTGATGGCGCAGCGGCTGGTTCGTCGACTGTGTCCCAATTGCAAAAAAGCCGTTCATCCAAACAAGGATGATCTGCCAGAGGATTTCCCCTGGGAAGTTCTGGACGGAAAACCGCTCTATGAGGCGACCGGTTGCCGCGAATGTCGTGACCTGGGCTACGTGGGGCGAATGGGTGTATACGAGTTGCTTTTGACCACCAATGAGATTCGCCAGTTGGCCCATGATCGGGCGAGCACCTGGGAGATCAAAAAAGTCGCTGCCGCGCAAGGCCTCAAAACGCTTCGGGATGACAGTTGGCGAAAAGCCATTGAAGGTGACACTTCGGTTGACGAAGTTCTGCGATTGACCAAAAGCGACAAACTCGGTGGTCGCTAGTGCCATTTGAAAACAAACGAAACGAAGACGTAACAACGACATCGCCACTCGATAAAGCTAAGCAAAGCTAAGAACAAAAATGCCGCAATTCACTTATGTTGCCAGACAGACCGACGGACAGAAGATCGAGGGATCCATGTCCGCTGCGAATGAGCGCGAAGTCATCAACATGTTGAATGGCAAGCAGCTGTTTCCGATCGAAGTTTCGGCGGAGAAGAAGTCGGTATCCATTGGTTTCGGGCGCGGCGTGAATGGGCAGGTCATGTCTGTTTTCTACAGTCAGTTGGCCAGCTTGATCGCCAGTGGCGTTCCGCTTCTCAAGTCAATCAATATTCTTCGCGAACAGTCGTCGCAGCCGAAGCTTCAGGCGGCATTGGAAGATGTGCATAATCGGGTCGAAGAAGGCGAGACGCTGGGTGAAGCATTCAAGCGGCACCCCAAGATTTTTAGTGAGATTGCCGTGAACATGGCCATTGCCGGTGGTGAGGGCGGTTTTCTCGAGGAGGCCTTGGAGCGGGTTGCGACCTTTACCGAACAACAAACCGAGCTTCGCAACCGTACGGTCGGAGCGATGATTTACCCGGTGATCCTGTTTAGCGTTGGATTCATCGTAGTCTCAGCGCTGATGATTTTCTTTGTGCCCAAG
The DNA here is from genome assembly GCA_964434955.1 of uncultured Pirellulaceae bacterium. Lineage (GTDB taxonomy): Bacteria > Planctomycetota > Planctomycetia > Pirellulales > Pirellulaceae > JANQLU01. Next base: position 3,102 of record CAYSXI010000192.1, read on the forward strand.
TTTGGCGAGCTTTTCGATACGCTCCGTCAAAAAGGTCAATTGCCAGCCGCGACCGAATGGCTGTTGGCGTTCAGTGATACCATCCGCCGATACTGGATTTTCATTGGTTTGGCATTCGCGGGTTTGGCGGCCGTGCTTTATTTCCAATCGCAAAGTGGCAAAGGCCGCGAAATCAAGGACATGCTCAAATTGAAGGTGCCTTTGTTCGGCAGCATTTTCCGCGACCTGGCGGTTTCCAGGTTTTGCCGCGTTTTGGGGACGCTTTTGCGGAACGGTGTTCCGATTCTGCGTTCGCTGGACATCAGTCGGGACGCGGCCGGAAATGCGGTTTTGTCTCAGGCAATCGAAAAAGCGTCAGAAAATATTACTTCCGGGGAGTCCCTGGCCGTTCCGCTCAGGAAATCAGGTCATTTTCCCAAAACGGTGACCGAAATGATTTCCGTCGCGGAGGAATCAAACACGTTGGATAACGTGCTCATCAATATTTCAGACAACCTGGAAAGACAGACGACGAGGCGGCTGGACCTGCTGGTCAAGCTATTGAGCCCGTCATGCTGATGATCATGGCCGGAATCATTTTGTTTGTCGTTATCGCGTTGTTGCTTCCGGTAATGAAACTGGGCTCGGCCTTGCAATAGGAAGATCAAAAGAAAGGGAATTCAGGAGTAACTGACTAAATGCCAATATTTGTCAGGTGATTCTCCAGGTTACCTCACTTTGGCAGTTCAAATCTGGATTCAAGGTGCGACAATTGGGCTAATTTCGGCTACTAATTTCGCGAAATATTGGCGAATTGAATGAAACAAATCGGACTTTCGGGGGATTAATACTTCATGCCGAAAGTGAAAGTTAAAACCTTTGGAAAATAGCGTTTTATAGTTGGGAGTTTAAAAATGCGAACACAGCGAAGAAACCGAAGCGGTTTTACATTGATGGAAGTTCTCTTGGTCATGGCCATCCTGGTTGTCATGGCGTCTCTGGTGACCTTTGCCTATCTGACGATTCAAAAGAACACGAGTCAGGATGCTGCTTTCAATCAGGCCTCGTTGATGGCGAGCGCTTGCAAGCAGTTCAAGTTGAACACCGGTCGATTTCCACAAAAGCTGGAAGACTTGATTGCCTTGCCACAGGGCATGAACAACCGACAGTGGAAAGGACCTTACCTGGAAGCTCAGCAGATTCCGATGGATCCTTGGGGCAACGAATATATGTATTCGTTCGATCAAGCCAACAATCGAGTCACGATCATTTCCTATGGACCGGATGGTGTCCAAGGGGGTGACGACGACATCAGCAACAACCAGCAATAAGTTCGACAAGTCGTTTGCGGCTGCCGCGATTGGTTCCACATTCGCGCCATCGCGGCCACCTTGGCAACGATCTGTTTGCAACGAATTGTTTGCGTCGGTGGTATTTGCTGCTAACGAAATCGTGATGTTCGCGGATGGCTGGATTGGCGGAACTCAGAATGCGCAGAACACAGAAGGCTCAGAACGCAAAATGACCTGCGCAAAACGAAACCGTTGTCACCGCGGTTGTGAAAAGAAGCGGTAATTTTTTTGTTTCTTGTTTACCGATTAGCTATTTGACCCAAGCATGCGCCAGGTACAGGCAACTCGAAATTCGGAGAAGCGATCGGCTCGTCGGAGCGGATTGACGCTTTTCGAAGTCCTGTTGGTGATGGTCATCATTGTGGTGATGGCGGCACTTGCGGTTCCGATGTTGCAGCGGTCATTTGAGACGCAAAAAGTCGTCAGCGCGGCGGATCGCGTGCGAGCCGAATGTGGCAAAGCGCGAGTCTCAGCGATGCGATCCGGCGAGGTCTACGCTTTTTATTACGCCGAGAACTCGAACTTCTTTGCCGTGGCACCCTTCAAGGACGCGGCAAGTTACGTTGCGTTGACGTCGACCAACGACGAGGCGAATCGCTTTAGCGATTTTGATTTTGAAAAAAATCTGTTGCCACGTGGTTGTCGCTTTGTGGGTGCGAACGTCGTGCAAGACACGCGAGCCCAAATGATTGCCAGCGAGGATGCGAGCGGACAGGTGAACGGCATGACTCCGATTCTTTTTTATCCCAACGGGGAATCGCAGTCAGCCGAGATTTTTGTGATGGCCGAAGAGACGGGCGAAGTCATGAAGATCAAAATCCGCGGTTTGACAGGATCGACATCAGTGACTGCCTGCGAGGATCAGTAGGAGTTACCGATGATCGAGCGACCCATCCCAATGCGCAAAGATGCCGGCACCCGTCTTCCGGGCTCCCATTTGAATTTGAATGGTTCGTCGACTCCTAAACGTCGAATGCGAAAACACCTGCGTCGCCGCGGAGTTTCTTTGCTCGAAGTCATTCTTGCGATTGCGATTCTCGGCATTGCCTTGATGATCATTGGCGAGCTGATCCGAATCGGTTTTCGCAGTGCCAGCGAGGCTCGTTTGCGAAGCGAAGCTCAAATGGCGTGTGACACGAAAATGGCGGAAATCGTCGCCGGCGCGATTGCTTTGGAATCTGCGAACGGAGTTTCCATTGAGGAATCTCCGGAGTGGGTTTACGACGTTTCGGTTGAACAGGCTGCCATCGATGGTCTTTTGTTGGTCAAAGTAACCGTCCGCCAAGCCGATGCGGATGACCCGATGATATTTGATGTTTCCCGTTTTATGCCCGACCCCGACTACGATCCTTCCGAGTTGCAACAGTAACCAGGTGATGGAATGACGATCAATTCGAATCGCAAGCAAAAGCTGTCAGCGCCCTTCGTTTCGCATCGAAATGTGCGACGACGAATGCGTGGTGGTTTCAGCCTTTTGGAAGTGATTCTTGCGTTGGCTTTGACGGGCGTGATTGTCGCTGCCATTGCGATGGCAATTCATTTGCACCTGGTGATGTTGACCAAGCAGCAGGAACAAATCGAGCAGGCACATGTTGCCCGCAATACGTTGGAGTTGATGTCGATCGATATTCGGGCGGCGATTCAGTACAAGCCATTCGCGGTCGACACCGTTGATATTGATGAGGCCGCCGAGAGCAACCCGGCAGCCGTCGCGGGTGCCGCAGGCGCGGCCGGCGGAGAAACAGGCGAGACAGGCGGTGGTGTTGACCCGGCAGCCGGTGGCATGGATCCGACCGGAGGAACCGGCGAAGAACAGCCGAGCATGAGCGAAGACATTCAAAGCTCGGTCATTCCGATGCCGCATCCCGGCTTCTATGGCAATTCCAAAGAGATCATGTTCAGCTTGAGCCGTCTTCCGCGGATGGATCAGTACAACCCTTACATCCAAGCGGGCAATGACAATGTCTCCATTCCGGCGGATATCAAAACGACTTCGTTTTTTGTTGACATGAGCGGCTCGCTGGGTGGCGATCCTCTGCAACAGAATCCGATTGGGGGATTGTACCGCCGGCAGTTGGCCCATGCCGCCGCCAGTTATGCGAACACCAATGGTTACACGCTCAGTTCGAATGCCACGACCGAGTTAATCGCTCCGGAAGTGGTCGATATGGCCTTCCGCTATTTCGATGGCGAGGAATGGAGTGACGCCTGGGACAGTGACGAATTGGGCGGTTTTCCCAAGGCGGTGGAGATCACCATCATTGTCGACCCTCGCCGCAAAGAAGGCGCGGTTGACTTGCCCGAGTACACGGGCTTTGACGAAGAATTCATGCAGGCTTACCGAAAGGTTGTGCATTTGCCGGTCGCGGAAATGCTCTCGGACGAAGAATTGCAGGCAATCGAAGAGAGTCAACAAAGCGTTGCCGAATCGTCAGAATCGGAGGAAGAAGAAGGAGGTGGAGGGCAATGATCATGTCTCAACTTCCTGGCCGCGGTGATCGTCTTTCAAGACTTCGCCTTCGGGCAAGACAGCGAAGCGGTGCGATATTAATTATCGTCCTGATCACGATTTTGATTCTTTCGATTTCAGCCTATACGTTTTGTGCCTTGATGTTGACCGAGGACGAGGCGACGCGCTTGACCGCCAGGCGAGTGAAAACCCGTTATCTAGTTGAGTCGGGTGTGGAGTATACGCGCTTGTTTCTGTCCAAGCCGGAACAGGATATACGCGAGCTGGGCGGTCGATATGACAACGAGTTTTTTCAAAACGTGATTGTCAGCGCCGATCCCGACAACCCGTCATTGACCGGGCGCTTCTCAATCATTGCTTCCAAGCTGGATGATGACGGGATTCCAGCTGGATTCCGAAAAGGGCTTGTTGACGAATCGTCGCGCCTCAATTTGAACGTGCTCATTGATTTGGATGAGCAATTGCCCGGTTCGGCCCGCAACCTGTTGATGGCCCTTCCGGACATGACCGAAGACGTTGCGGATGCGATTCTGGATTGGCTCGACAAGGACGACGACATTCGCGAATACGGCGCGGAGTCACAGGAATATACCAACTTGACTCCCCCCTACAGCGCTCGAAATGGACCGATGGATTCGATTGAAGAATTGCTCCTGGTTCGCGGTGTGACTCCCCAATTGTTATTTGGTTTGGATTCGAATCACAACGGAGTGATTGATCCGGAAGAGCTTGAGTCGCAGACGGCTTCAAATATCGCACCGGAATTGCAATTGGGCTGGGTGAACTTTTTGACATTGCACAGCAAAGAAACCAACTTGAACCTTTCCGGGTTGCAGCGAATCAATATCAATGATGACAACCTGGAACAGCTATACAACGATCTTCGTTCGGCGTTTGATGAGCGTTGGTCGAATTTCATTATTGGTTATCGGCAAAACGGTCCGCAAACCGATGGGACGATAACCGAATCGGCCTTTGGCGAAATCGATTTCGAAAAAGAGGCGGAATTCGAGTTCACGAGTGTGCTCGATATCATCGGCGCGATGACCAAGATTTCCTTCACGGACCAGTTGGACAAGACCGTTGAGTCGCCTGCAACGCTTGATAACTTGCAGCAAGTCCTTCCGGCCATCATGTCGAATTTGACCACCGTCGATGAGGCCACGATTCCCGGCCGAATCAACATCATGCAATGTTCACGCAACATGCTCTTGGGCGTTCCGGGAATGACCGAGGAAACCGCGGATTTGATTCTTCAGGCCCGTGAACCGGAGTTGAATGACCCGGATGTGACAGACAAACAAAGGAACTATGAAACCTGGATCCTGGCGGAAGGAATCGTGGATCTGGCAACGATGAAAACGATGTTGCCGTTTATTTGTGTTGGAGGAAGTGTTTATCGCGCTGAAGTCGTCGGTTATTTCAGCGATGGGCAGGGGTCTTCTCGTGCCGAATTTATAATCGATAAAACGACTCCGATTCCTCGAATCGTATTCTGGCGCGACAAAAGTCATTTGGATCGCGGCTATAGCACCGAGATTCTCGGTATAGATCTGGTTGAATAACTATGTCCAAATTTGTTTCGATACAGTGGAGTCACCAACGACTCCTGGTAGTTGCTGGTTCGCCTTCCTCCGGAGGCGCCCAAGCTCAGCGCGCGTTTTCGATTGACCTTCCGGCCGAACAGGCAACGGAAAAGTCAATTTCAGAAGCCATTCAAGCTTCATTGCGCAGCAACGGGATTGGCCGATCGGACGCGATCGTGGTTCTTGATCGCGATTGTGTGGAGATCCGGCAATTTGACGTCCCGCCGGTTCCGGCCGACGAGCTTCCCGACTTGGTCCAGTTTCAGGCCAGTACGCAATTCACCGCGTTCAATGATTCCTGGGCGCTGGATTACGTTCCCGTGGATTTTAATCAGGATCGATTGGCAACGTCGGTTCTGGCTTGTGCGATCTCTCCGCAATTGTTGGAGCAAATCAAGGAGTGCCTGGAAGGTGCTTCGCTTAAGATTCGCCACATCACGGTACGCGGGTTTTCGACGCTTTCTCTGGTCAAGCCGACCAAGGCGGATGGCGAACAGATCATCGTTCAACAAGTTGGGGATGAGATTGACATGACGGCCATTGATGGGGCCAGCGTGTTGCTCACCAGGACGGTCAAGCTTCCCTCTTCCGAAGATGAAGAACAGCAAAAACGAAAAATCAATCAGGAATTCAAGCGGACCCTTGCCAGCTGTTCCAACCAGCATGCTCGCGAGAACTTCAACTCAATCAAGATTATTGGAAACGCGGCCACGAATCAGGTGGTTGCCGATGCGATCAAGGGAGCGACGGAAGCGAAGGTCGACTTTGTCGATCCTTCGGCGGTTTCGCGTTGGAGCAACGCGTTGGTCCAATCAGTTTCGGACCCGATTAGCGACTTTGGTCCAGCAGTCGGTGGTTTGGTCACCAAGTCCAGCGGCGACAAGTTCGAGTTGGACCTGTTGAATCCGCGAAGCAAACCAAAAGACAAGAACGATCGAAGCCGGCTCTATCTTTGGGGCGGGGTCGCCGCGCTGATTGTGATTTCGGCCATCGGATTCGCCTATTGGGTTTTGAACGACCAGGCAAATTCCATCGCCAAACTGGAAAAGCAGGTCAAGCAACTTCGCACGGAAAACAAACCGGCAGACCAATACATTGGTGAGGTCGAAAAGATCGATCAGTGGAAACGTGGTGACATCAACCTGCTCGATCAATTGGCGACGATCAGTGAACGCATGCCTTTGGGTGACGACGCAATCGTGGATGACTTCAACGGCACTTATAACTTGACCAATAACGATTACCGCATGAATCTTTCCGGCGGCTTGGCAAACTCCAAGTTGAGCCGGGACATTGACACCGAGTTGCGAAAGGAAGGCGGCTATGACGTCGATCCTGGCGGTGATACACCTCGCGTCGGCGATCCAGCCTATGCCTATCAATTCCGCAAAGCGTTGCGGCTCGAATTGGAAAACCGCGAGTTGAATTTGCCCGATACGGAAGAAGTCAACGTGAACGCGGAACCCATGGGGGATGGTGAGAGTAAGTCGGATGAGGATCCAACTCCCAACAAGGATGATGACAA
>CAYSXI010000193.1:0-9824 GCA_964434955.1 uncultured Pirellulaceae bacterium
GCGAATATGAGGGGTGATAGAAAATCCTTCCGGACCGGCTCCCGCAGTCAGCCCGCAAAATCGTCACAATCGACAAACCGGATCTCGAGCGTCAAGGCATAAAAAACGCGACTCCAATGAGTCGCGTGCTGAGATTCAATTTGTGAGAAAGCTTAAGCCGCTTTGGCCGAATACCGTGAACCAATGACCATGTCCATGCAGCGGATAGCATATTGTTGCTCCGCGGCGGTCAATCCGGGAAAGATCGGTAGGCTCAGTACCTGGTGCGACGCCATTTCCGTATTTGGGAAATCGCCGACTCGGTAGCCGAGCGATGCAAAGCACTGTTGCAGATGGAGTGGGATTGGGTAGTAGATCTCGGTTCCAACCCGATGACTTGCCAACTCCTGCCGCAAATAGTCTCGCGTCTCGCGATCTTCTACCCGAATGGTGTACTGATTCCAAACGTGCCCACATTCGTGGTCACATTGTGGAAGTTCAACGCGGCTCGAAAGTCCGTGTTGCCGAAGCAGGTCGTGGTAACGCTGAGCATTGACCGAACGTTGAGCGGACCAATGATCCAGATGGCGAAGTTTGATTTCCAATACGGCGGCTTGCATCGCGTCCAGACGACTGTTGATTCCAACATGCTGATGGACGTAACGCGGCTTCATGCCGTGGTTGGCCATCAGCCGAAGTCTTTCCGCAATTTGTTCATCATTGGTTGTGCAAATCCCGCCATCACCCATGCCACCAAGGTTTTTGGTTGGATAAAAGCTGAAACAGCCAACATGCCCCATGCTGCCAGCCATCTGGCCGCGATAGGTCGCACCCACGGCTTGAGCCGCATCCTCAATCACATAGATTCCAGCATCATTGGCCAAGTTGATCATGGATTCCATGTCGCAACATTGCCCGAAAAGATGAACCGGAATGATGGCTCGTGTCTGATCGTTGATGCAGGCCGCGACCGAAGTTGGGTCGAGGTTGAAAGTGACCGGGTCGATATCGGCGAATACAGGCTTGGCGCCCAAACGCCAGACGGCACTGGCTGTGGCAAAGAACGTAAAGCTCGGGACGATGACTTCGTCTCCGGGCCCAATGTCCATGGCCATCAGCGCCAACAGCAGAGCATCACTGCCTGAAGCACAGGCGACCGCGTGTTCTGTTTTACAGTATTCGGAAAACGAAGCCTCGAAATTCTTGACGTTCTGGCCGCCAATGAAGTGGCCCGTTTCAAGAATCTTTGAGAGCGACTGCATGATTTCTTCATGCAATTCGGCATTGCTTCGGACAACGTCCAACAGCGGAACGTTTGTAACTTGTTGATTTGAACGCGACCCACGCAACGTGTTTTGCGAGGTCTGCCCTCCTATGGCGATATTCATCGACCACTGCCTCCATGCAATGGATTTGTGAAATAATTGGATCGGATCAGCAAAATAAGCAGGCAGGAAATTCAAGTCAATACCGAATGCGATTCGTTCATTGAATGCCTATTTGTTGCTAGCGGAGTTCGTTAAATTGAAGGGTCATCAAGCGGTAGAATTGAGCAGCGATCACCGGCGCACGGACTCACCTTTGGACCAAAAAATTTGAATAGCGACGAACCAGCAAATCCAGAAACTCAGGCCAGTCCAGGAACTCAGGCCAGTCCAGGAACTCAGGCCAGTCCAGGAACTCAGGCCGGTCCAGAAACTCAGGATCCGATGGCCAAGATCAAGATTGGTCCGGTGTCAAAGTGGATTGCCAATCGCCTGATTCAATTTCGTTGGGTCCTGTTGGCGATTTCGATCGTTCTGGCGCCGTTGACCTATTACTATTCCAACCAACTGGATTTCAATCGATCCGTCGAGAGCATGTTTGCCCAGGACGATCCGGTCCTGGCTCCCTACCGCCGTTTGAAACAGCGTTTTGGCGGCAACGAAATTGTTCTCGCGGTTTACGAAGATGATCAGCTTTTCGATAAAGATGGCGAAGGGCTCAGGCGGCTCGACAAGTTAACACGCGAAATTCGCGAGATCGAAGGCATCAAAGGCGTTTTGAGCCTGTCTGAAATCAATCAGGCACTCGTCCGCATCCAGGCCATATCTCAGCTCAATCCATTCGAGCTGTGGCGCAATCGCGACAAGCTGTTTGACGCCCCGAAACAGGACGACGGCGAACCGGTTTTTCCGATCGTCGAGGCCGATGATGAACTCGCCAAAGAGTTTCGCAAGATGTTTGAGGGGTACACGCATAGCGCCGATGGCAAAACGGTTTCCATCGCGTGCATTCTCGTGCCCAAAGATCAAACGAAAATCGAACGCCGTGACTTGATCAATAAGTTGCGGGAGGTCATTGGAGAGCAGCCGAATGGGCAGTTAACCGGTGAGCCGGTTATGGTTTCCGATGGCTTTATTTATGTGCAGCGAGACGGAGAACGCCTCGGATTGAATTGCGTCATCTTGCTTTCGTTAGTCATGATTGCCTGTTTTCGCAGTTTGCGATGGGTATTGATTCCGCTTGCCGTGATGCAGTTTACGCTTTGGATGACCCGTGCGGTTCTCGTCCTGAGTGGTTTCCAACTGAGCATGGTCAGTTCGATGCTCACGGCGATTGTGACGGTGATTGCGGTGGCGACCGCCATGCACGTGATCCTGCGCTACCGGGAGGCACGATCAGTCGGGAAATCCCAAACCGAATCGATGCGTTCGGCAATCGGGCTTTTGTTCTGGCCGATTTTTTGGTCCTGCATGACGGACGCAGCCGGTTTTGCCTCCTTGATGACTGCCAGTGTGGGGCCGGTTCAGGATTTTGGCGTCATGATGGCTTTGGCCTCGCTCCTGGTTCTGATCGGAATCCTGTTGTTGGTGGTGCCCATGGGCCTGCTCGGCAGCGTCGACACCGATCCGCGTAACGTATGGGGCGAGTCGGGAATGAAGCAGGCGTTGCGGAAGAGTACCGAATGGATTCGCAGCGCTCCCAGACGTCTGGCCCTCATCATTGCCGTGGTCGTGAGTTTAATCTCGATTGGAAATTTCTTTGTCGAAGTCGAGACGGATTTTACCCGTAACTTCCGCGCGGATACGCCGATTGCGATTTCCTATAACTACGTCGAAGACAAAATGGGTGGGGCTGGTGTTATCGATGTTGTTCTGCCGGCACCGGCGTCCCTGGATCGCGAGTACCTGGATCGGGTTTTGAAATTTGAAAACGAATTACGTGATGTTGAATTCGACGATTCTGTAGCGTCCCGTGATCCGTCGACCGGAAAAGTTTTCACCAAGGTAATCAGCATTGCCGACGTCGAGTTCGCGTCTTCGAAAGTGATCAAGGCGGGAAGGTTTGATTTGACTTCGGTTCGGCTTGCAGGGATGCAGCGAGTGATGCCAAATCTCTTTGGCGCACTTTACACTACGGAGGCAGACGAGCAAGGCAATCATTTTTATCGCGTCATGCTTCGCACCAGCCAGCGGCATTCATCCAGGCAGAAACTTTGGCTGGTAAATCGAATCGAAGAAATCGCACTCTCTCACTTTGGGAATGATGTCGAGAGCCCGACCGCCAAACCTGAAACGACGGGGTTTTACGTTTTGCTCTCTCGTTTGGTTTTCAGTATCCTGCGAGACCAGTATTGGACATTCGCTGTCGCAGTACTTGGGATCTCCCTCGTGATGCTGCTCGCTTTTCGTGATTTGCGTTTGGCGATGATTGCACTCGTGCCAAATTTGTTGCCGATTCTTGTCGTGATGGGCTCGCTTGGCTGGCTGGGCATCAAGATCAACATGGGAGCCGCCATGATTGCTGCAGTCTCCTTGGGACTTTCCATTGATAGCTCGATCCACTACCTCTGGTCATGGCAAAGGTGGAGGGACACCGGGCTGTCGGTTGCCGATTCCATTGTCGAAGCCCAATTGCGTGTCGGACGTGCCGTCGTGTTTTCGACTTTGGCACTTGTGCTCGGATTTACGTCCCTTTGTTTCAGCGAGTTCGTTCCGACGATCTATTTTGGTGCACTCGTCGGTGCAACGATGTTGGGCGGTTTGTTTGGCAATCTGGTGGTTCTGCCGATCCTCCTGCATATCGCCTATGGATCGCGGGACCGAAAAGCGAAAGCCAAAGTTGAACCCACGGAATGAGTGGGCGATTGCCGTGACAACGATTTTCCGGCCAGTTACTTGCCGGTTAATGAGTCTTTGACCACCACGACTTTGCCCTTCGACTTAAAGACGAGTCCGGGTTTTGGAGGGCCGGTTGGTTTACGGGTTGCCTTTCTTTTCGCGTCACGGGCTTTCCCTTTGGCACCGGCTTTCCCTCGGTCGCCAGCTTTTTCTGAATCCTGGTCGGAATCGACAGGCATCAGTTTCTTCACCGGCACTTCAACCGTATAGGTTTGCGTAACTTGCGTATTGACGGTTTCGACTACGGTTCGCGGACCATCTTCCGTTTCAATGGTTTTGGTGACGGTTCGCGGAACGGTGACGACGCGTGTCCGCATTTCCAGTTTTTTTTCCAACACGACTTTCATCGTCCCGTTCTTCGTCTTAACGGTATCGCCTTCTTTGTATTTGCTCAAATCAACTTCGGATTCTTCCTGGGCTCCCTTTTCATCTTCGTCATTCTCCTGTTCTTTGGCCGGCACCAAAATCTTGATCGGCTTCACCATTTGGATTTCGTAAGGAACCATTACCGTGTAAGTTTCCTGAACCGTTCGCGGTCCGTCTTTGGTTTCCACTGTGACTTCGCGAGTTCGGGTTTCCTGCCGCATTCGTTTTTCCGTCACGGTCTGATTTCTCACCACCACTCGCATACGCCCCTGTGGTGTGTCGATGATCTCGCCGGCCGCGTGTTTTTTGAGGTCGATTTCTTTCGCGGGACCTTTGGCAGGTTTGTCGGCAGCATTGCGACTCGCTGCAAGGTTTACGACTTCGATCGTATCGATTTTCTGCTTGGCGATCGCCGTATTGAGATCGTAAGTGCCGAGCAAGTAGTCTTTGCCATCCAGGATCAACTTGACATTGTGGTCTCCCGAATTCTTGATCTCCAAGTCAACCGTTTTTCCCGCGTCCAGTTGGGTTGCCGGTTTGATCCAAGCTTGCTCTGACTCGCTGAAGAATCGCAACGTGATTGGTTTATTCATCTTGTTGGCGATGGTGATCGTCTGCCCATGCGAGGAACTTGCAAAGCCAAGGGTTGCAATCGAAAGCGCGAAAATCGTTGCCGACTGGAGAATCTTCATCGCGAATCCTTTGGAGAATACAGAGATGGGAAGACCTAGTTTTAGAGCATCAACGCGGTGTCGGCAAATTTGTTGCCCAAGGCTGATTGACGAAGGTGGATCGCGCAAAAGATTTTGCAAGCACCGATCAGGAGACGATGACCTTTTTATCGCCAGCGGTTGCCTTTCCAATCACCCAGTTTTTGAGGCCGATATGATCCAGGGAGCGGCGAATGCTGTCGCTGTAGTAGGGGCTGACGATCAAAGCCATCCCAATGCCCATGTTGAAAACCCGGTACATCTCGGCTTCGTCGATATTTCCCTGTTGCTGCAGCCAATTGAAAATCGTCGGTCGTTCCCAATCACTTTTGGCGATATCAATCTGAATTCCCGAGGGAAGGATCCGTTCGATATTCTCTTCCAAGCCGCCGCCGGTGATGTGCGCGATTCCATGGACGACATTTTTGACTTTGTAGTGACTGAGAACGCGGCGGACGGCCTGAACATAAATCTGCGTTGGTTCAATCAGGAATTCACCGACACTCGCCCCAAGCTCTTCCACCTGGTCGTCAATGGTTCGTTTGGCGTGATCAAAAACGACTTTGCGGACCAGGCTGAATCCATTGGAGTGCAAGCCGCTGGCCGCAATCCCAATGACGACATCATCAGGTTGAATTTGAGTTCCATCAATCAAATGTTTTCGTTCTACGACGCCGACGCAGAAGCCCGCCAAGTCAAAATCATCCTTGCCGTAAAGATCGGGCATGATCGCGGTTTCGCCACCCAGCAATGCACAGTCCGCCTGGAGGCAACCTTCACTGATTCCGCGAACCAGCTGTTCCAACTTTTCCGGCTCATCGCGGTCCATTGCGATATAGTCAAGAAAGAAAAGTGGTTCTGCCCCACAACAGATGATGTCGTTGACGCACATGGCAACCAGGTCGATTCCGACCGTGTCATAGCGTCCCGTCAGTTGGGCAATCTTGAGTTTTGTGCCAACCCCGTCGGTGCCCGCGACCAGAACCGGGTCGTCGTAGTTTCTGGCAAACAGACGGTTGGGAAAATCAAGCCGGAACAGCCCGGCAAACCCGCCGTCAAGTTTGATCACTCGCGGTGAAAACGTGCGATGCATCAACCGCGGAAGCCGGCTCATGGCATCGCCATAAGAGTCGAGATCCACTCCTGCATCTTTGTATGAGATTCCCGCCATCTAGAATATTTTTCCGTTCTGCGCTACTTCCACCAACACGTTTTCCAGGATGCCAGTTTTATGGAATTCCGGCGGCTGAACAAGGGTTCACCCGGTCAAAATGGTGCCGGCGGACGTTATTACCTGCTCGATGCGTAAGGCTGGCGACAAATTCTCGCAATCAAGCAGACTTTGGCGCGAAGCGTTGTTTTCGGGGCGAGTCCGGGCCGATTCCCAAAGAGACTTTCGGCCGCTCGGGGCCGGATTGACCGGAACGGATTGCCCGAGAAAATCAACAGGAGATCACGCGTTGTTAATGCAAATGCGTCATAGTTTGTCTGACCTACAATACAGTCATATCTTGCCATACGGACCCGTCGTCCACGAGAACGGAATCCAGTTCACCGTCTTCAGCCGGAATGCGACGGCCATGCGCATTCTGCTTTATGATCGCGTCTCCGATCTCGAACCTGCCGAAGTTGTCGAGCTCGATCAGGAGAAGGACCGGTGGGGCGATGTTTGGCGAGTTTTCATTCAAGGGTTGGGACCCGGGCAGCTTTATCATCTTCAGGCAGATGGGCCCTTTGATCTTATCCAGGGGCATCGCTTCGATCCCAAGGCAAGGTTGATCGATCCCTACGCTCCCGCATTGGCGGGGGATTACGTGTACGGCAAAGATGAAGTTGTTCGCCCGCCGAAGTGTGTCATTGTCGACGACGCTTTTGATTGGGAAGGCGATCGGCATGTACGGCGTGATATGTCGGATTCAATCATCTATGAAATGCATGTTCGCGGGTTCACGCAACACCCCAACAGCGACTGCGCTTACTCCGGAACTTACCTCGGCGTCATCGAGAAAATTCCCTACCTCAAATCACTTGGCGTGACGGCCGTCGAACTGCTGCCCGTTCACGAATTCCCAACCAACCATCCGAAACCGGGGAACGCATCGAGGCAAAATTATTGGGGCTACGACTCGATGAATTTTTTCTCACCGCATCGCGGCTACGCTTTCAGCGATGAGCCGGGTGCCCAGGTGCGGGAATTCAAGCAAATGGTCAAAGCACTTCACCGTGCTGGAATCGAAGTCATCCTCGATGTCGTCTACAACCATACTTGCGAAGGCAATGAGAACGGACCGACCGTTTCATTCAAAGGCCTCGACAACTCGATCTACTACATGCTTGAAAACGACCGAACCTATTACCGAAACTATTCGGGGTGCGGCAATTCGGTGAATGCGAATCATCCGGTGGTTCGAGAGTTGATTTTGAATTCACTTCGCCATTGGGTCCACAACTATCACGTGGACGGGTTTCGCTTCGATTTGGCTTCGATCCTGAGTCGCGATCAAGCCGGAAACCTGGTGTTTCACGCGCCCTTGGTTGAAGCCATCGCCGAGGATCCGATGCTTTCGGATACCAAGATCATCGCCGAAGCGTGGGATGCTGCCGGAGGCTACCAGGTCGGATCGTTCAGCAACAACCCGCGATGGACGGAATGGAACGGGCGGTACCGAGACGATGTTCGTCGGTATTGGCGGGGCGATGGACACATGCGCGGTGCGATGGCAGCCCGCATCGCGGGATCAAGCGACGTCTATGAATTTAGCGGACGAGGACCGGGAGCAAGTGTCAATTTCATTACGTCGCACGACGGTTTTACCCTGAATGATCTTGTTTCCTACAACGAGAAGCACAATCTGGAAAACGGCGAAGAAAACCGGGACGGCGACAACAACAATTTCAGTTTCAATTTTGGTGCCGAAGGAAGCACGGACGAGGTTTCAATCAATCAGATCCGATCGCGCCAGGTTCGAAATTACCTGGCCACACTTTTGCTGAGCCAGGGCGTGCCGATGCTGGTTGCCGGTGATGAAGTCAGACGAACTCAGCAGGGCAACAACAACGCGTATTGTCAGGACAACGAAATCAGCTGGTTCGATTGGAGCCTGGTTGAAGAGAACTCGGAACTGCTGCGGTTTACTTCCGAATTGAATCGGTTTCGCCTACGCCAACCGGTCCTTCGCCGCAGCGATTACTTGACGGGCGACATTCAGGAAGGTCGTGACATCCCCGACGTGGCCTGGTTCGGTGCCAGCGGCAAACCTGCGAATTGGCACCTGGATCGATCGGGAATTGTCTGCTGGCTTGCGGCACCCAAGTCCAAGGATCCCACCGAAGCCGGCAACGATCTGTTAATCTTGATGAATCCCGTTCATGAACCAAGGGAGTTTGAACTTCCCGCTCAAGTCGACTCGAGTTGGCGGTTGTTCCTCGATACCTCAGCCGCAAGTCCAAACGATATCTACCCCGAGCTGAATGGACCGGAAATCAACCCGGGCGATAAGATCCTGATGGCAGAAAAATCGCTTAAGGTTTTCGTTTGCTGATCGAAAAAATGGGCCGGGAGGGGATTAGGTACCGTTCCAAGCGAGTGTTGGCTTGCTCGCAGCAAGCCAGGAACTCGCTCATTTTGGAAACGATTGCTCCCGTCTCCTATTTGACCTGCAATTGAGACAGGGACCAGGTTTTATCGTTTTGCACGGTGCCGTCGCCATGAATGATGCGAACGCGCATCGTCGGGTCGCTCAGCGTTGTGTCAAAATCAATCGAAGCAAAACTCAAGGTCTTGCTGTTGGCAATTCCGGATGAGATGACTTCCACGAGAGGGTAACCGACTTGTTTGGATTCGTGGTGCTCCCAAACCAGTGAACGGTGAATGTCACCGGACATGTAGACGACGCCCGGGATTTTGTTTTCGCGAATCGCATTGAACAGTCGCTTGCGGGAGAAACTGTAGATTCGCCAGCCGTCGCTGCTGCTGTGGTTCAAGGTGCTGCCCGACGCAATCACTTTGAATTTCGCCTTGGATGAAGCCAGGCCCTTGATGAGCCATTCGAATTGGGCATCGCCAAGCATGCGTTTTTTGTCATCGTCTTTGTCATTGTCAGGCGAGCGGTGGTAGCGACCATCGACGACGAAAAAATCGACGTCGCCCCAGGTGAACTTGAAGAACGCGCCCGGCGTCTTGCTCGTACCGCTGGCCGGATTGCCCCAGATCTGCTGCCAACCCTTTAGCGAATTTTCCTTGCCCTTGGCGGTGCCATCGGAATTGTTGGGGCCGTAGTCGTGGTCATCCCAGATCGCATAGTTGGGCATGCTGCGGAGGACCGTCGCGAAGTAAGGCTGTTGTCGATAGCGCAAATGGTGCTGCCATTGCGTCGTCGGTTTGGTGGTATCCGCGTAATGGGTGTCACCGACCGTCAAGTGTAGGTCGGGTCGTTGGGCCAGCATCAGGTACCAGGACGCGGCCGGTTGGCCGGCTTTCATGCACGAAGTAAGGGTCATTCGAAACTTCGCTGGCTCGCCTTGAGGTGGCGCGGTCCTGAAACGGCCTACGCGTTTGGGATTGACCTTGCCGTCTATCGCCACCGAAAAGTTGTAGTGGGTGGCG
>CAYSXI010000194.1:0-8494 GCA_964434955.1 uncultured Pirellulaceae bacterium
CTGGTATTGATGGCAGCGCGCATTCTCAACAAACGAAAGCCCGGGCTGGAATCCTGTCGCCAAGGGATGGCATTGGAGTTTGGCCAACAGCCGACGCAGGATTCGGCGTTGGATTTTTTTCAGTGGCTCCGTGGGAGCATCAATCCGGCGCGATTTGCCCGACTTCTTGGAAATCTGGAAAGTTCGATAGGCAATTTCGACGTTTTGCAGTTCGCGCAACGTCAGATCCAAGCGCCTCGACAACTCGCTCGGGCCCAGCCCTTTCGAAAATAATTGCTTAAGCCATTGGAACATGATTTTGAAAAGCCGGGACCGGAAGGCCCCGGCATGTCTTGCTACAAGCCGTTGCGGGCAACGGCTTTACTACTTTCGCGAACGAGCTGTTCATTCGCGGTCGACGAATCATCGACCTGCGCGGTTGCGCCACCAAGACGACCACATTGTAGGCCCGAATTTCCGGCCGGAATAGCATTCCGCGCTGAAGCATCGCCATTTTGTGAAGACGGGATGAAACTCGTCCAAAAATTTGAAACTCGAAATTGGATTCGCCCAATATAATAGCAAGCCGCCCGAAACGCCTTGTAAATGAAACAACAAACAATCGGAATGGGCATTGAGTCATTCGAAGACGACGCTTCGCTTCGAATCGACATCAACAATCGGAAAAGATTCTGCCAACCTCGGAATCTGTTCTATTTCTTTATCATGGCCATCTGGGGCGGAATCTGGATTCCCAGCGTTGCGTTCATGACGATCGCCTTTTTGACCGGACGAAGCCCCTTCTTCTTTTCAATAATCTGGCTCCCATTTGGATATGTCGGTGTCTTGGCGGTGTACTTCACCTACGCGTCACTATTCAGCAAAGAGTTCGTTCGAGTCGATGCGGACGGAATCGACGTTGGAGCCTACGGGCTTCTCGCAATGTTCAATGCCTCGTATTTAAAAATGCGAAAGCCAAAAATCCGGTGCCGCGTCGACTCGGAATCTGACTGGGCTTCCTTCGGAATCAGGCATCAACAGGGTTGGAAATATTACCTGCTTACGCAATTTGGCTTCTACTTGGACGAAGATGAAAACCGTGAAATCGCCAACCGCCTGGTTCAAAAAGCGAAGGAACTGGGCTGGGTTCTCGAATTTGAAGATGACCGTAGAAAGGACCAGCGGAAAAGGAAAAAAACTTGATCGCAATTTCTTAAAATGCAGTGATCGTTCAATGCGCTCCGCCCGTTGCGAGGCGTCGTTTCTTGAGGCGCAGCGGGTGAGGGAATCGAAGGGATCGCCGTTCGTTTTGGCGAATCAAAAACTAGCGTTGAACACGGCCCGAAACGTACCAATTGTCGCCGACCATTTCCGAACGCTGATCACGCAGTCTTAGAGCTTCTACCATTTTTTGGACACCCGTGCCCCCGACCGGAGTTACCGCGGATTTGCTGCCGGCAATCACCGGCGCAACGAACACGTGAACTTCGTCGATCAAATCCTGATCAAAAAATGATCCCAAAGCACTACCACCGCCTTCGAGCAAAATGTTTTGCATTCCCATCTCGCCAAGCTGCTCAAGGACGCTCGGAAGATTGGTCCAGACATTCGGTCCGTCCGCGGTCTTCGACTCAAATCCGACAACTTGCACGCCCGCTTGCTCAAACTGACTTGCCTTTTCAACAAGTTCGCCATCCAGTGACCCGCAAAAAACAACGACGGGCGTTTCGTTTGCGGTTTTCACCAACTGACTTGTCAATTCCAACTTCAACTGCTGATCGATCACGATCCGGGTGGCGATTCTGCGAATGGACTTTCTGTCCTTCGGACGAGCCGTCAGACCCGGGTCATCGGCCAAAGCGGTTCCGCTTCCGACCATGACACCGTCCACGCGGCCACGAAGCTGATGCACCAACTCTCGGCAAGCTTCATTCGATATCCATTTGCTGTCGCCTGCCGATGTCGCCAGTTTGCCATCCAGGGTCATTGCCCATTTTGCGATCACCCAGGGCATGCCTTTCTTCTGAGCCTTGAAGAAGGGACCATTCAAGTCAGCTGCTTCCGCTTCCAAAACCCCAACATCAACGCGAATGCCGGCCTTCTGTAAAGTCAGAATTCCCTGCCCGGAGACGGACTCGAATGGATCCTCGACGGCAATCACGACCCGCTGCAGATTCGCCTGGATCAAGGCCGAAGTGCAGGGCGGTGTTTTGCCTTGATGGCAGCAAGGTTCCAACGTCACATAAGCCGTCGCCTGCTCGAGCAAATCCGAATAGCCGTTCCTGTGAACATCGGCGATCGCTTCGACTTCGGCATGGGACTGGCCATAACGGCGATGCCAGCCCTGTCCGATCAGACGCCCGGCTTTCGTCGGATCATCCGAGGGAACCACGATGACGCAACCGACCATCGGGTTCGGTTCGACGTGGCCCTGTCCCCGAAAGGCAAGTTGCAATGCAAGTCGCATCCAGTTTCGATCGACGCGAATCTCAGGTGCCGGCGGTGTGTCTTGATGATTCAAAAAAGGATTCCCCAAAAACGAATGACGAATCACCATTTTTGGGGAATTCCGGAATTCATCAAGCGAGGGTGTCAGTCATCGTCTTCTTCCGAGGACCAACGAGCAACGTTTTGGAACTTTTCCTGATAATCGCGAACAATTTTGAGCATTCGATCGACATCCTTGTCTTTCCCTTTTGGATAGTACTCTTTCGCGAAATCAATTCCGTTCTGCAACTTCTTTTGTGCCTTGTGAAATTCTTTTTTTTCCATTTTTTCCAGTGCAAGCCGGATTGAATTGGCCAGCTTGGTTATCGCAAAGTTCTTTCGCAGCTCGGTGTCCGCAAGGAATCCTCCAGCGGCTTCCCGATCCTGGAAATCGACCGTTTGTTCCAACTTGATCTTTTTGCCGGTCAATGCATCTTCGTAGGTCAGTTTGACATCGACCTCCCCGACCTGGCGGAAGTCCTTGACTTTGGCCATGACAACCTGAGTCAAACCGCAGTTGAAATTGTCGAGCCGAAACACGCCGCTCGAGCCTTGTTGGTTACGTTCGTAGCCGAAGAACCGCACACTTTCCCGATCATCAAAACCGACGGACAGGCGAACCTTTCTTGCGGCGGGAGCGAGTAGGCTATCGAGTTCGTCGATGAATGTCTTTTTGATATCATTCTCATCGGCGACAAAATGAATTTGGCCCCGCCCGGCATCGGCAAGCTCACGTAGAAGTTTTTCATTGAAGTTGGACCCGAGACCGATCGTCGAAAGCTCAATGCCCTTCTTGTTGAATTTCCTTGAATCCTCAGCAACGATCTCGGGATCGATTTGGCCCCGGTTCGATATTCCATCGCTCAGCAGGATGACGCGATTGGATCGCGCTTCATCAAAATTCTTTATGGCTTCGCGATAGCCGAGCATCAATCCGGCATGCAAGTTGGTGTAGCCGGTCGCCTGAACGGATTTCACGGCCTTGGCGATTTGGTTGGAATCGGTTTTCTTGCAAGCCTTTAAATGAACCGTGGCTTGTTCGTTGAACCCAACGATCGTGACCAGATCGTCCTTGCGTAGCCCCTCAACGAAAGCAAGGATCGCCTCACGGACCTTTTCAATGCGAGGCCCTGACATGGAGCCACTGCGGTCAATTACCAATACCAGATTGAGCGGTGGCAAAGACTCGCTGTCGATGGCTCTTGGGGTGGCCATTCCAATCTGTAGGATCGCATCCTTTTCGTTGAGCTTGTTCCAGCGCACATCCAGTTCGACTCGCTTCCCTTTTTTGGGGAGATCGATCTGATGGCGATGATAGTTGATGAATTCTTCGATTCGAATGTCCGCCAGGCGAGGCAGGTAGCCGGCCCGCGAGCGAGACATCGAAGCGGAAGAATAACCGGCCTGTCCAAAAACCGGCTGCGCCTGCAACGCCAAGGCAAAAATCAACAATGCAAGAATCGTCATTTTGTGTTTCATGGCTGGTCCTTTTGACACATGAATTTGGGACTGGTTTTGGATGTCTGGTCTCGGATGAAGGCGCACCGATAGCGCAAGCGTTTCCAAGGGTTGTTGATTTTCTAACGACGCAATCAGTTATCGAAGTCAAACTGAGATTTCAGCTTGTTGATTGCTTTCCTGAGATCGACGGCCTTCATCTCGATCGCCGACAAGTCATTCTTGATTTGCCCCGTCGTCTTTTTCTGATCGGTAATTCGAATCAGCAGCGTATCCATCGTGTCGAGATCCTCACGGGCAGCCACGTACTTTTTGAGCATTTTTTCAACTTGCTGCAGCTTGGCCTTGTTTTGCGTTCGATCCAGCGAAACCTGGAACAGCTGATTTTGAATCGAAATCAAACGTGAATCCGTGGAGCGTTTTGTGAGTGCAGCCAGCCCGATTTGCGAGTCGAGCAATTGCATCTCAAGCGTGTTGATTTGATCCGGGTTAACGCCGGCCGCTTTGACCGCCTTCAGTTTTTCTTTTTGGATTTCAATGGCCTTCTTCAATTCCTCCAAGGCCTTGGTTTCCTGGGCGGCCGGCTTTTGCAGCTTAACTTTTTGGTCCATCAAAAGGTCATAACGGGCGGCGAGTCCCGCCAATTCGATCGTCAAGTTGACGCGTTGCGCCTGCAGGTTTTTTAACACTTCGGAAAAAGAGTTCAGCGAAACCCCCAAGTTGTCCTGGTCGGCAACTCGACGTTTCTGTTCATCCTTCAGGATCGAAAGGTTTTTCTCCGCGTAAGCAAGCCGTTCCTGCTGAGTCTCGCGATCCTTGAGGGCGGACTTCAGTGCGGCGTCCAGCGTCCGAAGCTGAATGATCGCGTCGCCAGTTGCTTTGGGGAGTGGATTGACTCCCTGGGCCTGCGCGACGCCACTGGTGAATCCGAATCCACAAACCAGGGCCGCCAACAACGGGGCGACAATTGTCAAAAGTCGAATTTTCATCTCAATGCTCCTTAAAAGTCGGGGCGTTGTTCGTATTTCTTGATAAGCTCCCGCGCCAAATCAGCGCCGGAAGATCCTTCATATTTCTCGATGACTTCGTTCCACCCGTTTCGAACCGTCTGAACATCCGCTCCCCATTCCAATTCCGCTTGACCACGCAATGCAATCGCGAGCGACTCAATGTCACTTTGCTCCATCACCGACCCAACGCCAACGTCGCGAGTCAATTCTGCCAACTCACGCCGCTTCGCCTCAAGCTCCAGCCGCTGAAGCGTCCTTTGGATCCGGTCATTGGATTCCTGGAATCTGGCCAAGACAAAACGCGATTCCCGGGGAATCCGGATGCCGACCGAAGACGAACCGGATTTTGCGATGCCAATCGGTTGCGTTTCCCAACCGGACTTCCAGAAAAAAGCAACTGCCGCGAAAGCCGCAGCGATCCCCACCCCGGCCCAAATCAGTTTTCGCGTCCAACTCGTTCGAGCATCACCCGGTAAAACGATTCGCTGGGGCTCGTCGCTTCCATCCGCCGTCAAGTCCTCAGATTCAACGAGTGCATACAACTGTTGATTCAAGTCCGCCGGCACGGACACGTCTTTAAGTAGATCATCCAGTTGTTGGTCGTTTAACGTCATGAGTTCTGTGCCCTGAGCTGAGGCTCGAGGATATTTCTCAATTTTTGTCGGGCCCGATGCAGCCGTGACAGGATGGTTCCTTTTGGGATTCCCAACACTTCACCGGCCGCCTCGGTCGTCATGCCTTCCATGGATACCAGCAGCAAAGGGAACTTGTGCTCGTCATCCAGTTGCTGAATCGCAAGTTGCACCATTGCCTGTTGCTGTTCTCGATTTTCGCGTTCAAAACTTTCGTCTTTGGCCTGGACTTCGTAGTCGACTGATGCCAGTGGCGGAAGTTTCCGTTTCAACTTGGTGTATTGATTTCGCAAAATCGCGAATACCCAACCCCGCATTTTGCTTTCGTCCTTGAGGGATTCGAGGTTTGCCCAAGCGTTCAGATAGGTTTCTTGAACGAGCTCTTGGGCCATATCCCGAGCCCCCGTAAGCCTGAAAGCTACGCGAAAGATCGATTCGGCGTTGTCATCGACACATTGCCGAAATCGCTGACGACGATCTAGCTCGTTGGTCATGCGAGGTGATGGGTAATTGAATTCCGGTTACAAAGAAGTACGAATCATGGTTTCGCGATTCCAATTAAATTTCGTTTGCCATCATATTGTTGGATTTTGGGTGGAGGCAGTCTGCAGCGCAACTAGAGGCTAAAACCCCTCTCAACCGACGGTCGATTTCAGCCTTTAAAACTAGGGATATTCCTTGCTTTCCGCCCGCCCCAACCTTCAAAAACGCCAAAAACCCGTGGTTTTTTGATGATTTTGGCAAAAAATGGCCGTTTCCCCCCTGTTTTTGGCCAATGTCCGGTTGTTTTTTGCCCTATTGTTTCTCAAATAGCATCAACCGCACGCCGTACCTAAACGAGCGGTCCTGGCTGAACCACACAACAATCATTTTTTATCGCGGAGGGAATTCGCATGGCAAAAAAGAAAGCCGCCGGAAAGGCACCCACAAAGTCTGAAATCATGAACAGCATCGCGGAAACAACTGGCCTTAGTAAAAAGGAAGTTGGAGCCGTTTTCGACGCACTTGGCGATGAAATTGGAAAAGCCATCGGCAAAAAAGGCGTTGGCCAATTCACGATTCCAGGTTTGTGCAAAGTCGTTGTTCAAAACAAACCAGCACAACCTGCCAAGAAGGGTGTTCCCAACCCATTCAAGCCAGGCGAATTGATGGACGTCGCTGCCAAGCCAGCTCGTCGTATCGTCAAGGTTCGACCTTTGAAAGCTCTTAAAGACATGGCTGGCTAGTCAACGTCGCAAAACATTCAAAATTCCAAAAGGGCCGCTCATTTGAGTGGCCCTTTTTTTGTCATGGAATTGGCCGGATATAGGCTCGACGCAAGCAGTCTCTCGACGGCGCTCGCAACCCAATCACTTTCGCCAAACTTTCGAAAACCACTCGCTTGCGCTTCGTGCTTGTATCCCGAGCTGCACCTCCTAAATTCGTTCCGTACCCACAAACTGGCAGCAACAGGCCCGGCAGCACAGGAACGCAACAGACACCATACAGACACAACAGACGCCTAACAGACACAACAGACGCCTAACAGACACAACGGACACCCAACGATCGCGCAACGAACGCGCAACGAACCAAGAGAGGCCGAAAAGCCACGTCCTTACATTCTCAGCATTTCGCGGATGGCCTCCGCGACTTCTTGCTGCTGAGAGACCATCCAGAAAGCCGTACCGACGGCGATCACACCCGAAAGAATCAGGAGCCCGAGTCCCAGCGCATTGGGGCGAGAGCGAATTTCACCGGCCGCTTTCTTGAGCTCCTTTTCGAGCTTTCTCCAACCTTCGTAACTTTGGTTGGGGCCGCTTGAAACCAACTGCACATTCATCAGCAGCGGGACACTTTCCATGTGCAGATGAACATTGATCGAAGGGATAAACAGGCTGTCTCCGGACCAACGAGACTTCGGATCAATCGAATTGGCAAGGTCGCCCAGGATGGGGCGCAGCTTTTCGTAATTGACGTTGTAGATCACCAGGCGCGGCCGCATCATGAGCACGATCAGGGAGACACACAAGCCGTAAAAAGCCAGCATCAGCGGCCAAACCAGGGCCCCCGCCCACTGAGCAGCATTCGAAGGAAAAAACAGCTCCATCGGCCCAGCGACCATCAGGCCACTAAGACCAATCCCAAGTGCCGCAGCGTCCCGCGAACCCGTCGTGATAAACGGTCTGCCCGACATATTGATGATGCCGAGTAACGAAAAGTAGACCGCAAGGGGAGCGACCGCGATGCAAAAATGTAGAGGATCCATCTGCTTCCAATTTCAATAGCCTGGCAGCTTGAAGTTTAAGTTCGAGGCCGATAGCGGTCAACAAACGAATTCCATCCACCAACTTGGAATTGCACTTCTTGAAGCTGAAACTAGGCCCGGGCAAACAGCTTTTGACCAATCCAAAAGCCCGCAAATACCGCAACAAAGCCCAACAACAGATGGAGGCCGATATTCCCGAATACGTGAAGATACTGTCCCTGCTGCGCGTGCTGAAGCGTCTCTGCGGTAAAAGTGGAAAAGGTCGTTAATGACCCGAGAAATCCAACACCAAATGCCAATCGAGCCTTCGCGTTTGTCTCGGGATGGCCGCTTCCGATAAAAATTCCGATCAGGAAACACCCGATCAGGTTCGCAATCAGTGTCCCAATCGGAAACTCTTTGCCAACGGCCCATCGGGCCAGTTCGGTAATTCCAAACCGAGAAAGTGCCCCCAGGGCACCGCCACTCGCGACCAGCAGGATCTGATGCAGGATATTCATGCTGACGGCCTTCTTAAAAGGACTTGGTGACAATGGAACTTGGTATTCGAGGAAGCGTCCATGTTCTGTTTCCGGGGAGTTGCCTAGGGTTCGTTTGAACCACTCGCTTGCGCTTCGTGCTTGTAAGCATTCAGCGCTCGACGTCAGAAACGAGCGGCCCATCGTTCAATGCAAGATCCA
>CAYSXI010000194.1:8594-9776 GCA_964434955.1 uncultured Pirellulaceae bacterium
AGCATTCAGCGCTCGACGTCAGAAACGAGCGGCCCATCGTTCAATGCAAGATCCAACGTTCAATGCAAGATCCATGCTCCCATGCGAGATCCATCGTTCAAAAGCCGAATCTTCATCCGCGGCTCACGCCCGGCTCGACGCAAAAAGTCGATTCTAAAATTCCGCGTTGCCGGGGGTGCGAGGAAACGGGATCACGTCGCGAATATTCGTCATGCAGGTCACGAACTGAACGACCCGTTCAAGCCCGAGGCCAAATCCCGAATGCGGAACCGTCCCGTACTTTCTCAAGTCGATGTACCACCAGTAATCCTTCGGATCGAGATCCATTTCGCTCATCCGCGACTCCAGCACATCCAACCGGTGCTCACGCTGGCTGCCACCGATTATTTCTCCGACCCTCGGCACCAGGACATCCATCGCGCGGACCGTTTTATTGTCGTCATTGCAGTACATGTAAAACGGTTTGATCGTTCTCGGATAGTCGAACAGGATCACGGGTAGTTTGAAGTGTTCTTCCGTCAGATAGCGTTCGTGTTCGCTTTGAAGATCAATCCCCCATTCAACCGGGAATTCAAACTTTTTGCCGCTCGCTTGCAGAATCTCGACTGCTTCCGTGTAGGGCAGGCGAACGAAGTCATTTTCGACCAAGTGATTGAGTGATTCGATAATCGTTTTGGTTTCATCGATTCGCAAATTGATGAATTCCATGTCCTCGGCGCATTGGGTCAACGCATCGCCCACGATCCGTTTCAAAAACGCTTCGGCCAGATCCATGTTGTCATTCAATTCATAGAAAGCCATTTCCGGCTCGATCATCCAGAATTCGGCGAGATGCCGCGACGTGTTGGAATTTTCGGCCCGAAAGGTTGGCCCAAACGTGTACACCTTTCCAAGGGCACAAGCGTAGGTCTCGGCCGGCAGCTGGCCGCTGACGGTCAGGTAGGAAGGACGATCGAAGAAGTCAAACTTGTAGTTCAATTTCTCGATCTGGTTTTTCCCGACGTGGTCCAGATCCATCGTCGTGACCTGGAACATCTCGCCGGCGCCCTCACAATCGCTCGCCGTAATGATTGGCGTGTGAACGTAAAGAAATTCCTGCTCCTGGAAAAACTGATGGATGGAATTGCAGATGCAGTTTCGTACTCTCGCAACAGCGCCGAACGTGTTAGTTCGCGGACGCAG
>CAYSXI010000195.1:0-9761 GCA_964434955.1 uncultured Pirellulaceae bacterium
TGCCGTTTACGGACGTCGACTTCTGGAAGTGCTTGCCGAAAACCGCATTCAGGTTTTGCTAACAATGAGCGGTGCGGCCACGGAAGTGATTGAACAAGAACTTGGGCTTCGCCTGGATTTGAGCGATCCGGATTTGAATGCATTCATTCCCGACGTTGATTTATCGACGATTACCTATTGCGCGCACAACGACTACTTCTCGCGAATCGCGAGCGGTTCGTCGCGGACCGGCGGCATGGTGATTTGTCCGTGCTCAGGAAGCACCCTCAGCGGCATTGCGACGGGCGCGAGCCGGAACTTGATTCACCGTGCAGCGGACGTTCATTTGAAAGAAAAACGGCGTCTGATTTTGGTCCCGCGCGAGACACCTTTGTCGCTGATCTACTTAAACAATTTGAAGATAGCGGCCGAAGCGGGCGCGACCATACTGCCTGCCATGCCCGGCTTCTATCATGGTGAGTCGACGATCGCTGAGTTGGTCGATTTCATCGTTGCCCGGATTCTTGATCAACTTGGCATCGAGCATCGCCTTTCGGGGCGGTGGGCCGAAGAGCAAGCTGCAAACGAGCAGGCCACGTCGAATCGGGAGCCCGGAAATGCTTGACAAAATTCGCAAGCTTTTGGAAATGATCCGGTTCAGCCATACGATCTTTGCGCTGCCTTTCGCGTTGCTGGGAGCCGTGATGGCTTGGTCGATTCAAACGGATGTCGCCAGCGCCCAATTTCGCTGGCAACAGATAGTCGGGATCTTGATCTGCATGGTTGGAGCCCGAAGTGCGGCGATGGCGTTCAATCGGATTGCGGATCGCAAAATTGACGCCGCCAACCCCCGTACCGAAAAACGCCATTTGCCGAGTGGCGATTTATCGCTTCAAAGCGTCGTTCTCTTTACCGTCGTTTCGGTTGGATTGTTTTTTGCTGGAACGCTATTGTTCCTGCCAAACATCCTGCCATTGATTTTGGCGGTCCCGGTTTTGCTTTTTCTGTTTGGCTACAGTTACACCAAGCGTTTTACGTCGATGGCTCATTTTTGGTTGGGCGTTTCGTTGATGCTCGCTCCGATATCGGCCTGGATCGCGATTCGGGGCGAAATCGTCATGGGAAATGCGATGGATCTGCTTCCGTCGTTGGTACTTGGTTTGGCCGTCATGTTCTGGGTGGCCGGATTCGATATCATTTACGCTTGTCAGGATTACGAGTTTGACTGCGACAACAAGTTGAACAGCATTCCTGCAACGTTTGGAGTCAAGAACGCATTGCGAATTGCCGCGGCTTGTCACGTACCTATGATCGTTGCCCTTTGCCTGTTGCCGGTCGCGATGCAATCGGTTTCCGGCAACGAAACGGTACTGCTTGGGTGGGTTTACTGGATGGCTGTCGCCGCCGTGACCTTGCTTTTGGTTTACGAACACTGGCTGGTGCGACCGGATGATTTGACACGCGTGAATATCGCTTTTTTCAATATCAATTCGATCATCAGCATCGGATTGTTTTTAGTTTGTTCCATTGATTTACTTTTTGTGTAGTCCGTCCTGCGGAGAAGTTCATGATTTATTCCGTCGATCCTCGTTTGAAAGAGATTCGTGAAAAGGTCGAAGCCGGAGAGCGACTGTCGCTCGACGACGGGATCCTGATGTATGATTCGGACATTCCGGTAAACGATCTGGGGCAGCTTGCCAATCTGGTGCGTGAACGGATCAATGGCAACGCCGCTTACTACAACATCAATACCCATCTGAACGCGACGAATGTCTGCGTTTATCGATGTGTCTTTTGCGCGTTTCGTTCCGACTTGCGAAGCGACAAAGGCTACGCCATGGGGGAAGAACAGATCATCGCCCGCGGTCAGGAAGCGATGGACAACGGTTGTACGGAGATGCACATCGTCGGCGGGCTCCATCATCAACGAAAATTCGATTGGTATTTGAGCATCCTTCAGATCCTTCACGACAACTTCCCCCGCTTGCACCTGAAAGCCTGGACGGCGGTGGAGATCAACTGGTTCGAGTTCCTGACCAAAACCTCGACTCGCGAAGTTTTGGAAAAATTGCGTGAGGCGGGCCTTGGCAGTTTGCCCGGCGGTGGCGCAGAAATATTTCATCCGGAAGTCCGCGACAAAATTTGCGAACACAAAGCCGACTCACGGAACTGGGTCGAGATTCATCGAACGGCTCACCAAATGGGCATTAAATCAAATTGCACCATGCTTTATGGTCACGTTGAAGAAGCGTTCCACCGGATCGACCACCTGATTCGGCTTCGGGAACTTCAAGACGAAACGGGCGGTTTCCAGACCTTCATTCCGCTCGCGTTTCATCCCGAAAACACCGGCCTTTCTCATATCAAAAAACCGACGGCACTGATGGACTTAAGGACCATGGCCATCAGTCGTTTGATGCTGGACAACATTCCACACATGAAGGCCTATTGGATCATGCTTGGAATCGGCACGGCTCAAACGGCCCTTTCCTATGGTGCGGATGATATCGATGGAACCGTTCGGCACGAGCTGATTTATCACGACGCCGGTGCAACGACTCCCGAGCTACTTTCGGTCGAACGCATCGAAGAACTGATCCGCGAAACGGGACGGGATCCGATCGAACGTGACACGATCTATCGCAAAGTCAATCGCGACCCCAACGACTTCTCCAAATGGGAAATCGGCGAAGAAATTCAACCCACGATGCAAGTCAATTGATTATCGGCTGAGACAAGCAATGGCGTGACGCGTTTGACGCTGCGATCTGACGTTGGTTGGCGCAGCGAACCGGTGCTGGAAGTGGACGCTCTGAGTTCGCGATTTGAGTTCGCGATTTGAGTTCGCGATTTGAGTTCGCGATTTGAGTTCGCGATTTGAGTTCGCCCTTTCGCTTGGCCCTGCAGCTTCGAGTTGTGGCTTTCCCCGATGCCGTCGTTCGACGTCGGCCAATCGAATGGGAGTCTATTTTTTTCGCCAGCCGACCGGTTGGGTCCAGGCTTGTTTCTTTTGATCCTTGAAGCTTGGATCGTTATGTTCTTCGTCGCTTGTGATCACCGCACGAACGTAGAGTTCCTTGCCCGTCAGCTGGTAGCTGGGCGAAGTCCCTTCGACCGTTGCCAGAACCTTGCCGATATCCTTCGAATAGACTCGAGTTGATTGGATCGGCTTTCCATCTTTGTCGGTCCGTGGTTTTGACTTCTTGTCAAAATCTTTCATCGTTCCAATAAACTGAGTCGTGTAGGTCGCGCCTTTGTCTCCGCTGATTTCCAGACTTAACTTGCCGGTCGTCGGATCGTATTTAATGTCGTCGAGAAATACTCCGCTGGAGCAATAAAAGTCACCTTGATCGACGGCTGTCAGAATGGACTTTGACGTCAGCTCACTCGCGCGGACCATGATCCACCCTCGTCCCGTGTGGGAGCCCGGTTTTCCGTGGTAGTTGTGACTATCGTCGGTTGCCAAGCCAAACAACGGAGCCGAATCGAGCTCGCTGATTCGAATCGTGTTGGCGATATCCCAGATTCGTTCGACGCTCGGATGATTCTTGTCACCCAGATGATTGACGCCGGGGTGTCCATTGTAAACTTCGACAAACTTTTCGATCGTCACTGCCGCGAGATCTTCGGCCGTCACGGCCCAACCAAAATTCGGATGGTTCAGATGGACCAGAATTTGACGATTCTCTTCCTCCGCTTGTTGTTGGGCGGCGCGCAGGTTTCGTGTCATGGCTTCGCGAATCGTTTTCCCGCCAGTGGGGCGGAGAAGAAGTTTGAGATTCGTTGCATTCATATGCAAGGGAAGCCCATTGACGCTGTCGCTGATTTCTTCCCCGGTCATCAGCATGAATTCGCCTGATTTGTCAAAACGTTTGCGAATCTCACCATATTTTTTGAGTCGGACCGCCACATCGCCCTGATCAAGATCGCCTCGAATCTCGACCCAGTTCTCACCGAATGCCGCCCGGTACTTTTCCAAAACATTCTTGCCGCCGCGTTTTTCAATCTTGCTCAGCGCCATCCAACGTTCTTTGTTCGAAAGGATGTTGTGGTCGGTCAGTGCCAGGAAGTTGTAATCGTTGTCGACATACCACTTGACGATCATGTCGGGAAAATCGTTGCCATCACTCCACAGCGAGTGGGTGTGTAGATTTCCGCGGTACCAGTTTTTCTTGGCGGCCTCTTGACCTGACAGTGAACACGAAAGAATGGAGACAACAAGAAACGAAATAGAAAGCAGTCGAAGCATCGCGTTTTCCAGGGAAAATTGACCAAGCGAATCAGTCGCCCAGTTTCGCTCGTACCCGGGCGAATGTCAAACTGGCGAGCCGACCGTTTTGTTGAACGCGTCCAGCCGCCGAAGTCTTCCGGGGAAATTGCCCGCGTTCTCAAACGCGCAATATGCCGCGTCCTTAAACACACAATATGGGGAGTTGGCATTTCCTGGCAACGTCGCAGTTGTAGGTAGCGCGTATAGCTTTCATCGGATTGCTCGGACACCTCTGCGTGTTTCTTGCTCCCTGCGTTTTCGATTGCGCTCTATGTTTTCGATTGCGCTACGTTTTCGATTGCGCTACGTTTTCGATTGCGCTACGTTTTCGATTGCGCCAATTGAACCACTCGCTCGCGCTTCGTGCTTGTATGGCAGGGGACTTGGAATCACGCGTTATCGCTTCGTGCTGCTCCTGGTCGGTTTCGGACTGAGATGCCGCTACGAAAACTCCCACCAGAATCAATCAACTTATTCGCGACTGGCGTCGTTTGTTTCGCCTTCAGCTACGTGGCCTTTGGCATTTCCATGACTCGTTTGGCACCTAACACGGACTACTTGAGAACGCGATTGGTATTAATTGGTGTCCTGTTGATCATGACCCTGTTTCTTGCGTTCGCCGTGATCTGTGGAATCATTGGTGCACTGATGAACATGAATTTTTAGTTCGCAAGATCAGTCATCGTCGTGCCGTTCGCCAAATAACGTGTAGAAGAAGTTGGGCACTGCTTCGTCTATTCCCCGTTATCGAACTAGATATTTGTCGCGCGAATGACTTCCTCTACGGTCGTATTTCCAGCGTTTATTTTCTGGATTCCGTCATCGATCAATCGTGACATTCCGTTTCTAATCGCGATGTTACGAATCGAGTTGGTCGTTTCGACTTTGTGAATGGCTTCGCTTATTTCTTCGTCCACAACCATCAACTCAAAAAGCCCCAGCCGGCCTCGATACCCGGTGCCGCGACATTGGTCACAGCCTTTCCCGACCCACATTGATTTAACTCGTTCCATCAGGCTTTCGGTGAAACGGTTATCGGCGGTTCCCGGGTCAACCTGCGTTTTGCAGTTTTCACAGATCTTGCGGATCAACCTTTGCGCCAAGGCCGCGTCGACGCTGTTAGCAACAAGATAGGGCTCGATCCCCAACTCGATCAGGCGAGAAATGGCGCTCGGCGCATCCTGTGTATGCAAAGTAGAAAAGACCATGTGCCCAGTCAGGGAAGACTGGATCGCCAGTTCGGCAGTCTCCGCGTCTCGAATTTCTCCGACCATAATAATGTCAGGATCCTGGCGAAGAATGTTCCGCAAACCGCGTTCGAATGTCATTCCTTTCTTTTCGTTAACCTGCGTCTGGCTGATTCCTTCAAGTCGGTATTCAATCGGGTCTTCCAGTGTAAGAACGTTTCTTTGCTTGATGTCAATTTCCTGAAGTGATGCGTAAAGTGTCGTGCTTTTTCCGCTTCCAGTTGGGCCCGTCACCAATACCATTCCATGTTCTCGTTGTACCAGACGTCGAAATTGCTCGTGTATCCTTGAGTGCATTCCAATCTGATCAAGCGTGAACAATTGTCGGCTCTTGTCCAACAAGCGAATAACAATACGCTCACCATCCTGAGTCGGAATGCTGGCGACTCGCAAATCAATTTGACGATCTCCAACTCGAATCGATGCCCGGCCGTCCTGGGGCAACCTTTTTTCCGCAATATCCATTTTGGCGATTACTTTGAATCGGCTGACTACTTCTTCTTGTGACTGTTTGGGGATCTCAAACTTGTCAAAGAGAACCCCGTCAATCCGGAAACGAATTTGAAGAAAAGGCTCGTAGGGCTGGATGTGAATATCGGATGCGTTCACTTGGACCGCATCGAATAAAATCGAATTCACGAGTTTGATTACGGAAGACTTCCCAGCCTCATCAAGCAAATCGTCTGCAGCCTGAATTTCTATTTGATCGCCTTGTCCATCGAGAGACTGGATTGCATCCGTCGTCTGACTTGCTCGACTTTGATAGGCCGTATTGATCGACAATTCAATCTCGGCAGGATCCGCAAGGAAAATCGACAGTGGCTGCCCCAACAGTCGAGAGATATTATCTCGCTCCAAGATGCCCTGATAGCTTCCAATTCCTAGTTCGATTTCGCCCTCGTGATCGACGAAAGCCATCATCACGAATCTTCTTGCAATCGCAATTGGAATCTCATTCACGAACACTTCAAGCGTCCGCCGGCCTCGAATCGCGTCATGAAATGGCAAATCCAAAACTTTCGCAAGCACCTCGAGTAGTTCTCGATCAGGGACGTTGCCTTGCGCATACGAAATAAGGTCGCCCAACGAATCCACCTCGCCAGGAACTTGAAAACGCGAATCGAGTTTCAGGAGAAGTGAAGTTGCTTCCGAAACAATTTTACGAGGATTTACTTGATCAGGATCGGACAACTTTTTGGCAGATCGTGAGGAATTCGTGCCTCACGTCTTTCGTGATGGGATAGAAATTGCAAGTCGCGAAACTTGTCGTCACGAAGTATCACGGGCTTGATAAATACGTAAATGTTCTGGTGATCATTTTCGACTCCGAGGTTGCTCGAAAGCAAGCGAAAAACGGGAACGTTTTCAACAAAGGGCAGTCCTTGCCGCGTATTCGAATCGCGCTTTCGCCTGAGCCCACCAACGATGACCGTGTGACCATCGGGAATCGTAACGCTGCTCTTAACCTGATCACTCCTGCGGGGTGGCGGCAAGTTTTCTGTCGGGGCGTCCGTGAAATCGCTGATGATGACATCGAATTCAAGATTCAGATTGTCCCCCTCACCAATTTGAGGAGTCACGGTGATGGTGGTACCCGCTTCCGCAAATCCTCCCACCGTTGTGGTCGCAACGGTGTTCGAAGCGTTGATCTGTGCGTAGGGGACTTCTGCAACACTGGACAACACTCCGGTCGCATTGTCGTTGACCAAGATTCGTGGTGCCGCAACCACGCGTGTTCGCGTGTGAGTCGCCAATGACCTCAAGACGATATCGGCAATGTCGGCATCAATCAGCGTTCCGTTGAATCCCAACCCAGGCAAGATGGAAAGCGCGCCGTTGGTCGGGTCCACGGTACTCAATCCGTATTGTGTAAATGCAAACAGCCTTTTGCTACCATTGCGATCCCCTGAAGAAATCTCGATTCCCAGGTTTGCATCGTCTCCGCAATCGATCGTCACAACCGTGACTTCGACCAGTACTTGTGGTCGAGGTCGATCAAGTTTCGCGATCAATTCGGCATAGAGTCTTTGAACCGCCGGCTCGGCATTCACGATCAACATGTTCGAATTCTTGTCAACGACCACAGAGGCCTTTCCGGGCACCAGCGAATTGGAGTCAGCGAATGAAGTCGAAAGCGAGTTGGCAAGGCGATTCAACAAAGGCGAACGTCCAAGAAACCCTTCCTGTCCCGGCGGCAGTCCCTCTTGCTGATATCCATAAGGATCGTTGAGTTCGCCAACCGTTCGAGAACGCTGCGGTTCGCCAGGAGAAATTGCCGGGTTCAGTTCGTTGATTCCTCGAACGGTACTGCCCCTATCTTGGGATGGGCCGACTTCGTTGACATTTTGCGCTGGTCCGCCCTGACTCCCCTGTCGAAACATGTTGCGCTCGACGGATTGGATCGTTCGAAGAATCTCCTCCGCTTTCACATGTTTGATTTCGTAATATTGAATTGGACTACTTTGTTTGACGGCAGACTTGTCGACAGGGCGATCCAATTCTTTCTGCAACTCAGCAATCTGCTGGTGAATCTCAGCTCTTGTTGTGACGACCAACTGGTTCGTTTGCGCGTCCAGTTTGCTTTTGTAAATGGAATCAATTTGCTGTTTCGTCAAGTTTCCCAATGAGCTTCGAATGTATTCATCCATCTTTTGAGCCGTGATAAAACGAAACCGATAGGGTCGGATCAGCAAGGGCTTTTCGTTTCCTAGTAGCTCTTTGATCAACGATTTGGCTTGGGCCACACCTTGCTCTGGACCCACCAAGACAATTCGATTTGTCCGGTTCTCAGCGGTGACCGATACGTTTTCTGCGAATCCAATGGCCCCACTTTCATTTTTTGTCGCGTCGCGTTTGAGCTTGAGTATCTTTTCAACGTCTGCAACGACTTCCTCTGCCTGAACCGAACCCACTTCCACGAATTCCAGTTTTGAAGTCTCCATAGCCACATCAAATTGTTTGATGAGTTTGTCGATTTTCTTGATGTTGGTTTTGGTTTCCGTCACGATCAACAGTTTTCGTTCCGGAATCGAGTTGATTGGTGGATTCGCCGAGTTGTTTCCTGTTTTGCGGTCAAAATAGTTGTTGATCAACTCGATCGCTTTTGTGGTTGCAATGTGTTCCAACTTGTAGACTTGCGTCAGGTACTCCCCGGCTTTTAGTTGGTCTGCGGCAATCTCCGGGGCGAAGGGGCGAATGCGAGTCAACTGAATGACTTGTTTGATCCCGTCGTTGTCCGTGTTAACAATCGCCAACCCTTTGGACCTTAAAATCGTTTGGGTCAGTTGAAAAAACTCTTCGGGTTTGAGTTTGATCTCTTCGCTGAATTTGATTGGTGCTTGATCGTTGCCGAATACGTTTTCTTCAAACAGCAGTTTAAACTGCAGTTCTTTGGCGGCGGTCCTGGCCATCGTTTGGATCGAATCTAGTTTTAGATTGGCCCCCGGCCCAACGGTGATCCAATCATCCTCTTGCTCCTGCGGATCTTGATTCCGCATTCGAGTCGCAAGGTTCGGTTGTGATTTCTTCGAAATTGTTTGGGCGGGTACCAGCGATTGTTGCGCTCCGGTTTCCGAAATGAGTATGGCCAAAATGACAAGGTAAAACATCGGCGCGAAACGATGAGTCTTTGGGAAATCCATGGGCATTCACCAATCGAAGAAAAATGGGTGTGTGCTTATCCTAAAGATCGAAAAACTCGTCAATGTTTTTTCACATGCTAGCTTCTCGGTAGTGGCTTCGAATGGACAAGGTTTGAATACACCTTTGGTCCCAATGAATGGGTAGTGGGTTTGAGTCAATTCGGCCGAATTGCCCATTCACGATCCCTTCATGGGTCCGTGATAGACGGCCCCAAACAAAAAATCGCTAGCGAGTCGGGCTGATTTGGTCGGTTGCTCTAAATTTTCTCTTGCTGGCGATTGTGATTTTGTCGCCTGCGGTAGTGCTCCAGCTTTTCCCGCGTAATTCGTTTGCACTGGGAACCACTCGCTGGCGCTTCGTCCTGGTAAGGCTACCGATGGGGAACCACTCGCTGGCGCTTCGTGCTTGTATAGAGGTGCTCATACCTTCCATTCACACAAGCACGAAGTGCGAGCGAGTGTATATGTTTGCCCAAGGCCGTCAAACGAACACGAAACGCGAGCGAGTGAATAAGCAGACCATCCGCGTTCATCATGCGAACACGAAGCGCGGACGAGTGAACATCGAACACCAAATACAAGCACGAAGCGCGAGCGAGTGGTTTTGTCAGGGCGGGTGTGCCA
>CAYSXI010000196.1:0-9760 GCA_964434955.1 uncultured Pirellulaceae bacterium
CAGGACGTTGGCGTTGTAACCACCGCAGAGTCCGCGGTTTGAAGTCAGCACGAGCAGGACATTCTTTGTCTGCTCTTCTGGTTGAGTCAGCAGCGGATGACTGAAGCTGAGATCGGCCTGAGAAAGGTCAGCGACGATCTCGGAAATCTTCTTTGTATACGCGGCCGCTTCGGTCGCGCGGTCCATGGCCTTCTTGAATCGCGCGGTCGCGATCAGCTCCATCGTCCGCGTGATCTTTTTGATGTTGCGGATCGACTTTCGGCGTTTATCGAGTGCTCGGGCGTTGGCCATTTTTTACTACTTGATAAATCGAATGTTAAACGGATATCGATAGGGCGTGCCGGAGTTGGCCGACATGCCGCCAATGATGCCCATGATCAAACCCAGCAACCATGGAATCATTGGAACGAAAAACAAAATGCCACAAGTGGCGGCTGTGATAATCCAGGCGATGAAATGAAAAATCAGAATCATCAACTGGAAGTTCGTTGCTTCTTTTCCCTGGTCATCAATGAAAGGATGGTCGTCCTTCTTGATGATCCAGATGATCAGCGAACCGAGAACACAGAACAGCCCTCCCAGTAAATGGCTTAGCATCGCCATCGTCTGAGCGTCCTTTGGCACTTCGCCAAATTCCTTCGAAGCCGCAGCTTCGTTTTGGACTTCAGGGTTTTCTGAGTTCATCGAATTACCGCAGCCGGATTAGTCCTCGGGCTTGAAGGATTGATTGAATTCTTCAAGTGCCGCACGAACGCCCTTGGTCGTATCGTGCTCCGAATCCTTCATTGCTTTTCCATCGTTCTTGTTTTCGTCCATCAGCGTTACCAATTCAGGTTTTCGATCATGGACAAAAGCCAGAAACTCATCTTCCCATTGGAGAATGTTCTTGACGGGAACATTGTCCAGGTAGCCTTCGTTACCGGCAAAAATAAGCATGATTTGGTCGACATCGCTCAGCGGTTTGTATTGACCCTGCTTGAGCAGTTCGACCATTCGGTATCCCCGGTCGAGACGCTTTTGCGTGTCGGCGTCGAGATCGGTACCAAGTTGAGCAAACGCCTCCAATTCGCGGAAAGCGGCGAGCGTCAAACGCAAACCACCAGCGACGTTTTTCATCGCTTTTACCTGGGCAGCACCGCCCACTCGCGATACGGAAATACCCGCGTTGATCGCAGGGCGAACACCCGCGAAGAACAAGTCCGGTTGGAGGTAGATCTGACCATCGGTGATCGAAATCACGTGGGTGGGAATGTAGGCGGATACTTCGCCTTCAAGTGTTTCAATGATTGGAAGCGAAGTGATGGAACCGGCTCCCAACTCGTCGTTCAACTTACATGAACGTTCGAGCAGACGACTGTGGCAGTAAAATACGTCACCGGGGAAGGCCTCACGCCCTGGCGGACGACGCATCAAAAGTGACAGTTCGCGGTAAGCGTTGGCTTGCTTTGACAAGTCATCGTAGACTACCAGGCAATGTTCGCCTTGCCACATGAAATGTTCGGCCATCGAAGTTCCCGCGTAGGGACCGATGTACTGAAGCGGGGCAGGAGCACTGGCACCGGCGACGATCACCGTGGTGTAATCCATGGCACCGACTTCTTCGAGTGTTTTGATCACCCCGGCGACACTGGAATCCTTTTGGCCAACCGCGATGTAAAAACATTTAACGCCGGTGGCTTTCTGGTTGATAATCGCGTCAATGGCAACCGCCGTTTTTCCGGTCTTCCGGTCACCAATGATCAATTCACGCTGACCACGACCGATCGGCGTCATCGCATCGACGGCTTTGATCCCGGTTTGCATCGGCTCGTGAACGCCTTTTCGCTCAGCCACGCCCGGGGCGATGACTTCAACGGGGCGGGTCTCCGAGGCATTGATAGGGCCTTTTCCATCAAGCGGATTTCCAAGCGGGTCAATGACGCGGCCGACGACTTCCTGGCCAACCGGAACACTCAAAAGTTGTCCCAGGGCTTTGACTTCGTCCCCTTCGTTAATCTTGAGGTAGTCCCCAAGAATAATGACCCCGACGGAGTTTTCTTCCAGGTTAAAAGCGAGGCCGCGGATGTCACCGGGAAACTCGACCATCTCACCGGCTGCAACTCCGGTCAAACCATGAACTCGAGCAATACCGTCACCGACTTCCAGGACCGTACCGACTTCGCGGACATCGATTTGACTGTCGTACTGCTTGATCTCTTCCTGGATGACCGAGGCGATTTCATCAGCACTGAATTTCATTGAATTCCTCGTACACGTTTATTGTTTTGGTGATTCGGACTCGCCGTCTATTCCGACGCGAACCGATCAAGTGATTTTCGAATTTCCTGTCCAGCACGTTGGACGGCACCATGGCGAACCCGATTCAGTTCATTTGCAATACTGGAATCGAAAACGGTATCGCCAACTCGGACGACCATTCCACCAATGATGTTGGGGTCGACGTCGGTTCTGACGAGGACGTCCTTGCCGAGAAACGTCGATAGTTTTTCGGCAATTTTGTTTCGCAAACCGTCGTCAATTTCATCGGCGGTGGTTACTCGGGCTTCCACCTTGCCGGCCATTTCCTGATACATCTTTTGAGCGCTTTGTCGAACGGCGAAAAGGCAATCGAATCGGCCTTTCTCCACCAGGACTTTGAGGAAACGCTTGAACTCTTCGGAGCACTTGGCCGCCGTCGTCACTTTGTCGACGACGGCAAGTTTTTCGGGTGTCGCGACCCTTGGTGATTCCAGGGCAAGTCGAATCGAATCAAGTTTCGACATGGCATCGGTAAACGAATCGAGTTCCTCGAGAACTTGATCCATGTTTCCGGCTTCTTGGCCGACACTCAACATGGCCTTTGCATACACATCGCCAAGATATTGGCGGTCGGTATCAAAAACCGTCGGTTGTGTCGTTTGGACTTCAGCCATTTTTGATTGCTCGACAAAAACCTGGGTTAGTTATTACTGACAAACCGATCGAGAGAATCCTCGATCAATTTCTGGTGCGAATCCCGATTCAACTCTTTGCTGACGAGACTGCCGGCAAGTGAAACAGCCGAATCCACACTGCGTTCCGCAAGTTCGCGAACCGCTTGATCCTTGGCCGCCTCGATCTCGGCGACGGCGCGTTCCCGCTGTCGCTGAGCTTCGGCATTGGCATCGTCCAGGATCTTCTGCTTGGCGGTTGCCGCTTCGGCTTTGGCATCTGCCAACATTTGCTTGACTTCTTCGCCTGCGTGCTCGAGCTTGTTTTCATACTCTTGCAGCATGGTTTGCGCTTTCTCATTGGCGATGCGGGCCGACTCGATGTCGTCCGCAATTCCTTTGTCGCGCTCATCCAGTGCCGTGATGATCGGCTTCCAGGCAAACTTGCCCAAAACGATCAGCAACACCACGAAGATAATTACCGTGAACAAGGCCAGGTCAGGATTGAATTCAATCGCCTGGGGGCTTCCGCCGCCCTTGGACTCGGCAAGCAAAGCTGAAACCTGGAACAGAGTCTCAGTCATCGAATTTCTCCGAAAAAGTTTTCAACCGGAACGACGTTACTTGATGATACAAACGATCAAAGCAAAGAACGCAGCACCCTCGATCAACGCGGCCGCAATAATCATGGCCGTTTGAATTCGACCGGCCATTTCAGGCTGACGTGCCATCGAAGCACATGCCGACTCACCGATCTTGCCAATCCCCAGACCCGCACCGATGATTGCCAGGCCAGCACCAATGGCAGCCAAACCAGTGTAAGGAGATGTTTCACCGTCGTTCGCGTTGATCGCGATGGTGCCTTGTTGAGCGACCAAGCCCTCTTGAGCAGAAGCATCGGTTGCAGCAAATGCTGAGACGCAAACACCGACCAAAAGAACCAACAAAAATACTTTGAACCACTTCGCCATGTCGAAACTCCGAAATTTAAAAAATGTTTCTAAACCGTTTCTTCTCAACTGCCGTCATACGGTCTTAGTGAGCATGTTGAGCCGAACCGATAAAAAGAGCTGCTAAGAAAGTAAATACATACGCCTGCAAAAATGCGACGAACAATTCCAAAATACTAAAGGCCACGGTCGCGAGTCCGGCGATGGGAGCCACCGCATAGAACAACGCGGTACCCACGGTGACGCCAATGAAAGCAACGAGTACCGCAAGAACCAAGTGACCGGCAAACATGTTGGCAAACAATCGAACGGCCAACACGAAATGTTTCACAAATAGACCAAAAATCTCGATGACCCAGATCATCGGGATCAAAATCACAGCCAACAGAGGCGGTAGATCCATCGACGGAACCTGGGCTTTGAGGAAGCCAACGACGCCCATTTTCTTCATCCCGGAGCCGACCACCACGCACATCACCGAAATCGCCAAAACGCTTGTCACCGCAAGCGATCCAGTCGCCGAACCCAACTGGGGAATCATGCCCAGCAAATTCAGGCAAAGGATGAAAAAGAAGGTGGTTAAAAGGAAGGGCAAAAATCGATTGGTGTCTTTTTCACCAATCGCTGGCTTGGCAATTTCATCACGCACATAGACCACGAATACTTCCAGCAAATTCCAGAAACGACCCTTGGCCTGTTTTCCACCACGGATCTTTGTCGCCAAAGTCGTGAACAATCCGACAACGATGATGGCGGCCAACAATTCAAGCGCCATGAATTTGGTCGGCTGTCCACGAAATACAACGTAGTCCCCGACTTTGACTTCCTGCATTCCCGTCTTTGGAATGTCGAGGTGCGTATGGAAAGGAAGATGAAGCGATTCAGCGTCTTTGACGTGGTCGAACAAGTGACCGGTGTCCAATTGACTCTTCATCCCCTCACTGAGTTTTTCCCCGAGCGTCATGTCGGGTTCATGGAAGAACGAGCTGCCGTGATGTTCACCACCGTGGCCATCACCGTGATCGTCATGATGCGCGTCGTCCCCGTGCCCGTCGTCCCCGTGCGCGTCGTCCCCGTGCGCGTCGTCCCCGTGATCATCTTTCTTCGAGTGATCATCCTTGCTGTGATCATCGTCAGCATGATCTTTGTCGCCATGCTTATCGTCTTTGTGGTCTTGTTTGTTGTCCTTTGAGTGATCATCTTTCGCATGATCATCTTTCTTTGAGTGATCATCTTTCGCATGATCATCTTTCTTCGAGTGATCATCTTTCGCATGATCATCCTGCTTCGAATCGTCGGATTTCTTGTCCTGTTTTTTGGTCGAAGCATCATCCGATTTCTTGGACTCCGATTTTGGATCCTGCGGGTTCGCAAAATCGTTACTTTCGTTGGCCAAATCGTCGGTAAAGATGTCGTTGTTTCCGTGTAACACGCTATTTCCAATCATTGCAAATGCCACGAAAAATCGTGCGGCGAAATCACGTCAATAACTTAACAGCTTGAGGGAACTTCACTAGGTGGACGCACTCGAATTTCTCGAAGAAGTTTCCGTGCCAATCGATTCTTCGTCGTCGTTCAACTTCATCAGGTGCTGAGCCGAACTGAGAACCAAGCCCACAAAGTAAAATACGAAAACGGGAATCAAAACCTGATTCACAAATCCGCCTTCGCTCGTGATGTCTGCGATAAAAATAATGGCCAGTGGAAAAAATGTTCGCACGGCCAGTGAACCGAAGAGCCGAAGGGTCACCCAGTCGACTCCCTGAGGACGCTCCGCAATTAATTGTCCGACGACCTGGCAAAGCACCATCATGCCAAATACCAAAATCAAATCGCCGATTGAGCAGCGAAACACGCCCAGTTGAATCAAGAGCAGCAGACCCAATAGAACAAGCAGCTGAACGACCACGATCAGGGACGCGCGCAAGAATAGTCCTGCGTTGGTGTCCTCCCCGATTCGGGTGAGCAACTTGCCGATTGGAGAATCTTGCTTGCCCATCATTTC
Organism: uncultured Pirellulaceae bacterium; assembly: GCA_964434955.1. Lineage (GTDB taxonomy): Bacteria > Planctomycetota > Planctomycetia > Pirellulales > Pirellulaceae > JANQLU01. The sequence continues at coordinate 5,865 of CAYSXI010000196.1, forward strand.
GATTGCGGTTGTTGAATCGAATCAGAAGATTCAATTCTTGTTTAACTCTTGCGTTAACTTGAAAAGCTGCCAGCCTGATGCAAACATGCCAAACGCGGTGCCCAAAAGAATGAACACGATTTTGGTGCCCAACCACTGGTCAACGTAGTAGCCGCCGATTGCGGGCAGGGCCATCATCAAGCAGATGGCAGTGATCTTTGAAACGATGTCCAAAGCTTTCGCAGTTTGCGAACGGTCGTCTATCTTATCGACGGATTCTTCATCTTCGGATCGAGTATTCGATGGATGCGGATCTCGATCAGAAGTGTCTTTTTCCATCGCAAGTGGGCAACCGAGGGGTTGCCTTCAATGCCGTTTCAAACCCCAAAAACAGCGCATTTGGAACAGAGTTCGCCTCAAGGCCGCAAGTCAATCTATCTGAGGTACAAACAGGGGTCAATGGACTTTGTGAAATTTTTCTCAATGTCCGCGCAAGTTTTTTGAAAACATAAAGTTACAGAGATTTTAGGCAGCTCAAAAGGCCTGCCTAGTCCTTTTGGGGCAGCTTGTTTTGTATGCAGCAACACGTTCGCGTTGAATCTCGCAAATCGCCTCAAACTTTTATCCGGAATTTGTTGTAAGTGCATGTTTTTTAGGGACTTATGGCGATGGTTTACGCGTCAAAACCGGCTTGAAAATTTGCAATTTCGGGATTTTCAGGTAGTATCGGTTTTGCGAGATCAGAAGAGGGTATTCACCCAAGGCATTCCGCCCTTCGCCTTTGGACCTTGATTCTTTTTGAGCGTCGCCGTCCGTAAGTTGTTAGGAGAGAACAACTTATCTTTTATTGATGCTCTGCGCGCGATCGGGATATCTTGCGCCGGGAAAAACATTCGCGGAAAGCGTGGAAAGCGCTGAGAGGCCGCGGGAGGCATTTGGTTTTGTTGACGGCAGAAAAACTTCGTTCTCAGACTTCCAAAGACTTGGCTCAAATGGCCAAGAAGAAGGGCGTTCAGGGCTGGCATTCCATGCGGAAGGAACAGCTCGTAAAAGCTTTGCTCAAACTGGCGAAAAAGAAGGCTGAGAAAAAAACGGCCGCCAATGGCCGCGCCGCCAATGGCCGCGCCACCAATGGACGCGCCGAAAATGGACGCGCCGAAAATGGACGCGCAGGCAATGGCCGGGCTGTGAAAAACGGTACCGCAAAGACGGCCAAAGTTGCCAAGAACGGTCGAATCTCGGCCAAGGCCAAACCGGCGGGCAACCCACGCTTGGCTCAGCAAATTCGACGCGAGAGAATGAAACTCGAGTCGATGAAAAGCCTTTCGAACGGAAAAAATCAGCCGCCCGAAAAGGATCGAATCATTTTGATCGTCCGGGATTCCTATTGGGTACAAGCTTATTGGGAAATCACTTCGGCTTCGATTCGGCGAGCCAAAGTTGCGATGGGCCCGCATTGGCACAACGCCAAGCCGATTCTGCGAGTCACCGAATCGGCCTCCGACGAATCGAATAATACAGTCGACCAAATCGTACGCGAAATTCAGATTCACGGTGGCGTTAACAACTGGTTCATTGAAGTTCCGGAGCCGCCGAAGACGTATCGAGTCGCAATTGGCTATTTGGGTGACAATGGTCGCTTCCACATGATTGCCAAGAGCCATGAAGTTTCGACGCCGGTTCCAGGCGCCAACGAGTCGTTTGACCTGAGTTGGGCCGACATCGAATCGAACTATGAAAAGGTTTATTCGCAAAGCAGTTCGGCGACGGGGCCGGAAGAATCATCCGACCTTCGCGATGTCTTCGAAGAAAAACTTCGCCGTCCCATGACAACATCCTTGTTTGCTCAGTTCACTGGCCCCAATGGGCAGATTGTCAACAACCTGGATTTTTCCGTTGACGTGGAAATGGTTGTGTATGGAAAAGCAACGCCGGGCTCAAGTATTTCGCTGGCCGGCGAGCCGGTTCGGACGGACTCCGATGGCACCTTTGCGATCCGAATGCCGATGCCGGACCGACGTCAGGTGATTCCGATTGTGGCCGCCAGTCGAGATGGTTGTCAGCAACGCACAACGGTTTTGGCAATCGAGCGGAACACCAAAGAAATGGAACCTGTCAACGTCGAACAAGAAGATCAAGGATGACCCCGATGACGCGGTGAATTCGCGTTATCGCCTAAGTCATGTCCTCCGAAGAGCCGTCCCTTGGGATGGCTCTTTTCGTTTTGCCAGGCCTGGAATAGATTGCAGGGCACTGGATTGCCCTTCAAAAATAGTTCCATGATTCTGCTCTCGGTACAAAACGTCAGTAAGTATTTTTCCAGCGACCCCGTGCTGGACCGAGTCAGCTTTGACATTCGTTCTGGCGAACATGTCTGCCTGGTGGGTCCCAATGGCGCTGGCAAGTCGACTTTGCTTTCTTTGATTTCTCGCAAGCTGGACCCGGACCGCGGTCAAATCGAACGTGGTAAATCCGTGTCGATTGGAATCCTGGAGCAACGTCCGGACTTTGGGCCCGAGGAAACCGTTTGGGATATTGCGCTTCGAGCGATGCATGAGTTGCTGGAACTCGGCAAGCAATCCGAATCGATCGCGACACAGATGGGCGAATCGTCAGATCCCAGGGAGCTTGAGAAGCTAGGGGCACAGTTCGACCGAATTCAAACCGAGTTAAACAATCGCGGCGGATTCAATTTTGATCACAAAATCAAATCGGTATTGAGCGGCCTGGGCTTTGAGGAAGAGCAGTTCAAGAAACCGGTCGTTCAATTGAGTGGCGGCCAGCAGAATCGCCTTTTGCTCGCGCAGCTTTTGTTGGCCGAACCCGATTTGATGATGTTGGATGAGCCTTCCAACCACCTCGACATTCAAGCCACGGAATGGCTGGAGGAATTTCTTGCCAATTCAAAACAGGCATTCCTTTTGGTGAGTCACGACCGACTTTTTATCGATCGAGTCGCCAAGAAAACGCTGGAGTTGGTCAACGGTTCGATCGACGTTTATCCGGGCAATTACTCGAAATACAAAACGCTCAAAGCCGAACGTCTCGAAGTTCAAAGACGAACCTACGAGAAGCAGCAGGAAGAAATCGCAAAACTGGAAGACTTCGTTCGCAAGCACCATCACGGTCAGAAGCATGCTCAGGCCGAAGATCGCCGCAAGAAACTCGAGCGAATCGAGCTCGTTGATTTGCCACGTGAAATTCGAACCCCGACAATGCACTTTCCTCCCTGTGATCGTAGTGGTGACATTGTGCTCCGGGCGGAAAAAATTGCCAAAGGTTTTGATGCTCCGCTTTTCGAGCAACTGACGTTCCAAATCGAACGTGGCGAGCGATGGGGGATCATGGGCGCCAATGGCTGTGGGAAGACCACGCTGCTGAGGACTTTGTTGGGGCAGTTGGATTTGGATGACGGTGAAGTCAAGAATGGGACCGGAGTCAAGATTGCTTACTTTGATCAGCATTTGAAATGCGTCGGCGATCAGGATCTTGCGGAAGACGCAATTCGACCTTCCCATAAAGAATTCACGTTGACCGAAAGGCGGGACATGCTCGCCCGCTTCGGTGTGACCGGTGATACCGCCGCGCAAAAAGTGGCCAGCCTGAGCGGAGGTGAGCGAAACCGCGTGGCCCTGGCCGCACTGGCTTCCCAGGACGCCAACTTCTTGATTCTCGATGAGCCGACCAACCACCTCGATCTGTGGGCGCGAGATGCCCTGGAGGCCGCTTTACGCAAGTTCGATGGCACGTTGTTGCTTGTAAGTCACGATCGCTACTTTTTGAACGAAGTTTGCGATCACCTTCTGGTTGTCACTCCGGGGCAAGTTCAAGTGATCGACGGCAATTACGAAACCTACCGGATGTTAAATCAGGGTTCCGTGAAACCGTTGGTGGCGGAACCCAAAAAAAAGAAAAAA